>WTGL01000224.1:0-1312 GCA_011523565.1 Acidobacteriota bacterium
TGCTCGTCAGTTTGTCGAGCGCCAGCCAGCGGCCGTCGTCGCTGACGTCGCCGATGCTGAAGGTGCCGTCGTTCTCGAACACGAGCTCACGCTCGAAGTCCCAGGTCCCAGGCGGCGGCACGCTGTAGCGATAGAGGTCCATGGCGAACGGCGTGCGCTCGTTGGTCTGAACGAAGAACGCCTCGCCGTCGCTCCGCCAGCCGACGAAGGACGCCCGTACGTTGTCTCCCGGCGTCAGGTCCACCGCGCCCTCGGGGACGTCCCCGGCACCGTCGGACCCCACGTACAGGTGGTTCAGCTCGTTGCCGCCCTCGTCGCCCGTGTAGAGGAAACGGTCATCGTCCGGAAAGTAGCTCTGCGCGAACACAGGGCCGGCGCTGTCGGTCAGTTGCCTCGGCTCACCGCCCGCGACGGGCAGGCTGTACACGGCCCAGACGCCAGTCATGTCGCTCGAGATCAGGAGCCGGCTCTCGTCGGCCGAGAACGAGGCGCCGCCGTAGGACGTCGTGTTGTGGAACGCGGCGGCGCTGTAGACCGCCGGCTGGCGCGCGGGCGGTTCGTTGCCGGCCGCGCAGCCGAGAACGGCGAACGCGACGAGGGCGGCTGGCACAAGGAGTCCACGGACCGGGAAACGGGCGAGAGATGTCATGACGAAGCCTCCTGGAAGGGCGATTCGGGTCGGAGCGGCTTAGCCTCAAGGTGGCGCGTCGTGCAGCCAACCGGCCTGTTCGAGGATCGAGATCGCGGCCAGATCGACCAGCTTCTCGCCGGCGCCGACCTCGACGATCGTAGCTTCCCTGCCGCCGTAGCCGCCCTGGGCGGCTGCCGCGATGGTCGGGAAGTAGGCGAGTTCGCCGTTCGTGTAGCCGGCGAAGAAGACGTGAGGCACCTGGGCCTCAGCCCGCAGGTGTAGCTGGTGTTCGACGAAGAACTCACCCGGGAAGGTGGCGAGGGCGAACTGGCCTGCGCCGCGCTCGCCGAGGACCAGCGTGTTCACCTCGGCCTCCCGTTCGCGGGGGAAGCGCGCGCGGTACCTCTGAAGGGACGCCTCCAGCCCGTGGCGCCGGAAACCCTCCTCGACCACCGGAGATTCGAGGTCCCAGCGCGGATCGAGCGTCACCAGATGGCGCCTCACCGACAGGTTCGCCGGATCGTGGAACGCGGCCGCCGCGGCCAGGTCGGCCCGGACCCGGAGCACCTCCTGACCCAGCCGCTCTCCCGCCATCCGGACCTGCTCGAAGCCCCCTTCCGCGGGCGACGTCTTGTCCCAGAACGGGTTGATGTCGCCGGCGGCGCCCTGCAGGAGCATCGG
>WTGL01000224.1:1322-2143 GCA_011523565.1 Acidobacteriota bacterium
TACGGCGAAGTTGACCACCGTGGCGATCGGTTCGCCGTCCGCGCCGTCGACCGCGAGCACGCCCACGGACTCGTCGAGCGGCGCGGTCGGCAGGCGCTCGCGGTTGCGCCAGAACATCTCGACACTGCCGTCTGCAAGCACGCGACGTCGGTTATGCCCCTCGCTCGCGCGGCCCCAGCCCACCGCGACCCGCGCCGGGCGGAGGGCGGCGTGGGCCTCAAGGATGACGTCAACGATCTTCCGCTCCAGTTCCTCGACCCACGGACTCCCGGCGCTCGGGAAGTCCGCCTCGAACAGCGGCGCGGAATGCGTGTGGGAAGCGTTCAGCAGAACGTGGTCGAAGCCGGCGGCATCCAGGATCGCCTGCCGTACGGCCAAGGTGTTCTTCTTGCGGATCGAGCCGAGATCGAGCGTCACGAGCGCGACCGTCTCGCCGCCCGCGTCGAGCACGAGGGCCCGCGCGTAGAGCGCGTCGTGGACTCCCTCCGACCGGTTCGTTCCGCGGGCGCCGTAGCCGTAAAGCAGGGAGCCGGCCGGCGGCGTGATCTCGACCGCGGCGGCAGCGGCGCGTAGTTGCGCCGCTATGGGCGGCGGATTCACGCAACCTGCTCCAAGAGCAGCAAGACTCACCGCCGCGAGAAACGCCTGCGACCCCAGTGCCGGGATTCCGCTAGTTCTCGCCACCGCCCAACGTGCCCCACGGCACCCGGCCCAGCGGATCGCGGAGGATGCGCCGCGCCACCACCATGCGGTGCACCTCGTCCGGGCCGTCGTAGAGCCGCGCGTAGCGCGCCTCGCGGTACATCTTCTCGAGCGGCGTG
>WTGL01000224.1:2153-3753 GCA_011523565.1 Acidobacteriota bacterium
CCGCGCGCCCCAGAACTTGATCAGCGAGATCTCGACCCGCGCCTGCTCGCCCCGGTCCATCGCCTCGGCGGCGTCCAGGGTCATCAGCCGGGCGGCCTGGATCTCGGCCGCCGACTCGGCAACGTAGCGCTGGATCTCGCCCTTCTCCGACAGGTACGAGCCGTGCGCCCAGCGCGACTTGGCCCGGTCGCACATCAGCTCGAAAGCCCGCTGGGCCTGGCCCAGCCACCTCATGCAGTGGAAGATCCGGCCCGGGCCCAAGCGCCTCTGGGCGATGACGAAGCCCTCGCCGCGGCCGCCGAGCAGGTTGTCCTTCGGCACCCGGACGTCGTTGTAGCGCACCTCGCAGTGCTGGCCGGACGTGGTACCCATCGTGGGCACCGCGCGCACGATCTCGTAGCCCGGCGTGTCCGTCGGCACGATGATCGACGAGAACTTGCGGTGTCCCTGGGCTTCGGGCTCGGTCAGGGCGAAGCAGGTCGTGAACGCGGCCCGGCTGGCGCCGCTGGTGAACCACTTGTGCCCGTTGATCACCCAGTCGTCGCCGTCGAGCACGGCCCGGGTCTGCATCAGGGTCGGATCGGAGCCGGCTACCTCCGGTTCCGTGAGGCCGACGGACGGGTAGATGTCGCCCGCCACCAGCGGCTTGAGCCAGCGCTCCCTCTGCTCGTCGCTGGCGTACAGGTGGAGCATGATCGAGTCCTGCATCGACGCGGAGCCGACGGCGATCTGGCCGTAGTGCGAACGGCCGATGATCTCGTTCAGGTAGACGAAGGGCATGAGCGGCAGCCCGCCGCCGCCGATCTCCGCCGGATGACCCAGGGCCCACAGGCCCCGCTGCTTGGCGAGCGCCTTGAGCTCGGCCATCCGGCCACGGGTGCGGTCCTCTCCGGACTCGGACTCCAACTCCGGTTCGGCCGGGATCACCTCGCCGTCGATGAACTCCCGCATCCGTTCGCGGAGTTCGACCACCTCGTCCGTCAGACCATACCTGCCCATGCCTGTCTCCTTCGACCGCTGTTCGGGAACAGCCGCCGATGATGCCACAGAGGCGGGTACCTGTTCGCTTGCCGATTTACGCTAAGCGGCTCTTCGGGACACCACCCTGGTGCGGATGGGACTGCTCAGGATCCCGACCTCCAGGCCGTCGGCCGGCAACTCGTCCGTTTCCGGTTCCAATCGCCATTTCCGAACCAGAGCGGCCAGTCCGGACACGAGGACGGCCATGCCCAGGGGCACGCCCCTGCAGCCTCTGGGCTCCAGGCCGAACGGCAGGTAGACCCCCCGCGGGCACGCCTGTCCCTCCAGCCAGCGCTCAGGCCTGAACTCTTCGCCTTCCTCCCAGTAGTCGACCCGGCGGTGCATCACGCGCGTGACGACCTCGACCAGAGTGCCCTTGGGTATGAAGTAGCCGCCGAGCGACGTGTCCCGCACCGCCCTGCGGGGGACCAGAAGCGGTGCCGCAGGCTGAAGACGAAGCAGCTCGCCCAAGACGGCCTCGGCGTAAGGGAGCCGCTCGAGGTCCTCGGCACAGAGCGGCCGGTCGCCGGCGACGCGATCCACTTCCTCCTCGAGCCGCGCCCGAACCCCAGGATTGCGG
>WTGL01000215.1:0-457 GCA_011523565.1 Acidobacteriota bacterium
GGTGACGAGCAACACGGCGACGACGGTCACGTTCCTGCCGATCCTGGCGGCGACTGCTGCCGTCCTCGACGTCGATCCCCTGCTGCTG
The DNA here is from genome assembly GCA_011523565.1 of Acidobacteriota bacterium. Lineage (GTDB taxonomy): Bacteria > Acidobacteriota > Thermoanaerobaculia > Multivoradales > Multivoraceae > Multivorans. Next base: position 89 of record WTGL01000215.1, read on the forward strand.
ATCGTCCCCGCCACGCTGGCGGCTAGCTGCGCCTTCATGATGCCGGTGGCGACGCCGCCGAACGCGATCGTCTTCGGCTCCGGGGAGATCACCATCCCGCAGATGGTCCGGGCGGGCGTGTGGCTGAACGTGATCGGCCTGGTGCTGATCGTGTTCTGGGTCTACGTCGCGGGCGGCCTGATCGGCGTCTGATGGGCTCAGGTGCCGGGCATGCCGGCCAGCTCCCGCCGGAAGCGGTAGCCGATGCACTTGTAGAGCAGCGTGGCGGCGGTGAAGTCGCTGGCGGGATTGTCCGGGATCGGCGCCAGTTCGACGACGTCCATCGCGATCACTCGCTTGCGCTCGAACAAACGCCGCAGCAGCGCCAGT
>WTGL01000215.1:467-3851 GCA_011523565.1 Acidobacteriota bacterium
TCCGGTCGGCTTCCGGTCGGGTCAGCGAACGGATGCCGACGGCCAGCGTCGGCAAACCGAGATCCAGCACGCGGCTCATGGCGCAGGCATGGTTCCAGGCGGTGCCGCCGTAAGTCTGACGGAGATCCGCGTGGGCGTCGAACTGGACGACTCCCAGATCCCGCTCGGCGGCGTCCCGCGCACCGCGCACCAGGGCGGGCGTGACCGTGTGTTCGCCGCCGATCGCGGCGAGGAAACGGCCGCGTTCGATCACGGCCCGGGCCGAAGCGCTGATGCGCCGGAGCGCCGCGTCCTCCGACCCCTCGACATCGACCGGCGGCAGGGTCTCGATGCCGATGCGGAAGGGTTCCAGCCGGAGCTCCTCGTCGTAGAGCTCGACGTAGCGGGAGGCACGCAGCAGGGCGGCCGGTCCATGTTCCGCACCCCGGCCCCACGACGTCGTGCGTTCGTAAGGCACCGGCAGGACGGTGACGGACGCTTCGCCCGGCAGGGCCTCGGAGGCAAGGAACAGCGGAAGTTCGGCGTCGGGCAACGGCACGGAATGGACACTGTAGCCGGAGGGACAGGCGGAGTGACTGCGGCCTCCGTGCCGACGAGAACTGGACGGCCGTCAATTCGTCGATGTCCACAGAGGAGTCGCGATGGCAAGACAGGACCGACCGCTCCGCAGCACGTTGCGGGAGATGCCTTCGGGGCAGCGTCCGCGCGAGCGTTTGCTGGCGCACGGAGCGGGCGTCTTGACCGATTGCGAACTGATCGCGATTCTCCTGCGGACCGGGCACCGGGGCTGCTCGGTGCTCGATCTCGCCTACGACCTGCTCTACGACGAGGGACGCGGGCTCGGCGGCCTGCCTGCGCTCGCGCTGCTGGTTGAACACGACCTGCCGTCGCTGCGCCGCAAGGGGCTCGGAGACGCCAAGGCGGCGACGGTTCTCGCGGCCGTGGAGCTGGCCCGGCGTCTGGCCAAGGCCCAGCTCCCGCAGAGAAGACCCCTTGGCGACGTGGTCGGCGTCGCGCGCTACCTGAACCTGCGGTACGCGCGTCGCGACCAGGAGGTGATGGGCGCGATCTACGTGGATGTCCGGGGCCGCGTGATCAGCGAGAGGGAGCATTTCGTCGGTGCTCTCGACCGCACTTCGGTCGAGCCGCGGGTGATCCTGAAGGAGGCCCTGCGACTCGGTGCGACGGCGGCGGCGATCTTCCACAACCATCCCAGCGGCGATCCGGATCCGAGCCGGGAGGACATCGCCTTCACCCGCAGACTGGCCCGGGCCGGGGCCTCGGTTGGAGTCGAACTCGTCGATCACCTGATTCTGGCCGGCGGCGGCCGCTGGGTCTCGATGCGGGAAAGGGGATTCCTGTAGCGGCAGGCGGTTGCGCTGGCGGGGACGCCGGCGCACCCACTGAGCGGCCAGTTCCATGCGCGTCAGCGCAGCCTGACGGCTGCGAACGCTGCTAGGGTGCCTCCGATGGCTGCTGGAGGCCCCGACCTGCTCCACATGGACTGTGCCAGCGGCATCTCGGGTGACATGTTTCTGGGCGCCTGCCTGGACTTAGGGTTGCCGGTGGCCCTGCTCGACGAGATGGTCGAGCGGCTGGGCCTTTCCGGCGTCGAGTTGCGGGTGCGGCGCGCGAAACGCGGGTCGCTGGCGGGCATGCGCTTCAGCGTGCTGCGCCGTGGCCGGCCGGTGGAAGGACGCGGTGGCGCGGGCGCCTCGCATCGCAACCTGTCCACGATCCTCCGCATGATCGAGCGGAGCGGTCTCGTGGCGGGCACGAGAGAACGGGCGTCGGCGCTCTTCAGCCGCCTCGGGGAGGCGGAAGCGAGCGTTCACGGGGTCGGTGTGGACGAGGTGCACTTCCACGAAGTCGGCGCGGACGACTCGATCGTCGATCTGGTCGGCGCCGCGCTCGCGCTCGAGCACTTCGCCCCGGCGAGGGTGTCCTGTTCCACCGTGGTGGTGGGTAGCGGGACGGTCCGGACGCGCCACGGCGTGATGCCCGTACCGGCGCCGGCGACCGCCCTGCTGCTTCAGGGCATGCCGATCAGTACCGGCGGGGTGGAGGGCGAGATGACGACGCCGACCGGCGCCGCGATCCTGCGCGAGTTCGTGGATTCCTTCGAGCCGTCGGCGGCCGACAGCCCCCGCCGCATCGAGGACACGGGCGTCGGGCTGGGTAGCAGGGAAGTCGCCGATCGGCCGAACGCGCTGCGTATCCAACTGGCGACCAGGATGACGGCCGCCTCGCCCTGGAGCCGCGTCGCGGTGCTGGAATGCCAGGTGGACGACGCGACCGGCGAGGCGATCGGCTACGCGGCGGAAACGCTGCTCGAGGCCGGAGCGCTCGATGTCTTCGCCACCCCGGTGCAGATGAAGAAGTCGCGTCCGGGCGTGGCCGTCACCCTGATCTGCCGCCCTGAACGGGCATCGGATCTCGCCGAGCGGCTGCTACTCGAAACCGGGTCCCTGGGTTGCCGGCGGACGGTCGTCGATCGGCTGGAGGCCGAACGGAGCGTCGTCCCGGTCAAGACGCCCTTTGGTGAGGTTCGGGTCAAGACGGCGGCGGTCGGCGGTCGCTCCCTGGGAGCGGCTCCGGAGTACGAGGACGTACGACGGATCGCCCGGGAGAGGGAAGTCCCCTTCCGGGCGGTCTATCGTGCGGCCCTCGCCGCCGCCGACTGAACGGTTGGCCGGTGTCGGCCGGCCGACCTAGTCGCGGCGCGGACCGCGCCCGCCTCCCGACCGTGGGCCGCGGCCGCGTCCACCGCGGCCGCCGGGACCACCACGGCCGCCGCGTCCGCCGGGACCACCGCGGCCGCCGCGTCCGCGCGGGCCGCCTCGTCCCCCGCGACCGCCGGGACCGCCCCTGCGGTCGCCGCCGGCCGGCGCCGGGACGCCCATGCCTTCATAGTCCTTGGGATCGAAGTCCGGAGCATCCATGATCACGGCCTTCCGTGACAGTCGCACCTTGCCCGAGGGATCGATGTCGATCACCTTGACCGTCATCTCGTCACCCTCGGTGACCAGGTCCCCGATCTCGCCGACCCGGTAGGGGGCGAGTTCGCTGATGTGGACCAGGCCGTCCGTACCGGGGAGGATCTCGACGAACGCGCCGAATGGTTCGACCCGTCGCACCTGGCCGGTGTAGACCTTGTCGACCTCCGGTACCTCGGTCAGGCGTTCGATCATCGCGATCGCCCGATCCGCCGCGGTGGAGTTCGGCGAGGCGACCACGACACGGCCATCGTCCTCGATGTCGACCTGGCAGCCGGTCTCCTCGGTGATGCCGCGGATCGTCTTGCCGCCCGGTCCGATCACGTCGCGAATGCGGTCGCGGGCGACCATCATCACGTGCAGGCGCGGAGCGTACTCGGACATTTCC
>WTGL01000215.1:3861-5287 GCA_011523565.1 Acidobacteriota bacterium
CTCGGAGGCCATGTGGTCGAGGATGTGCAGCCGGCCCGCCCGTGCCTGGGTCAGCGCCTGGCCCATGATCTCGCGGGTTACTCCGGTGATCTTGATGTCCATCTGCAGGGCGGTGATCCCGCCGCGGGTGCCGGCGACCTTAAAGTCCATGTCGCCGTGGTGGTCCTCCTGGCCGGCGATGTCGCTGAGGACGGCGAAGTCCTCGCCGTCCTTGACTAGGCCCATGGCCACCCCGGCTACCGGGGCCAGCATGGGCACGCCCGCGTCGAACAGCGCCAGCGAACCGGCGCAAACGGTCGCCATCGACGAGGAACCGTTCGATTCCAGGATCTCCGAGACCACGCGGACCGTGTAGGGGAAATCGTCTTCGGTCGGCAGCACGGGGACCAGGGCGCGTCGGGCCAGAACGCCGTGGCCGATCTCTCGCCGGCTGGAACCGCGCAGGAACCGGACCTCGCCCACCGAGAAGGGCGGGAAGTTGTAGTGGAGGAGGAACTTCTGGTGGGTTTCACCTTCGTACTCCTCGATGATCTGCGCGTCGCGGCGGGTGCCGAGCGTGACCGAGGCGAGAGCCTGGGTCTCGCCACGTGTGAAGAGCGCCGATCCGTGGACCCGGGGAAGGAGCCCCGTGTCGCAGTCGAGCGCCCGGATCTCGTCGAGCGCGCGGTTGTCGAAGCGCTTGCCCTGCGTCATCACGATCTCGCGGAGCGCCTTGTCCTCGAGTTCGCTGACGATCTTGCCGACCTGTGCGCGCCGCTCGTCCTCCTCGGGAAGCTGCTCGATGAAGCCGTCGACTATGGCCTTCACCGCATCGCGGCGCTCGAACTTCGCGGGCGTGTTGAGCGCGGCGGTGAAGTCGTTCCAGATGGCGCTTTCAACCTCCTGCTGGAACTCGGCCGTGTAGGCCTCCGGGGCCTTCCAGTCGGGCTTCTCGAGGTTCATCTCGCGGAACAGGTCCCGCTGCGCGCGAACGACCTTCTGCAGTTCCTGGTGGCCCGCGAAGATGCAGTCGAGGATCACGCTCTCGTCGAGCTGGTTGGCTCCGGCCTCGACCATCGTCACGGCTTCCTCGGTGCCGACCACGATCAGGTCGAGGTCGGAGACGTCACGCTCGGCGCCTGTCGGGTTGAACACGATCTCGTCGTCGATCAGTCCGACGCGCACCGCGCCCACCGGGGAGTAGAAAGGGATGTCGGAGAGCACGAGCGCCGTCGACGCACCGTTGATCGCGAGGATGTCCGGGTCGTTCTCCTGATCTGCCGACAGGACGAAGGAGATGATCTGGGTCTCGTAGAGGTATCCCGGCGGGAAGAGCGGCCGCAGCGGCCGATCGATCAGGCGGCAGGTGATGATCTCCTTCTCGGAGGGTCGACCCTCGCGCTTGAAGAAGCCCCCCGGAATCCTCCCGGCCGCCGAGGTGTACTCG
>WTGL01000215.1:5297-10716 GCA_011523565.1 Acidobacteriota bacterium
TGTGCTGTCGGGCGCCATGCAGGCGGTGGTCAGCACGATCGTCTCGCCGAGCTGTACGGTGCAGGAACCGTTCGCCTGTTTGGCCAGGCGCCCGGATTCCAGGGTCATGGTGGAGTTCCCGATCGGGATGTTCTTGGTGAACTTCATTGCTTGTTCTCTTGTCTTCCTTGCTCTGTGGTTGCGCCCGGCGACTTGTAGCGGCGGGCAGGTGCCTCACGTCGGCCAAACGGATCCATCGCTGGATCCGAACTCACCTGGTCGGTGAAACGGCCGGTCGGGGAGAGGCGGAACCGCCTGGCGGCTCCGGGCTCTGGTGCTACCTGCGGATTCCGAGGCGCTCGATCGTCGCCCGGTAGCGCTCGAAGCTCTGGTTGCGGAGGTAGCCGAGCAGCCGACGGCGGCGCCCGACCAACTTCAGCAGGCCGCGCCGGCCATGATGATCCTGCTTGTGGACCTTGAAGTGCTCGGTGAGTTCGTTGATGCGGTTCGTCAGGAGCGCGACCTGGACTTCAGGGGAACCCGTGTCCGTCTCGTGGAGACGGAAGTCACGGATGATCTGGTCCTTCATTTCGGCTGTCTGTGGCACTCGCTGATTCCTCGCTGACTCTTGCTGGTCTTGGTTCTGGCTGGTTTCCTGTGTTGCCTTCTTTCGGTTCCTTCGTCGTTCCTCTGTCCTTTCGCGGCGCGGAGTGTAGCACGGCCCGCCTCGTTGTCCGTGAGCTGGGCTCTGGGGCCGAACTCCAGGCCTGCGAGGGGTTTGGCGGCCTCAGTTGAAGACGATCTTCGGCTGCACGACAGCCAGGCCGCGGTCGCCGATCCGCTCGGCCACCGCGCCCACGGCGAGAAACCGGCCGCGGTTGTTCGCGATCTGAACCCAGTCCCCCTCCTCGGCGTCGCTGCCGGGCGCCAGCACGGACTGTCCGTGCGCGATGCGGCGCTCCTGGGTCGCGTCCACCATGACGCGGGAAAAGGGCAGGGGAATGTCGTCGAACGGCACCCACGCGACTCCCAGATCGGTGGCGGACAGCGGTTCGTCGCCCCGCTGGACTGCCTCGAGCCGACCCGAATCGAGCGCCCCTTCGACTTCGAAGGAGCCGATGCGAAGGCGGCGCAGCGTCGCAAGATGCCCGCCGCAGCCGAGTTGCTCGCCCACGTCGTGGGCAAGCGAGCGCGCATAGGCGCCCGCGGCACAGCTCAGCCGGAACGGGATCCGGTCGGGGCCGGGAGTTCCGAGCTGGCCGGTCGCCTCGAACTGAAAGATCTCGACGTCCTTCCCTTCGCGCTCGAACTCCTGCCCGCGCCGCGCGAGCTCGTAGTACTTGCGGCCGCCGATCTTCTTCGCCGAGTAGGGTGGCGGCAACTGGTGCTGCGGGCCTTCGAAACGGCGCATCGCTTCGACGACCTGCTCGTGGGTCAGATCGGCGGTGCTGCCCTCGAGGGTCACCTCGCCCGCCGCATCGTAGGTGTCGGTTGCGATGCCGAACCGGATCTCGCCCTCGTAGACCTTGGGGGCGCCGATCAGGAACCGCGTCAGACGGGTGCTGCGCCCGACCGTCAGTAGCAGGAGGCCGGTCGCGTTCGGGTCGAGGGTGCCGCAGTGACCGACCTTCCGTTCACCGAGGGCGCGCCGCGCCGCCTGCACGACATCGTGTGAAGTGCCTCCCGGCTGCTTGTCGACCAGGAGCAGTCCGTGGCGGCCGGGCCCCGGGATCATCTCGCATCCTCACAAGCCGTGGCAGGACGCGCGAGATCGTCCCCGTTCGCCTCGACCGCGGCCGCCAGTTCGGCGATCACCGCGGTCTCATCCGTCGCGGTGTCGATCAGGCAGCCGGCGGCGTTCCTGTGGCCGCCGCCGCCGCGCCGGCTGGCGATCGCGCCGACGTCGATTCCGCCGCGGCTGCGCAGGGAGACCTTGACGTCTCCCTCGGGGCGTTCCCGAAACAGCACCACCGCTTCGACGCCCCGAATCGACCGCGGGTAGTCGATCAGACCCTCGGAGTCCGTCGGCGAAGCCCCCGCGCGTTCGAACATCCGCAGTTCCAGCCGGACGCTGGCGATTCGCCCGTCGCAGTGGAGCTGGAGGGTTCCCAGCACCTCGCCGAGCAGGCGCACGGCGCCGGGCGGCTGGGATTCGTAGAGCCATCCGGCAATCTGCTCCGGGCGGGCGCCGCGCCGGACGAGTTCGGCCGCCGCTTCGAAGGCCCGCGGCGTGGCGTTGGAGAACCGGAAACTGCCGGTATCGGTCGAGAGTCCGAGATAGAGCGCGTTCGCCGTTGCCGGGTCGACCGGAGCGTCGAGGGCGTGAGCCAGATGGAGCACCATCTCGGCCACGGCCGGCGCCTCCGTGTCGACCCAGTTGGCGACACCGTAGAGACGGTTGCCCAGGTGATGGTCCATGTTCAGGACATCGAGCCGGCGCAGCGCATCCTCCAGGCCGGTGCGGTCGAGCTGGGGGCACTCGAGAGCTACCGCGAGGTCGAACGCCTCGGGAAAGCCGGGCGGCGGCGTCCCGCCGACGTGGATCGCGATGTCACCGATGACGCCATCGTAGGTGGCCGGCGCCGGATCGACGTTCCAGATCGTGGCGGATCGTCCGGTCGCCTGGAGGATTCGCGCCAGCGCGACCTCCGAGCCGATGGCGTCGCCGTCCGGGTGGGCGTGGCTCGAGAGCAGGAAGCTCCTGCCGCCCAGGAGGGTGCCGAGGAACTCCTCGGGGACGGTGGAGGAGGTGTTGAGGGCGCTCACAGTTCGCTCAGAAGCTGGTCGATCCGCTCGGCGTGCTCGGCGCCGCGGTAGAGCTCGAAGTGGAGTTCCGGCGTCCGCCTCAGGCGCAGGCGCCGGCCGAGGCGGCCGCGAATGAAGCCGGCCGCCCGGCGCACCGCCCGGACCGCCGTCTCGCGCTCGTCCTCGTCGCCGAGCACCGAGAGCAGGACCCGTGCGTGACTGCGATCCGCGCTCAACGTGAGGTCCGCGATGCTGGCGAGAGCCGCCCTGGGATCATGGACTTCGCGCCGCAGAATGTCGGTCAACTCCCGGCGCAGCAGATCGCGTGCGCGGGCCTGGGAAACCGATTTCACCGGATCAGAGGGTAGGCGCGACGGCCTCGTGGTCGAAGGCCTCGATCAGATCGCCGGGCTTCACGTCCTGGAAGCGGTCGATGCCGATACCGCAGTCGAAGCCGCTCCGCACTTCGGCCGTATCGTCCTTGAACCGGCGCAGGGAGCCGATGCGGCCCTCGTGAACGACCACGTTGTCGCGTACCAGCCGGATCTGCGCGCTGCGCGGGATGACTCCCGCGACCACGTGGCAACCGGCGACCATGCCGACCTTCGGCACCTTGAAGATCTCGCGCACCTCGGCCCGGCCCATGGAGACCTCCCGGTAGGTCGGCTCCAGCAGTCCGGTCATCGCCGCGAGCAGTTCCTCCGTCAGCTCGTAGATCACCGTGTGCAGCCGCACCTCGACGTCCTCCTTGGCGGCGAGATCGGCGGCGTTGCGCTCGGGCCGGACGTTGAAGCCGTAGATGATCGCTCCCGCGGCCGATGCCAGGAGCACATCGTGGGTGGTGACGGCGCCGACGGCGGCGCGGATCACGCGCACCTTGACCTTGTCCGTCGAGACCTTCTGGAGCGTGTCCCGCAGCACCTCGACCGAGCCCTGGACGTCGGCCTTGAGGACGACGGGCAGTTCCTTGACCTCGCCCTCCTTGAGGCTCGCGAAGAGGCTCTCCAGGGAGACGCCTCCCGTGCTGGGGGCGAGTTCGCTGCGGCGTTTCTCCTCGCGACGGAACTCGGCGATCGAGCGCGCCTTCGCCTCCTTGGCCGCCACCTGGAACGGATCGCCCGCGTCGGGAAGATCGTTGAAGCCCGCTACCTCCACCGGCATGGACGGTGGCGCCTCCTTGACCCGCTTGCCCATGTCGTTCATGAGGGAGCGGACACGGCCCCAGGTGGAACCGCAAACGAAAACGTCGCCGACGCGAAGCGTGCCGTTCTGAACGAGAACTGTGGCCACCGAGCCGCGGCCGGTTTCCTTGCTCGCCTCGATCACGACGCCCTGGGCCTGCAGTTCCGGATTGGCCCGGAGTTCCGCCACCTCGGCGGTCAGGGCGAGCATCTCCAGCAGATCGTCGATTCCCTCGCCCTTGAGGGCGGAGATCGGCACCGCGATCACGTCGCCGCCCCAGTCCTCGGTCATCAGGTCGCGATCCGCCAACTGCTGCTTGACGCGGTCCACGTTGGCGTTCGGCCGGTCGATCTTGTTGATCGCGACCAGGATCGGCACCGACGCGGACTGCGCATGGTCGAGGGCCTCGACGGTCTGCGGCATGACGCCATCGTCGGCCGCGACGACCAGGACCACGATGTCGGTCACCTTTGCGCCCCGGGCCCGGAGCTGGGTGAAGGCCTCGTGGCCGGGCGTGTCGAGGAAGGTGATGCGGCCGCCGTTGTTTTCGACCTGGTACGCCGCGATGTGCTGCGTGATGCCGCCGAACTCGCCTTCGGTGAGCCTGGACTTGCGAATGGCGTCAAGCAGAGAGGTCTTGCCGTGATCGACGTGACCCATGATCGTCACGATCGGCGGTCGCTCGACCTGCGACAGACCCTCCGCGCTGTCCCCGCCGGCCCCCAGTTCCTCTTCCTGCTCGAGCTGGATCTCCTCTTCGAAGGAGACGATCACGGCGTCGAAGCCCATCTGTTCCGCGATCTCGACCGCCAGATCCGGTTCCAGGACGTGGTTCACGGTCGCCATCACGCCGCGCTCGAAGAGCGCCTTGAGCAGATCCTTCGCCTTGACCCCCATCTTCTCGGCCAGATCCCGGACCTGCAGACCGTCGGCGACCGTCAGGGTGCGGCGCGGGCCGTCCTCGGCCGGCTTCTCGGCCTCACGTTCCTGCTGCCGTTCACGGCGGGTGCGCAGATCGACGGTGGGTGGAGCCGACGGCGGAGTTTCCGGCGGCGTCTCGGTCAGTGCGGGCGGCGCGGTCGCCGCGGATGGCGAGGCTGGCGTCGTTGCCGGCGCCTGGGCAGGCGGGGCTGCCGCGGCGTCGGTCGGTGGAGCCAGGGGCGTCGCCGCCGGAGCGTCCCGGCTTTCCGGCGTCGGCGTGCGCGTGGCCCTGGCCGCTTCCTCGGCCGCGATCTCCTTGGCCGCGATCTCCTCGGGGGTTGGAGGCTTCGGCTTCGATTCGGTTGGCGTCAGGGTGCGGATCGTGTGCTTGTGGACGACCTGCCGCCGCCGGTTCGGGCGCATCGGTCCGGTCGGAGGCCTTAGGCTCGAAATCGGCCGGCGACGGGGCGCGGTGGGGGGCGCCGCGCGATCGCGCAGGATGACCTCGCGTTGGGGACCGGCGATCTTCTTGCCTTCCAGCAGGGCCTTGATGATGTCCGTGTCGATCATCGCGTCTTCTCCTTCGACGCGC
>WTGL01000215.1:10726-23942 GCA_011523565.1 Acidobacteriota bacterium
GAACTTGAACAGCAAGTCCTGTTCGGCCACGTTCATCCGCTTGGCCAGGTCCTGGAGCCGGATTTTTGCCATGGAGTCCTCGGTTCCCCTTGCGTCGTGTCGGCTCAGGCGCCCCTAGGCTGCGCCGTCCCCCGTGTCCTTGTCGTCGCCCTCGTCCGCGCCACCGGCCTCTTCCTCGAAGACGCGGTTGAGCGCTGCCATGAAGTCATCTTCATCCATTGCGGGGCCGTCGCCTTCCGCCGCCGCTTCGTCGGTTTCGGTCGATTCCGAGCGTTCGGCGGTCCATTCGAGGATCGACGCGGCGAGCGCCTCGTCGACACCTGGAACCATGGTCAGAGCTTCCAGGCCGGCGTTCTCCAGGGTCTCGATCCCATCGAAGCCTGCCTCCGAGAGGGCGAGCGCCAGCCCGTCGTCGACTCCGGGGATCTCGGTGAGGTCGAGTTCGTCCGCGCCGCGGTCGACGTTCAGCATCTTCGCCAGGGCATCGGCGACCTCGTCCTTGACGTCCGTTTCGCTCTTGATGTCGATCCGGGCGCCGATGAGTTCACTGGCGAGGCGCACGTTCTGGCCGCGCTTGCCGATGGCCAGCGAAAGCTGCTCGTCCTCGACGATCACGTCGAGGTGCGGCGTCGCGCCTTCGTGGGTCACCGAGACGCGGGTGATCCGTGCCGGCGCCAGCGCGCTCTGCGCGAAGGTGACCTGATCTTCCGAGTACTCGATGATGTCGATCTTCTCGCCCCGGAGCTCGCGGATGATCGACTGCACGCGCGACCCCTTCATGCCGACGCAGGCGCCGACCGGGTCGACGTCGCGTTCCCGGCTCAGGACGGCCACTTTGGCGCGTTCCCCGGGCGCGCGCACCGCCGTCTTGATGACCACGGTGCCGTCGTAGATCTCCGGCACTTCCATCTCGAACAGCTTGACCAGCAGGCGCGGATCGGTGCGGGACATCACGATCTGCGGTCCCTTGGGCTGCTTGTGCACCTCGACGATCACGCCCCGGATCCGTTCGCCCTGGCTGTAGCGCTCGTGGCGGGACTGTTCGCTGCGGGGGACGATCGCCTCGGTGCGGCCGAGGTCGACGATGATGTCGCCGCGTTCAAAGCGTCTCACCGTGCCGTTGACCACCTCGCCGACGCGGTTCTCGAACTCGCCGAAGATCTTCTCCCGCTCGGCTTCCCGGACCCGCTGGTAGAGCACCTGCTTCGCCGACTGGGCGGCGATCCGGCCCAGCCCATCGGTGGAGATCGGGAACTCGATCTCCTCGCCGATTTCGGCGTCCTCCTTGTGCTCGCGTGCCTCTTCGAGAGTCCATTCGGCGAACGGGTCTTCCACCTCGTCCACGACCACGCGGTAACTGAACGCGCTGAACTGACCGGTTTCGCGGTCCATGTAGGAGCGCACGGGCTCCTTGATGTGGTGCTGCTTCTTGGCCGCGGAGGCCACCGCATCCTCGAGGGCGACGATCCACCGGTCGAGGTCGATGTCCTTCTCGTGGGCGACCTGCCTGAGGACCTCGTTGATGTTCACTTCGGGAGTGTGTGGCTGAGCCATTGTCGGATTCCCCGGAGTCAGAGTTCGACCAGGAGTCTGGCCTTGTGAATGCTGTCGATGGTCAAGGGGACGGTCGCGCCGCTGTCATCCTCCAGGATCAGTGCGACACCGGAGGCTTCGGCGCTCAGACCTTCAAGCAGACCGCGCACCGTGCGCCGGTTTCCGCTCGCGGCATCGGTGAAGGTGACCTTGGCCCGCCGTCCGCGGAAACGCTCGTAGTCGGGCGCGCCGTAGAGTTCGCGGTCGAGTCCCGGCGAGGTGACCTCCAGCACGTAGCCGGAGGCGGGGCCGAAGTCCTCGGCGTCCAGGAGGACGGACGCCTCCCTGGAGACGCCGGCGCAGTGTTCGTGGGTGACGCCGTCGGCGTGATCGATCACGAGACGCAGACTGCTGCCCCGAAACGCCGCGTCGAGCAACTCGCACGAGTGGCTTGCCGCGAGACGCTCGAGGCGTCGGAGGAAGTCGGAATCGATGGCGGTTCCCATAGTGGTCCCTAAACAAAAGAGAGCGGGCCGAAGCACCCACTCTCAGCAGCCGCCTGCCGGTTTTCGGCGGATTCGCGTCCCGGAAGGGGACAGCGCCGGCAGTTGGACCTCCACTATACAACCGATGCCTGGAGCGGGGCAACCGCAACGTTGGCAGGTGGATTGCACACGAAGGGGGTGGCCGGCCGGTCCCTCGGACAGCGAGGGGCCGGTACGGTTGTATGCTTTCCCTATCGAGCGAGGTACCCCTGACGATGAATACGAAGAAGCAGATCCTCCTTACCGCCCTGATGGTGTTCGGCGCCCTGGTGTTCGGCATGATCATCGCGGGCGGCTTGAATCTCACCGAACCGACGCGGGCGGAAGAGGCCGTCCGGAGTGCTGTGGCCGGGGAGGAAGACTCCCGCAGCGCACAGGCGAGGCGGGTCGAACGTCACGCCAGGACCTCGATCGAGAGCTTTGCCGATCTGGCGGAAGCCGTGCTTCCGGCCGTGGTCACGGTCGAAGTCGCGAGGATCGAAGAGAGCTCCGGCCCCGGTTTTTTCTTCCGGCGCAACCCGTTCCAGCGCCAGCCGCAAGGTGAGCCGGAGCCCGACGAACAGCGGCTCCAGGGCGCCGGCAGCGGTTTCCTGATCTCTGCCGATGGCTGGATCGTGACGAACAACCACGTGATCGACGAGGCGGACGACATCACGGTCCGTCTCGACGGCCGCGAGTACGAGGCCGAGGTCCGGGGCCGCGACCAGGAGACCGATCTGGCCCTGATCAAGATCGACGTGGACGAGGACCTGCCGTTCCTGCCGCTCGGAGACTCGGACAAGCTGCGGGTGGGTGACTGGATCATGGCGATCGGCAGCCCCCTGAGCTTCGAGGCGTCCGTAACCGTCGGCGTGGTCAGCGCCAAGGGGCGCTCCTTCGGTATCGAGGGCGGACCCACGAGCTTTGCGAACTACATTCAGACCGACGCCGCGATCAACCGGGGCAACTCCGGAGGTCCGCTGGTCAACACCGCCGGCGAGGTCGTCGGCATCGCCACCGCGATGGCGTGGGCCGAGAACATCGGCTTCGCGGTGCCGGTCGACGTGCTGGAGGGAGTCCTTCCGCAGTTGCGTGACGAGGGCAGGGTCAGGCGCGGATATCTCGGCGTGCAGATCCGCGACCTGGAGCACATCGAAGCCCGCTACTACGAGCTGGACGAACCGCATGGCGCCTTCGTGGATGAAGTGCGGCGGGAGACGCCGGCGGAGAAGGCCGGCGTCGAATCGGGAGACGTGATCCTGCGCGTCGACGACCACGATGTCGTGGCCACCCGCGACCTGATCGACTACGTCGCGGCGCTGGCGCCTGGTGAGCGAGTCGAACTGGAGGTCCTCCGCGACACCGAGCGGATCACTCTTGACGTTCTGCTGGAGGAACGTCCGCCGCAGGTTGCCGAGAGCGGCTCCTCGAGACCGGCCCCGGCGCGGGGCGAGGGCATGGACTGGCTCGGTCTCGAGCTGCGGCCGTTGACCGCGAATCTTCGCGAGCGTTCGGGTCTGGACCGGAGTCAGCGCGGCGTGTTCGTCTCGGATGTCTCGGCCCGGAGCATCTTCGCCGAGAGGGGCTTCCAGCCCGGGGTCGTGATCACCGGCATCGACGATGCCGAGATTCGCGATCTGGACGACCTGCAGGCGGTGGCCGCGGATCTGGAGACTGGAGACCTGATCCGAGTCGAGGCGGTGATTCCCGGCGGCCGGCGATTCTTCTCGGTCATCGAAGTCCCCTGACGCCCATGGCCCCTCGGGTGCTCGTGGTCGACGACGAGGAGTCGATCCGAAGCTCGCTGCGGATGATCCTCGAGTTCGAGCGCTACCGCGTCGAGGAGGCGTCGACCGGCAGGGAAGCCCTGCGGCGGGTGATGACCAGGCCGCCGGCGGCCGTCCTGCTGGACATCAAGATGCCCGAAATGGACGGCCTGGCCACGCTTTCGCGCCTCCGGGAACGCGGCCACGACATGCCGGTCGTGATGATCAGCGGTCACGGCGATATCGCCGCCGCGGTCGAGGCGACCCGGCTGGGGGCCTACGACTTCCTGGAGAAACCGCTCGAACGGGATCGAGTGCTCCTGGCGCTGCGAAACGCCGTCGAGCGTCAGCGGCTCGAGGACGAGAACCGGCTGCTGCGGGGGGCGCCGTCCGAGTTGGTGGGCGAGTCCGCCGCGATGCGAGAACTCCGGGCTGTGATCGAGCGCGCCGCGCCGACTCCGGCCACCGTTCTGATCACCGGTGAGAGCGGCGTCGGCAAGGAACTCGTGGCGCGCGCCATTCACGCCGGCAGCCCGCGCAGCGACATGCCGCTCGTGCAGGTCAACTGCGCCGCGATTCCGGACGAACTGATCGAGTCCGAGCTGTTCGGCCACGAGAGGGGCGCGTTCACCGGCGCCGTGCGCCGCCAGATCGGCAAGTTCACGGCCGCCGACGGCGGCACGATCTTCCTGGACGAGGTGGGGGACATGTCGGCCCGCACCCAGGCGAAGGTGTTGCGGGCGCTGCAGAGCGGTGAGATCGAGCCGGTCGGTGCCCGCACCACGGTCACCGTCGATGTGCGGGTGGTGGCGGCGACCCACCGGGATCTGCTCGCCGAGATCGAGGAGGGCCGCTTCCGTGAGGACCTCTTTTACCGGCTCAACGTGGTCCCGGTTCACGCGCCGCCGCTGCGGGAGCGACTGGACGACCTGCCGCTCCTGGTCGATCACTTCATCGAGCGCTTCGCGGCGGCGAACAACTACCGGCCCAAGGCCCTGACCGGGGAGGCGACGCGGCAACTGCAGGCGATGCCGTGGCGCGGCAACGTGCGCGAACTGAAGAACCTGGTGGAGCGTCTGCTCATCCTGACACCGGGCGACAGGGTAGGCCGGGAAGACGTGCTCCGGCTCGCCGGCCCGCAGCGCGGGGAGCTGTCGGAGGCTATTCTCGCCGTCTCGACGCTGCGGGAGTTCAGGGAAACTGCGGAACGTCTCTACCTGGCGAAGAAACTCGAGGAACATGGCTGGAACGTGACCCGGACCGCCAAGGCGATCGGAACGCCGCGAAGCAACCTGTACAAGAAGATGGACCAGCACAGCCTGCGGCGGGAGGAACCCGCGTGAGCGCGGCGCGTCCCGGCGCTTCGACCCCGCATCGGATTCTGGTCGCCAAGCCGGGGCTCGACGGCCACGACCGGGGCGCGAAGGTCGTTGCCCGGGCGTTGCGGGATGCCGGCTTCGAGGTGATCTACACCGGTTTGCGCAAGACACCGGAGCAGATCGTCGCCGCGGCCGTGCAGGAGGATGTCCGGGCCGTCGGTCTGTCCATCCTTTCCGGCGCTCACAATACCCTGCTCCCCGAAGTCGTCGAGGGGCTCCAGGCGGCGGAGGCGGACGATGTCCTCGTGTTCGCGGGCGGCATCGTGCCGGAGCGGGACATCGAGGGTCTCAGGGCGGCCGGTGTGGACGAGGTCTTTCCTCCGGGCTCGAGCACTGCCGAAATCATCGAGTATCTGAACCGCCGGCTCGGGCCGCCGTGAAGAAGCGCTTCGACCCGGCGTCCTACGAGGGCAAGTGGCAGGCGTGGTGGGCGGAGCGGGATCTGTTCCGCTGCCCGGAGGATCCGGAGCGGCAGGGAGCGGCTCCCTACTGCATCCTGATCCCGCCGCCGAACGTGACCGGCAGGCTGCACATCGGGCACGCGCTGCAGAGCACGCTCCAGGACCTGGTGACCCGCTGGCGGCGAATGCGGGGCGACAACGCCCTCTGGCTGCCCGGCACCGACCACGCCGGTATCGCGACCCAGTTGATGGTCGAGCGGCACCTGGAGCAACAGGGATCGAGCCGGATCAAACTCGGCCGCGAGAAGTTCGTCGAGCGCGTATGGCGCTGGAAGGACGAGTACCACTCGAACATCCGGGGCCAGTTGCAGCGCCTGGGGGCATCCTGCGACTGGTCTCGAGAGCGGTTCACGCTGGACAAACGCCTCGCGCACGCGGTGCGGACCGCCTTCGTCGAGCTGTACCGCGAGGGCCTGATCTACCGCGGCGAGCACATGGTCAACTGGTCCCCGGTCCTGCAGACGGCGGTGTCGGACCTGGAGGTGGAGAACCGTGAGATCGCGGGCAAGCTCTACCACCTGGCGTATCCCCTGGAGCCGGAGGAAGGCAGCGGTGGCGCCCGCGAAGAACCGTTGATCGTCGCGACGACACGGCCGGAGACGATGCTGGGCGATACCGCAGTCGCCTTCCATCCAGAGGACGAGCGCTACCGCCACCTCGCGGGTCGTTTCGCGCGACTGCCGATTCTGGGCCGGCGGCTGCGCCTGGTCGCCGACAAGTACGTCGACCCGCAGTTCGGCACCGGACTGGTCAAGGTCACGCCGTTCCACGACCCGAACGACTACGAGATCGCGCGCAGGCACGATCTCCCGGGTGTGCGCGTGATCGGCCTGGACGGGAGGATGACGGCCGAGGCCGGCGCCGACTTCGAGGGCCTGGACCGCCTGGAAGCCCGGCGACGGGTGGTCGAGCGGCTCGAAGCGGAGGGGCGCCTGGTCGGCACCGAGCGGCACGTCCATAGCGTGGGCCACTCGCAGCGGAGCGGGGAACCGATCGAGCCGATGCTGTCGCCGCAGTGGTTCGCCGATGTTTCGGGCATGGCGAAGGAGGCGCTCACCGCCGTCGAGGACGGGCGGCTCGAGCTGATCCCCGATAGCTGGGACAAGACCTGGGAGCACTGGCTGCGCAACATCCGACCGTGGGTCATCTCACGCCAGCTCTGGTGGGGACACCGGATTCCGGCCTGGTACGACCGCGACGGGACCTGCTACGTGGCGATGGACCGCCAGGGGGCCGAGGAATTGGCCGGCACGGACGAACTGACCCGCGACCCGGACGTGCTGGACACCTGGTTCTCGTCGGGGTTGTGGCCGATGTCGACCCTCGGCTGGCCCGACCGGGATGCCCCGGATCTGCGCACCTGGTACCCGACGGACGTCCTGATCACGGGCTTCGACATCCTGTTCTTCTGGGTCGCCCGGATGGTCATGCTCTCGCAGCACTTCTGCGGCGACGTACCGTTCCGCGCCGTCCATCTGACCGGTCTGGTCCGCGACGCGCGGGGCGAGAAGATGTCGAAGACGAAGGGCAACACGGTCGACCCGATGGATCTGGTCGAGGAGTACGGGTCCGACGCGATGCGCTTCACGCTGGCGGTGCTCGACGTTCCGGGACGCGACATTCCGCTCGACCTCGAGCGCATGGCGGGCTACCGTGCCTTCGGCAACAAGATCTGGAACGCGGTCCGGTTTGCGCTGGCGCGCACGGAGGGAGCGCGTACTCCCGTGTCGGCTGCCGGGTTGTGCGGCGACGACCTGGCGGCGCCCGAACGTTGGATCCTCTCGCGTCTGTCCGCCACCGCGGCCACGGTCAACGAGGCCCTGGAGGAGTTTCGTTTCGACCGCGCCTGTAACGCGCTCTACCACTTCTTCTGGCACGAGCTCTGCGACTGGTACATCGAGTTCGCGAAACCCGCCCTCTCGGGAAGGGCGGCCAGGCCGCGCGTCGCCGAGACCGTTCTGTTCGCGATCGAATCGAGCCTGCGGCTGCTGCATCCGGTCATGCCGCACTTGACGGAGGAGCTCTGGCAGCGCCTGCCGCGAGCCGCGGCGCCGGACTCCGGGGAGCCGGAGAGCATCGCGCTCCAGGCCTACCCGCTACGAGACGACGACCTGGTCTCGAACGAGGTCGAGCGGGGCATGGACGTCGTGATCGCCGTCGTTCAGGCCGCCCGGAGTCTGCGGCGCGAGCGGAACCTCCCCACGGCCGCGAAGATGTCCGTCTTCGTCGAGGACGGCGACCGGGACCTGATCGCCTTCGTCGTCGAGCAGGCATCCCTGCTTGGAGCCGTCGCCGGTGTCGGTCAGGTCACCGCCGGCAGGGGTCCCGCCGGGTCGGTCCGGGACCGGGTCGGGGGAGTGAACCTCGCCTTCGAGGTCGAGACGCCGGCAATGAGCGAGTCCGAGCGCACGAAGCTCGTCAGGGACCTGCGGAAGATCGATGCCGAGATCGCCGGCGCCCGGGGCCGACTCTCGAATACCGGATTCCTCGAGAAGGCGCCGGCCCACGTGGTCGAGGGCAACCGCGCGCGCCTCGCCGAACTGGAGGAGCGTCGCCAGCGCGTATCCGAGGCGCTCGGCTGCTAGCGGCTGCTAGCCTTCGCGCCCCTATGGCGGACCGCTTCGAGGCATTCGACCAGTTCACCGGGGAACTGCTGGCCTGGTCGCCGCGCCTGCCGGGCAACCTCGTACTGATCGATACGGTCGATTCGACGAACCGCTTCGTCAAGACCCTCGCGGAGCGCTTCTTCGAGGAGGAGTCGCCGCCGCAGGCGGCCCTGGTCGTGGCCTTCGAACAGACGGCGGGCCGGGGTCGACAGGGCCGCTCGTGGGTCAGCACGGCGGGACGCGGTCTCTACTGCACCTGGCTGCAGCCGCTGCCGATCGCGGGAGCGGGCCCCCTGGAGGACCAACTCGGGTCGCTGCCGCTTCTGGCCGGCATCGGCGTCTGCCGTGCGCTGACGGACTTCGTCAACGGCCGAGCGGGCCTGAAGTGGCCGAACGACGTGCTCGTCGACGGCCGCAAGATCGCCGGCGTCCTGATCGAGACGGTGGTCGGCAGCGGGGGCGAGACAGTGGCGGTGGTCGGTTTCGGCGTGAATTACGACTTCGGCACGGCTGGCGAACTGCCGACGCCGGCATCGACATCGATCACGCTCGAAACCGGGAGGCCGCCCTCACGGGCGGCCGTCGTCGCACGCCTCGCGAGTTCGCTGGAACGCGAGCTGGGTCGTGCGGGAGATGTGGGGTACACGCTGGATTCCTACCGTGGCTGCACCGTCCATCGCGAGGGCGACGAAGTGAGCTGCCGGATCGGCGGCGAGACGGTCTCGGGCCGCTTCGCCGGCTTCGACGACGGCGGACGCTTCCGGCTCGAGACGCCGGCCGGCCTGCGCACGATCGCGTCGGGCGAGGTCATCGAGGCGTGACGGCGGGAGCGGATCCCGAGGGTGGGGACCGCGACTACTTCGAGGCCATCGAGGAGGAGTTCATCAGGCTGCGGGGAGCGCCCCTGCTGCTCAGCCCGGCGGACTGGCGTCTGGCGCGGCGGTGGCGGCGGGACGGCGTCCCGCTTTCGCTGGTCCTCGAGAGCATCCGCGAAGTGTTCGCGCGGCGGGCCGAACGGGCGGCCGCGTCACCGGACGCGCCGAAGCGGCGGGTGAGCAGTCTGCGCTACTGCCGGCTGGCGGTGGAGAAGGCGTGGGCCGTCCATCGGGAGCTGGGGCCGGTGCCACCGGTTCGTCGGCGGCCATCGGCCATCGATGTGCCGGCGAGGCTGGCTTCCCTGGCGGCAGCCCTGCCCTCCTCGCTTCAGGGAGTCGACGCCACCAGACGCAGGCTCCTGGCGCTCGACGGGCCGGCGCCGGAGGTCGAGGCGAGGCTGGCCGAGTTGGATCTCGAGCTGGTCGGGCAGGCGTTCGACTCGCTTGCAGCCGCGGACCGTGAGGCCGTACTGGCGGGCGCCGACGAAGCGCTGCGGCGGACGGCGGGGCGAGTGGAGGAGCAGAGGCTGCCGGATCTTCGCCAGCGCCTGGTGCGCCGTCTGGTGCGGGAGCGGCTCGGGCTTCCTCTGCTGTCCCTCTTTGCCGATCCGGCGACGTCGCCGCGCGAAAGCTGACTCAGTCGCCCCGTTCTTCGCGGCTCCTGCGCCAGCGGTCGGCGCAACGGTCGTAGAGCACGACGCCGACCGTCATGCCGAGGTTCAGCGATACCGCGGTGGGAACGCGAAGGCGGTGGTCGCTCTGCTTCAGGATGCGCTCGGAAACGGAACCGCTCTCGGGGCCGAACACGTAACAGGCCCGCTCGGGATGAACGAAATCGGGAAGCGCGATCGCGTCCGGGACGATCTCTACCGCGATCAGGGCCGTGTCGCGAGGGGCCGCATCGAGCAGGTCCTCCACCTCGATCACCGGAACGTGCCGGTAGGCGCGGGTCGGATCGGTCGGCAGCCGCCGGACATCGATGTCCTCCGATGGCTGGCCCAGGATGATCATGCGGGCCTGGAAGCAGAGCGCCGCCCGCAGCACGTGGCCGACGTTGACGGGATCGGCCGGCCGGTCGAGCGCCACGCAGGCGAAGCCGCGGCCGCCTTCAAGATCCGCGCGGCGCTGGACCGCGCGCTCGATCTTCTTCGCCACTCAGGGCGCCTCGCCGCCGTGCTGCTCGAAGAGACGCTCGATCAGGAGCTGGAGCGGGAAGCGATTCAATCTGCCGGTTCCCGCGGCGCGCTCGCCGTAGCTGCTCACGCCGTCCGGTGCGATCCCCTCCCCCCAGATCAGTACTGGCACGGGATCCGCGCCGTGCGCGCCCAGTTCGGACAGGGTGGCGTGATCGGCCGTCACCGCGACCCGGACCGGGCGGTCCAGGCGGTCGAGCAGGGCCTTCAGTTCGCGGTCGAGCCGTTCCAGGAAGGCGACCTTCAAGTCGGGGCGGCGGTCGTGGGCGGCGATGTCGGCGCCCTTGACGTGGACCATCACGAGGTCGTGCTCCTCGAGCGCCTCCAGGGCGCAGTCGAACTTGAGCGAGAGGTCCGTGTCCACGTTCGCGGTCATGCCGCGGCGCCGGATCACGGAAGCGCCGAGCGCCGAGGCGATGCCCATCACGGTCCGGTCGCCGCCGATGCAGGCCGCTTCGAGCGGCAGCCCGCCGGGTTCCAGCGGCAGCAGGCGGTGGACCCGGCCGACGCCGCGCGTCAGAACGGCGTTGGCCGCCAGCTTGCCGTTCTCCCGACGTTGCTCGTTCACCGGGTGCCGGGCGAGGACCCGTCGGGCCTCCTGCTCGAACAGGGCGAGGACGCGGGCGGTTCGCTCGGCGCTGTCGTCATTGGGATCAAGGGGTCGCGGCGCCAGGGGCGGCCCGGACGGTGCCCCCTCGCCCGGGTCGGAGCCCTGGATGGCCGAGGTCAGTCCTCCTCCGCGCAGGGTGATCGCCAGCCGATGTTCGGTCGTCGCCCGCACGCGCACCTTGACCCGATCGGAAGCGGGAAGGTCCAGCTTGTCGATCGCCTTCGCCAGCTTCTTCGCGTCCTCGCGGATGCGGCCGGCGCGGCGGTCGACGACGCTGCCGCGTTCATCGAGGGTGGCGAAGTTGCCCCGAATGGCGATCGTGCCCGCCTTCAGCTTGAGGCCGGCGCCAAGCGCCTCGATCGGTCCCCGGGTCATCACCCGCGGTGACTGGGCGAACAGGGCGAGATTGCCCGAGGCGGTATCCGGAACGACGCCGGGCGCCACCGGGTCGGCCAGACCGCAGACGCCCTCCCTGGCCAGCCGGTCGAGAGTCGGCGTGCGAGCGGCCTCCAGGGGCGTCCTCGCACCGAGCGAACGCAGGGGCCGGTCGGGTAGTCCGTCGATCACCAGCAGCAGGGCCGGAGTGCGACGTTCGCCGAGCGACTCGACCGACGCCTGGGTCAGCCAGGGCAGTCGCAGGGAGAGGTTTTGTCCGAGCAGGGCGATGGTCGCCGAGAGCGATTGTTCCCGGTCCGTCGTGTCCAGGATGGGGATATCGGTCTCCCCGGCAAGGTGCAGGATGCGGTCCTGCTGTTCGCGAATCACCGTGAAGTGATCCAGGTGCCGGCTCGACTTTCGGCCGGCGAAGGTCTCACGAGCCAGAAAGTGACTACGGTGAACCTCCTCGTCCGGGGTGGAGAGCACGACGAAGAACTGGTACGCCTCGCCCTCCAGGTCGGTGAAGGGAACCAGTCCCGGCAGGAGGTGAACCCCCTCGACGACGAGGCTGATGTTCTCGGCGATCGCCCGTTCGACCACGGCCCGCACACCGACGCATACCCTGGTCGCCTGCTCTTCGAGCGTTGCGAGTTGTGGATTCGCGGTTCCCGCGGCAAGTTCGGCGGAAGGGTCCGTAGCCGCCTCGTAGCTCGAGACGTGGAGCGCCGGCAGGATGGCCGGCGCGAACACCATCCGCATCACCTGACGCACGGTGTCGGTGGCGTTGATCCGGTAGATGCGGAGCTGCGGCGCCAGGTCGAGGGCCAGCGTCGACTTGCCTGTGCCACCGGCGCCGCCGATGTAGAGGATCAGGGGTTTGGGCAGCCGCCGCAGGCGCCGGATCAGCCGGTAGCGACCGGCCGTGTCGGTGCCCTCTTCCGCCTCGAGGAGTTCGGCGATCCGCCGGGCGAGACGCCGCTTTTCCAGGCTCGCCGTGCCTTCGTGCTGCAACTGTCGCTGCAGTTGCTCCACACGCCGGTAGGCCCGATCGAAGTCGAGTCCGGCGGCGTAGAGGCTGCGCGCGAGCAGCCCGCGGGAGAACGGTTGCGATTCCCCGTGATGCGTGATCTGGATCGGGCGCTCGGCGGCGCCCTCGGTGACGATCAGGTTTCCTCCCGCGCACGGCGCAGCGGGCAGTTGGAGCAACTCAGTGGCTCACCGTCGGGCCCGAGCACATCCGGCCCCCCGCAGGAACCCCGCAGGCAGCGCCCGTCCAGCAGCACGCCGGCCGCCATGAGAATCACCGAAGCGGCGATGACAGTGATCGTGAGAAACAGGAGCGCCATGAGTCGCAGGCCAGTCTACCGGCGCGGGGCAGAGGAGAGCACGCGCCTGGTCCGGGGCTCCGTGGGGAGGGGCCCAGCGGCCGTGCGCGCTCCCTGAGAAGATGGGAGGACTGCGCGCACTCCACTACGCTCGCTCCGGCTCGTCGTCAGTCGGCAGAGGGTCGCCGGGCGTCGCTCGCTTCGAGTCCGCTGGGACCCTCCCCACGGAAACCCGGACCGGCTGGACGGCGTCGGGCTGCCGCTAGTCGAGCGGTCCAAATCGGTCGCGGAAAGCTGCGCTCGGGTGTTCTTCGATCCCGGACTCGCCGTAGACCAACAGCAACGCCACTACGTTTCTCTCGTCAGCCCAGCGGAGTCCTCCCTCCGGCCCGAGCACCATGAGGGCGGTCGCGTACGCATCGGCGACGGCGCAGCTTGGGTGAAACACGCTGGCCGAGGCGAGGGAGTGTTCAACCGGTCGGGCGGTTCGGGGGTCGATCGTGTGGGAGTAACGCACGCCGTCGCGTTCCCAGTAGTTCCGGTAGTCGCCGGACGTCGCCAGTGAT
>WTGL01000215.1:23952-25055 GCA_011523565.1 Acidobacteriota bacterium
GGGCTGGGCAGCCTCCTCCGTTGCGGGTCCTTGTCCGGAATCACTCACTCGAGCGGGCGGTCGTTCAATCGCGATGCGCCATGGGTCGCCGGCTGGACTCTGACCCGCGGTGCGCACCTCGCCGCCGACCTCGACGAGGTGGTTGGCAAAACCTGCATCGCTGAGGGCTTCGGAGACCTGATCCGTTGCCCAACCCTTGGCAATCGCGGACAGGTCAAGGGCCGCCCCATTCTCGAGCTTGAGTACTCGCCGGTCCTCAGCTACCAGCTCGATCGCGCCAATCGCCCTTCTCAGCTCGGCCAGACGATCATCAGCCACTGGAGTTGGCTCCGCGTCGCGTCCCGGCGCGCCGAAACCCCAGGCGTCGACCAGCGGACCCACAGTCGGATCGAACGCGCCGCCGGTCTCCTCGCGCACCTGCCAGGCAAGTCCTAGGACGGACCAGGTTTCCTCCGAGAGGACAAGGGACTCGCCGCTGGCTAGCCGGTTGAAGCGAGAGATCTCCGAGTCGCCCCGGTAGGTCGACATCGTGCGGTCAACCGCATCGAGTCGTTGCTGGACGAGACCGCGAATCGCTTCGCGATCACTGGGGTCCGCGACCGCGCGCACCCGATAGTAGGTGCCCATGGTCGGCCCCTGCAGCACCACCTCTTCGGATGCCTGCCCACAGCCGATCATGAGACCGGCGAGGACGGCTAACGCTGGCCAGCTTGGTAGCCATCCCCGCTTCGACTGAGACGACTTCCGTGCATACGGTGCGATTCGGCGGCGAGATGTCGTCCAGCCAGGTGCGGGTCCGGGGGGAGGGGTCCCAGGTGGCTCGGAGCGAGCGACGGCCGACCCCCTTGCGGAAACCGACATCCAACCGGAGCGAGCGGAGTGCAGTGAGCGCACCCACTTACATTTTCCGACCAAGCGCGAACGGCACCTGGGACCCCTCCCCCCGGACCCGCGCCTGGCGGGTGCCACCCACGACCTCAGGCCGGCCGCGCGCATTCGCGCATTCCTAACCGAAGTCGTCGAAGGCGATGTTCTCGGGCTCGACGCCTAGGTCGTCGAGCATCTTCATGCAGGCCTGGAGCATCAGGGGAGGGCCGCAGAGG
>WTGL01000214.1:0-2179 GCA_011523565.1 Acidobacteriota bacterium
GCGGTAGAGATCGCTCTTCGAGCCGGGGACGCGATCGTCCATCTGCACCGAGGTTCCCGTCCAGCCGAGGTCGTCGGCGAGCAGGATGACGATGTTGGGGGATTCCGAGACTGCCGGGGAGGACACGACAGTGGCGAGCAAGAGGGGTGCGAACTTCTCTCTCATTGGCTCTTCCTTCGATCCGTAGCAGTTGTAGAGTGTCGTCTCGCTACTAGCTTAGCTATCGGGTTACGGAGGCAAGCGATGAGAGGCGCGACTGCCGAACGGAGCGGTGCGAAGCGGGTCTCGCCCGTCGTCGCCCACATGACCGGCAAGGACGACGAAGCGCGCGAGCGGGTGCTGGCAAGTATCGCGGAGCTCGGTCTCAACGAGAACCTGCTCGAGCTCGAGACCAAGGGGTACACGGTTCTCCCGGGCGTGCTGTCCGAAGACCGGATCGAGCGCGCCAAGGCGGCCATCCTGCGGCGTGTTGAAAGGACAACGGGCAAGCAAGTCGATCCCGACACGGCCACGTCCGACGACTTCAGCGGCATGGCGTATCAGCACTACCTGATCTTCGAGGATCCGGTCTTCCCCGAGATCCTGCTGGAGCCGAAGCCGCTCGCGATGATCACCTGGCTGCTTGGCGAGAGTTGTGTGCTGTCTTCCATGGGCAGTCACTTCCGTGGGCCCGGCGGCATGCCTCTGTCGGTGCACACCGACGGGGTTCGGGTCGGCATGACCGAGACGTCCCTGGTCGCCAACTGCAACTACGCTCTGACGCCTTACAGCCGGGAAGCGGGTGCGCTGGTGCTCTTCCCGGGCAGCCATCGGAAGCAGCGCCAACCCACGGCCCACGAGAACTGGATGGCAGGCCATGAAACCGTTCCGCAGATCATGGCGAAGAAGCTCGATCCGAAGGAGTTGGACGCGCTCGAGTGGACGGTGCCGCGAGGTGCCGTGACCATGGACCTCAATCCGGGAGATGCCGCGATCTGGCATGGCAACTCGTGGCACGGCGGTTGGCGACGGGAGTTGCCGGGCGCGCGCATCAATCTCGCCGTCTACTTCTGCCGGCCCCACCTCTCGACACAGGAGCGACGCGGCGATACGCGGTATCCCGAGGTGTTCGAGCGCTATGCGAACGAGCCCCGGTTTGCCCGTCTGATGGGGGAGAAGATCTTCAATGGCTGGCGTGAAGAAGGGCCGGATTTCACGGGCGCGAAGACTCCGCCCAGCGGTTTCTTCGACTGAGCGCCTCCACGCTGGTTGAGGGAGCTAGCTGCGGCCGCGCTAGGGCGGCGCGGGCTCGAGCCCGACGTCGTTCGCCGCGCCTGCCCTTTGGGAGCGACCCGGCAGCCTGTCGAGGCGACCCGGCAGGAGCTCGGTGAAGCGACGCTGCTCCTCGGGCAGGTCGACGACCTGCAGCACCTTCTTGCGGGAAGGGTTCTGCGGCAGCATGGCCCGCAGCCGCTGCTTCGTGCCGGCGTGCTCGGGGACGTTCGCCAGATTGCGCCACTCGTTCGGATCGTGGTCGTGGTCGTAGAGCTCTTCACCGTCGGGATAGGTGGTGTAGCGCCAGCGCTCGGTGCGAATCGAGCTCCTATCCGGCGCCTCGGAGGTGATCGCCGGGCGATCCCGCTCCGCTTCGGGATCCTCGAGCAGCGGCCGCAGGCTCTCGCCGTCCAGCTCCTCGCGTTCGGGCAGCCCGGCGAGGTCCGCCAGGGTGGGGTAGATGTCGAGCAGCTCGGCGGTCCGGTCGCAGAATTCTCCCCTGGCCTCGATCCCGGGGCCGGCAAAGATGATCGGCACCCGACAGGAGCGCTCCCATAGTGTGAACTTGCTCCAGTGGTTCTTCTCGCCGAGCTGCCAGCCGTGGTCGGTCCACAGGACGATGACGGTGTTCTCGGCGTGCGGCCCTTCGTCGAGCGCCTTCAGCACGCGCCCCACGTTCGCATCGGCGTAGTTGATGCACGCCAGATAGGCCGCCACGGCGCGCTTCCACTGCCCGGCCGCCGTCACCAGTTCGTGGTGGCCTAAACCGAGTTCCGAGGGCGCGGACTCGGGCACGTCGTCGAGGTCGTTCTCGAGATAGGGCGGCAGCTCGATCTCGGCCTCGGGGAACCTGTCGAAGTACTTCCTTGGCGCGTAGAACGGCAGGTGCGGGCGATAGAAGCCGCAGGCCAGGAAGAACGGCCTT
>WTGL01000214.1:2189-24914 GCA_011523565.1 Acidobacteriota bacterium
CCGCCCAGTTGGCGAGCTGGGTGTCGGTCGTCTCTTCGTCGTCGACGTCGAGGGCGCCCCAGTCGAGGTTGAGGCGGTCGAGCCCGCTCACGGGGTAGCCGGGGGCCCACAGAAAGCCACGGAAGCTGTTGTAGTAGTGCCACGACGCGGCGTCATTCTGCGATTGGTGAAACGTCTTGCCCCCGCCGATCGCTTCGTAGCCGTGCTGCATGAAGTGCTGCGGCAGAGTCACGGCCCGCGGCATGGCGTCGCGCCAGACGTCTCCGTTGCGATAACACCCCGATGTCGTCGGGCGCCTGCCGGTCATCAGACTCGCCCGGGAGGGGTTGCAGACGGGCGCCTGGCAGTAGGCTCGCCGGAAGGTGACGCCGCGCCCGGCGAGCGCGTCGATGTTCGGCGTGAGCGTCTGCGGGTGACCGTCGAGGACGCCGATCCAGTCGTTCAGATCGTCGATCGAGATCATCAGGACGTTCGGGCCTTCAGGACGCGGCTCTTCACCGCCTGCGCAGCCCGCGGCCAGGGCACCGAGCCCCAGGCGCTTGAGCACTTCTCGTCGAGAGAGCGCTTGTCCAAAAGAAAGACACCGGCGGCCGGGCCGCCGGTGTCTGGGAATCTCAACGAAGCCCACTGTCCCTCGACGCGCTCAGAAGCGGAACCCCACCTTGACTCGAAGCTCGCGCGGCAACTGCCAGGCCGCGAGCGAGTTGATGGGCTCGAGGGTATTGGTATCGATCTCGAGCACCTTCTGCTCGTCGGTGACGTTGGCGACCTCGAAGCCGAGCTGCCCTTCCCATTCGCCACGAATCGGGAAAGACCACATGGCCGAAATGTCGAGAGTAAAGATGTCCCCCAACTGCTGGCCGTCCCGCGGCGTGGTGAATGTCACGGTGTCGATCTCGACACCGGTCACCGGATGGGCAACGGTGGTGGAAGCCGACCGGCCGAAGTACCTGCCGGTGGTCGTTGCCAGGAAGCCACCCAGTGTCAGGGCGTGATTGCCGAAATCCAGGCGTTTCATGGCGACGATGTTCATCCGATCGACATCGTGACTCAGCCGCCCATCCCGGAATCTGGTGGTGACGTCGGTTCCACCAGGTGGGATACCCGCGTCCTGCACCTCTTGATTCGGCAGCTCGATGCCGCCGAGGCCCTCGAAGAGGTTGTTGGCGGAGTTTGCGTTTGCCGCGTTTCCTGTGGCCTCGCCGATGGTCAGGTTGGAGCGAAGCGCCCAACCGTTGCGGAATCTGCGATTGAGCTCGAAACTGAGGGCTTCGTACTCGCGGAAGGCGCCGGGCCAGTTGCGCACCACGCGCACGACGTCCATGCCGTCAGCGGTGAACTGGTCGTTGCCAAAGAAGATGTCCTTGGTCTCGTGCATCACCACGTTCGACTTGAAGACCCAGTTGCTCGAGATCTGCCAGTCCACGCCCAACGCAACCTGATCCTTGTACGGGTGGTCGACCGGCTGCAGGGTCTGGGTCTCGCCCGCCGGCCTCCTGCTCAAGCGGAAGCGGTCGTAGCGCTGGGTGGCGGGATTCCAGTTGTACTCGTCGAAGCTCTGCTGCCCGGTGGGTAGCACACTGAACTCGCGAAAGGCGAAGTCCAGGCCGATGTTCTGGTAGTAGCGTCCGATGCTCCCGCGCACCAGCAGCGTGCCGTCGGCATTGACGTCGTAGACCACCGTCAGACGCGGCGCCAGGTTGTCGGAATCGTGGACCCGCGTGCCGACGTCGTTGTCGATCGTCTCGGCGTCGTAGCGCACGCCCATGTGGAGGCTCCAGCGATCACCGACGTCGAGCCGGTCCTGCACATAGGCCGAACTCTCGACACCCTCGCTGTGGGACGGCAGGGACTCCTGGAAGATCCGCACGCGCTGCGGTCTTAGGTAGCCTCCGGGGCATTCAAGACAGAAGTCTCTGCCGCGATACTCCTTGCCTACGTTGCCGAAGTTGGTGAACGCGATGTCCTGGATGTCGATGCCGAACTTGATCTCGTTGCGCCCCTTGAAAAGAGTCGCCGAGCCATGGGCCGTGTCGCGAGGGAAGTCGTTGAAGCCGATCCCGTTCCCGCTCGTCACGCCGTTGAAGCGAGCGGCGCGAGCATGCGCCAGATCGCGGTAGCGGAAGTTGTTGTCGACCGGATTGTCGGAGCACTCGGGGCAGAGGTCGTCCGGATCCTTGGGGAACTTGAGAGTGCGAGGGAAGAGATCCTTGCGCTCGGATACCTTGACCTCGATGAAGGTCGAGCTCGTAGCGGCGAAGCTCCAGCTCCCAGTCAGTACGTTGGCGTAGAGGGGACGGTTCGTGATGGCTCTGAGGTCACCGGTGCGAAAAGGTGCCGCGATGCCCTCGCCGCGCGAATCGATCCACGTCCCCGCCAGCTGGTGCCGATCGTTGGGCTGGTAGTTGAGCTTGAGGATGCGCGGCACCGATGTGCGACTGATGTCGGCTATCTCGCCGCTCGCCAATTGGTCCAGCAGGTTGTCGCTCAAATCGGCGTGAGCGGCGAAGAACCACGCCTTCTCGCGGAAAATGGGCCCGCCCAGCGACGCCTCGTAGCTGGGGATCTGCTCGTCTGGCCGCTCCAGCCCGAACTGGTTCTCCGCTCTCCACTTCGGATTCTGGCCGACGTAGAGAGCATCGCCGTGAAACTCGTTGGTGCCGGTCTTGACGGTCGAGTTGATGATGCCGCCGCTCGCCCGGCCGTACTCGGCGCCGAAGCCCATCGTTTCGAGCTTGGTCTCCGACAGCGCCGACGCCGGCATGATCAGGCGCGCCTCCCCCAGCCGCCTGGTGTTCGAGGTGTCCACGCCATCGACCAGGACCTGCGTCTCGTTCTGAATGCCACCGTTGATCGCGGGAGAAGTGTCGAACTGACCGATGTTCACCACTCCCGGCAGCGCGCGGATGGTGGCATTGTAGGCGCGGGTGGCGAAGGCGGCGTTCTCGACCACTTCCGACCTGAGGGCGCTGATGGAGCCGGTCTCGTACTTCGACACCAGCGGCGCCTCGCCGAGGACCGTGATCTCTTCCACGGTGCCCCCTTGCAGGGTCAGGTCGACTCCCCGGCGCTCACCCGGATTGAGCGTCGTCGCAAGCTCGGCTGTTCCCAGCCCCTCCAGCACCGCGCTGACGGTGAACTCACCCGCCTGCAGCAGCGCGAAGCGATAGCGCCCCTCGGCATCGGAGATGGTGGTCGTCGTTCTCTGAGGACCCTCGAGGGTCACCGTGGCTCCGGGCAGGCCCTCCCCCTCGGCGTCGAGAACGCGGCCGTCGATCGTCCCCGTCTGCGGGCCGTCGGCCCATAGCGGCAACGGAGCACACAGGCTCACGGCGAGAATCCAGATGCAGGTCCTGGAAGTGCTGCTGGTCACGGCTGGTACCTCCCTTGTCTGTCTCTCCTCCTTGGTCCGTTCGCGGGCCCTGTCAAAGATCCCGCTCCGCTAGCAGTGTAGCGCCAATCCTGTTTGATTTTCAATCCGTGTTGGGGGTCTCAGGCCAGATCCTGCGCGGCGAGGGCCTCAGCGAAGCTGCGGACGCTACGGACCGGCTCCCGCCTGCGCCGCGACCTCCCTCTCCTGGAAGCGGGCGCCGCGGAGGGTGTTGCCCATCGAGTAGTTGGCTTCGTGGCAGGCGAACTCGTACAGCCTGTCGTTCGTGGCGGGCCAGGTGTACTCGCCGCTGTAGGGCGTCTCCCAGTCACCGCTCTTCACGGTGAATTCGTAGAGAAGAGTGTTCTCGTCGGTGAGCGAGAAGCGCTCGACGACGTGCTGATCGTGTGGGGGGGAGGGCTCGCCGAAGAGGGTGACCGTCCCCCAGCTCTCCTCCAGGAAGTTGGTCGTCTCGACGACCAGCGTGTCACCCTCCCACCAGCCGACGGAATCGCCGCTGCGTGAGCGAATCTCCGGCGGCAGATGCCTGGCTTCGGCCCGCGAAGGGCTGAGTCGAATGACGCGCGCTTCGTGCATCCACTCGATGAGGATCATCACGTGATTCTCGGTCTGCACGATCGTCTTGAGGTTGTTGTAGTTCTTCGGCAGCACCGGGATCGTCGCCTCGAGCGTGAAGATGCAGCGATCGGCGATCGACAGCGATTCAGGCCCGTCGTAGGGGCCGGCCTGGAGATCGCGCCACCAGGCGGGGTTCGCGTTCCTGTCCGCCAGACTCCGACGTACGTAGAGGCCCTCGCGACGCTCGCGCCCCCTCTCGGTGAGGGGCGGAAGGCGGCCATCGGGCGGATCGGTGAGGAGCGATGTGCGGTACTTGCCGTCGACCGCAACCGCCTCGGTGCCGCGATCATGAAAGAACTCGTTGTAGCCGCCCAGTCGGCCGGTGAAAGGCGGGGGTGGGCGATTCGGATCGCTGGGGCGAGAGCGCTGAGCCGTTCTCTCGGCCGCGCTCCGTCTGATCTCTTCGGCCTCGGCGGCGGTGAGGAAGAGACGGTTTCCGAACTCGGGACTCCTCTGCAGCGGCGTCAAGGTGGCGATGTCGTAATTCCCCGAAAGATCGGGCTTGCCGCTGGCGGTTCGAGGGAGTTCGCTCGCGGAAGCGACTCCAACCGCGGCCATGGCGACCACGAGGAGCGAGGCGATCCGGGTCTCGGCCTGGTAGCTCATCTGAGGTCCTCCAGAGAGCAGAGTCGGTCAGCGAGATCTGTTCGACGAGGCTAGTACCCTATCGGAGCACTCAGCGCTCATGAGATTCGTTCACGTCGCGTCCATCACCGTCCTGGCTCTTCTTGCCGGGGTCGTAGCGGCTCAGGATCGGCGCGGCTCGGGCGACTACCTGTCGCAAGAGCTACGCGCCCGAGTGGACGCGCTGGTGGAAGAGGCCGCTGTTCCGACGGACGACGTCGACGAACTGACCTCCAGGTTCCGGACTCTCTGGGAATGGGGGAACGCATACGCGCGAGAGCGCGGCCGCATCCCCGATGACTTCCCTCAGAACGCGTCCTACCTGAACCCGGCCTTGCGTGGGCGTACCGGCCAACCCATCCCGGTCGACCGCGTTTCCGATCTCATCGGCTACATGGTCCGGCAACTCCAGGTCCTGGACGAGGACCCTGGAGCCCTGGGCAGCCTGACGATCTCCTCCGAGGGGCCCTTTCCGGTGGGAGGGTACGTCACGGTCACGCAGACCTACACCATCGGGGACCGGCCGATCGCCGAAGGCGGCGGGCTGATCCTTGGCAAGGGTCGGCGAACCGGCGCCCTCTCCACGCGAGCCACTGATGCCGACTTCGTCACCGTCCGCTCTTCGAATCCGAACGCCCGGTTCTCCGCCGTCGAGCCCTGGGCGCCCTACCCGGTTGGACTTACCGGAACCGCGATCGGATTCCGTCTGAGCGGCGCCCCGCTGCAAGAGGGAGACACGGTGACCGTGACGTACGGGGATCGATCCGGTGGCGGGCCGGGCATGAAGCTGCAGGAGTGGTCCAACGACGAAGTCCCGCTTCCGTTCCTGGTGGACCTGGACGGAGATGGCGTGCTCCTCTGGCCCGACTGGCCGTCGTTCGAGGTCGTTGGAGAGGAGAAAGCGAGCTTTCTTAACGCGATAGCGCCGTCGGTGGTCGAACCGGGCGAGGAATTCACCCTGACGATTCGCGCCGAGGACCGCTTTCGCAACGTTGCGTCCGCCGGGCCAGGCGAATTGGAGGTGCTGCTGGACGGCGAGCTCTTCCGGTCGCTTTCGGCCGAGTCGGAAGCGCTGGTGCAGCTCGAGAACGTCGCCATCGGCTCCGACGGCGTCCATCGGTTCGAGGTACGCACCGCCGACGGGACCTTGCAAGGGGCCAGCAACCCCATCCTCGTCGAAAGGAATCCGGATCGGCGCATCTACTGGGGAGAGACGCACGGTCACACCGGGATGGCGGAAGGACAGGGTTCTGCCGATGGCTACTTCCGCTTCGGGCGTGACGCGGCCCGACTCGACTTTCTCACGTTGTCCGAGCACGACCGCTGGCTCGACGACGGCGAATGGCGGACGCTGCAACAGCTTGCCGAGGAGTACCGCGCGCCAGGGCGATTCACGCCGATTCTCGGGTTCGAGTGGACGAATCAGATGGCCGACGGCGGACACCACAACGTCTTCTTCCGCGACGTGCCTGGGCGGCGACGCGTCGGCACGCAGGAAAAGCCCCTGCTCGACGAGCTCTACGCGGAACTGCGAGCAGCGAACCGGAGTGACGACGTGCTGATCATTCCGCACGCCCACCAGCCGGGCGACTGGACCCGCAGCGACGCCGAGATGCAGAAGCTGGTCGAGATCCAGTCCAGCCACGGCACGTTCGACTGGTTCGGGAACCGGTACCTGCAGAACGGGTTCCGGATCGGGTTCGTCGGCGCGTCGGACAACCACACCGGGCATCCGGGCTACGGCTTCATGGGCGGGCCCGGACAGTCTTCCGGTACGCAACTGGGCGGACTCGCCGCCGTCCTGGCGGCGGAGAACACGGGTGAAGCGATCTTCAACGCGCTGCGCAGTCGGGCGACGTATGCGACGACCGGCGAACGCATCGTCCTTGACGCGTGGCTCAATGGAGTCCCCATGGGACAGGAGCAACCCGCCACGAACCGGAGAGAGCTGGAATGCCGGGTGTACGGCACGGCTCCGATCGACGCCATCGATGTGGTCAAGAACGGCCGCATCGTGTATTCGCGGCGGTACCTCGAAGCTGATGTGACGAGCGCCGCGGTCGTGCAGGTGAGCTTCGAGGCGTCGACAGAGGTCGTGGGCGAGCGCCGGGGCCCTCGGGGCGGTCGGCCGTGGCTAGGCGTCATTCGCGTCGAGGGCGCGGAGGTCATCGGTCACCGGGACCCCTGGTTCCGCCATCCGGGTTCCTACGCCACGGAGCGGACGGGAAACGAGATCCGGTTCAGAATGCTCACCCGAGGGCGCAGTACGGCGATTCTGCTTCGGCTGCGCGCCGCCGACGCCGACACGCGCGTGATCGTGGACATGGAGTCGACGCAAGAGTCGCGCGGAACGGGAAGCGACCAGCGCGAGCCGCAGCGGCTTCCCGCCCGGGTCGAGACCTTTCGGCTTGGAAGCCTCGGCGGTCAGGTCGACCGACGGGAGGTTCGAGTGCTGGATCACACCGACGCCCTCTCCGTCCAGGTGGTCAACGAACAGGGCGACTTCGATCAGGACTTTCGATACGCGGATCTTGACAATCCGCAGCCCGGCGACTACTACTATGTGCGGGTGCGCCAGGTTGACGGCGCGATGGCGTGGTCGAGCCCCTTCTGGGTGGGCGAGAGCCCCGCCGGCGATTCCAACTAAGGGGAGGCGCCAGCATGATGAACCGAAGAGAGTTCCTGGCCTCGGGCTTGGCGGCGACGGTTCTCCACTCCGCACCGGGAAGGGTGTTTGCGCGCCCCGACTCAGGGAGAATGTTCCGCGTCGCCCACGTTGGAAACATCTGGCCCGACAGCGTTGAGGAAGCCATACGTGAGTGCGGCCGCCTGGGCTTCGAGGGCATTGAGCCCTACATGGGCAGCATCGTCAAGTACGTCGACCGGCCGCAGGCCCTCACGGAGCTGCTGGATGCGGCCGGCATTCGCATGGCGACATGCTCCAATGGCGGCGCATCGATGGCCGACAACTTCACCGATCCTTCCAAGGTGGAGGAGACGATCGCCGCACACGCCACGTTTGCGCGTGATTTCCTTGCCCACTTCGGTTGTTCGCATTTCAAGATCAACGTGGGTCCCCAACGTGAGGGAGGGACGATCGGCGACGAGCAACTGCGGACGATGGCGAAGGCCCTGAACGAGCTGGGCAAGCGCACCGCCGAAGTTGGAGTCAGGCTGGCCCCTCACCCTCACCTCTGGTCACCCTTTGAACGGCAGGAGGAGGTCGATCGCGTCCTGGAGCTGACCGACCCGCGATACGTCTACCTGACCGCGGATACGGCGCACCTGACACTTGCCGGTATGGACCCGGTCAAGTTCCTCAGCAAGTACTACGATCGCGTAGCGGCCATCCACTTCAAGGACATATCGGCGAAGTACCACGGGTACCAAGGTCCCTCGCCTTCTCGCGAGGAGCACCGCCAGGTCGGCCTCTACAAGAGGATGGGCGCGGGCGGTGTGGATTTCGTGGCGTTCACGAAGATCCTTCGAGAGAAGAAGTTCAGTGGCTGGGTGAGCCTCGACTACGGCAGACCACGCCCCGAGGAAGGAAGCGTGGCCGACTACGTGGACCACAACGTCCAGTACCTCCATGATGTCCTGGACATCCGGCTGTAGTCGGCGCAGGGCTGGACAGGCCGGCAGGTTAGCCACAGTTTCGATCGTCCTGGTGGCGCTCTCGTCCGTCGCCGCCCAGGTTCGGGCGGCGGACGAGTTCATCGCCGTCACCGACGAGATGCTGCAGGACCCCAGCGATGACGACTGGCTCATGTGGCGCCGCACCCTCGACGGCTGGGGCTACAGCCCGCTCGACCAGATCGATCGCGAGAACGTGAACGAGCTGCGCCTCGTCTGGTCACGCGGCATGAGCGAGGGCCGCCAGCAGGGGACTCCGCTGGTCTACGACGGAGTGCTCTACCTGCCCAACCCGAAGGACGTCATTCAGGCGATCGACGCGGTGAGCGGCGACCTGATCTGGGAGCATCGCCGCGACCTTCCCGACGACGTTGCCAGCTACGTCGGCAGCCTCGGCGCCAACAACCGCAATCTGGCGATCTACGACAGGTTGATCATCGATACCAGTTACGACGAGCACATCTTCGCCCTCGACGCGACGACGGGCGAGCTGGTCTGGGACACGGAGATCCTCGACTACCGGACGCATCCGGCGATCCAGAGTTCCGGTCCCATCATCGCCAACGGCAAGGTGATCTCCGGGCGCAGTTGCCGGCGCCTCGCCGGGCCGGAGGCGTGTGTCGTCACCGCCCACGATCCGCACAGCGGCAGGGAGCTGTGGCGCCGGCGCACGATTCCCGCGCCAGGCGAGCCGGGAGACGAGAGCTGGGGTGAGGTGCCCTTCTCGGATCGCAGGCACGTCGGCACCTGGATGGTGCCGAGTTACGATCCCGCCCTCGAACTCCTCTACATCGGAACGTCGGTGACCTCGCCGGCGCCGAAGTTCCTCCTCGGCGGCGCGAAGAACAGGCACCTCTACCACAACTCCACCCTGGCGCTCGAGGTGGCCACCGGCGAGATCGCCTGGTACTACCAGCATCTCATCGACCACTGGGATCTCGACCATCCCTTCGAACGCATCCTGGTCGACACGGTGGTCGCGCCCGACCCGAGCGAGGTGCCGTGGATCAACCCCCGTCTCGAGCCGGGAGAAGTGCGCAAGGTGACGACCGGGATTCCAGGCAAGACCGGCGTGGTCTACACCCTCGACCGCGAGACCGGAGAGTTTCTCTGGGCCACTCCCACCGTGACGCAGAACGTGATCAGCGACATCGACGGCGCCACCGGAGAGGTGACCGAGAACGTCGAGACGGTGTTCACCGAGCTCGGCCAGACCATCCTCGTCTGTCCGAGCTATTTCGGCGGCAGGGATTGGCAGGCCGGCGCCTACAGCCCGCTGACCGGCAACATGTTCTTCCCCCTGCGCAACACCTGCGCGCAGATGACGGCCAGCCTGGAGGAACGTCTCGCCCTCTACGCTCTGAACGTGGATGACCAGATCGCCCCCGGCACCGACCAACTGGGTAGCGTCTACGCCGTTTCGGTGAAGACCGGAAAGATCGTCTGGACTCACGAGCAGCGGGCCGGAACCCAGGCGCTGTTCGCGAGCGGCGGCGGACTGATCTTCGTGGGCGATGCGAACGGGCGTTTCAAGGCTCTGGACCAGGAAACCGGCGACGTCCTGTGGGAGATCAATCTCGGCTCGGCGGTCTCCGGCTTTCCGATCAGCTATGGGGTCGACGGACGGCAGTATGTCGTCGCTTCGACCGGCCCTGGGTCGGCGGCGCTTGGCTCGCCGCTCACCCCCGAGCTGCGCCCGAGCTCGGGCAACACCCTCTTCGTCTTCGCTCTGCCTGAGCGCGAAGTGTCTGCCCAACAAGGCGCAGCGGGTCAATGAGGAGGAGAGCAACAATGAGGAGGAGAGCAACGATGAAACTGTTTCCGACCGTGAGGTCCGTAGGCCTCTGCTTTGTTGCACTCGGGCTCTCTGTGCAGACGCCCGCCCTCGCGCAAGACATCGGACTCTGCATTTCCGAGCGATTCGCCGATCAGGTGGCCGATGTGGTCGCGCAGCAGGACGGCGCGCGCATGATTCGTTTCGGTAGTCACGCGGAGCTCGTGGAGAGAGTGGGGCAGTGCGATGCCGTCATCGCCATGGCACCAACAGGTCTCGACGAGGTTCTCCGTGCCGGGTCGCGCCTGCGCTGGCTGCAAACCGCGAGCGCCGGGGTCGAGAGACTGGTGCGCTTCGACGAACTCGTGGCTTCGGACATCGTGTTGACCAGCGCGAAGATCCTGCAGGGGCCTGAGATCGCCGATCACGCCTTTGCCCTGCTCTTGACTCTCACTCGCGACATCCGCTTCTTCAACAAGCAGGAGACATGGAACCGCGCAAACCATCTGCCGATCATCGAGCTGAGGGGCAAGACGGCTCTCATCATCGGCCTGGGGGGCATTGGTAGCCAGATCGCCCAGCGCGCGGCGGCCTTCGAGATGAGCGTCATCGCGGTCGATCCGAAGGACATTCCAATGAGCCGGGATGTTGACTACGTCGGCACGCCGGACGAGCTCGACGAGCTCCTGCCGCAGGCCGACGTCGTCTTCAGCAGCGTTCCGCACACTCCGGCTTCCCACGGCATGCTCGGCAAGGAGCAGTTCGCGCTGATGAAGGACGGGGTCTACGTCGTCAACGTGTCACGCGGCGCGATCATCGACACCGACGCTCTCGTGGCGGCGCTCCGCTCCGGCAAGGTGCGTGCGGCGGGTCTCGACGTGACCGCCCCCGAGCCCCTGCCTGACGGTCATCCCCTCTGGTCGATGCCCAACGTGGTCATCACGCCGCACATCGCGACGGTGTCCGATCACTCGATTGAGCGGCGGGTCATTCTCTTCCGCGACAACATCGAGCGTTTCGTCAACGGCCGTCCGCTGCGTAACGTGATCGACAAGAAACTGGGGTACTGACGAATCCAGGGGTGGTCATGAGATGCATGTTGGGTCTGCCGATGGCGGCCCTTCTACTCATCGGCTGCGGCTCCGGCGAGGCGCCGGCAGCCGAGGCGCCGACGGCGGACTCCCTGCCCGACGCCGCAGCCCCGGCACCCAATCCGACGCGGAACGCCTACTTCGGCGATCTCCACGTCCACACGCGCTACTCACTCGACGGCTTCGTCTTCGGCACCACGGCGGATCCCAACGCGGCTTACGAGTTCGCCAAGGGCGGCGCGATCCTGCATCCGGCGGGCTTCGAGATGAAACTCGACCGGCCACTCGACTTTCAGGCCGTGGCCGATCACGGCTGGTATCTCGGCATGCTCGCGGCAATGACCGATCCCTCTTCACCAGCCTACGATCACCCCATTGCCGAGGGCGTGCGCACCGCACGCACGGCCGATGAGAGACGTGGCAACTTCATGGCCGTAGGCCCCTACTGGAACGCGGAACCGGGAACCGAAGAGCACCTGAACATGGAGATCGTGCGCGACGCTTGGGAGGAGATCCAGGCGGCCGCCAACCGGCACAACGATCCCGGGACCTTCACCGCCTTCATCGGCTACGAATACACCTCTGCCGGCGAAGGGGGAGACAACCTGCACCGCAATGTGATCTTCCGAGGCGCCGCGGCTCCCGCGCTTCCCTTCAACCG
The DNA here is from genome assembly GCA_011523565.1 of Acidobacteriota bacterium. GTDB lineage: Bacteria > Acidobacteriota > Thermoanaerobaculia > Multivoradales > Multivoraceae > Multivorans. The sequence continues at coordinate 13,982 of WTGL01000214.1, forward strand.
CATCGACTCCTCCAACCCTGAGGACCTTTGGGCAGCAATGGACGAGTGGCGCGCCCGGGGCATCGACTCGCTGGCCATTCCGCACAACTCGAACGCCTCAGGGGGTCGCATGTTCGAGCTCGAGTACTTCGACGGCGGTGCGATCGACGATGCCTACTCGGAGCTGCGCTCGCGCAACGAGCCAGTGGTCGAGATCACGCAGGTCAAGGGAACCTCCGACACCCATCCGGCGCTGTCGCGCAATGACGAGTGGGCCGAGTTCGAGATCATGCCGTACAGGATCGGGTCCGTGGTCCTCAGTCAGCCGCTGGAAGGCAGCTACGTGCGCGACGCCTATCGACGGGGTCTTGAGATCGCGGACGGCGGCGTCATGAATCCGTACGAATTCGGCCTCATCGGTTCGAGCGACAGCCACGTCGCGGGCGGCTCGTTCGAGGAGGACAACTACTGGTCGAAAACGGGCATTCTGGACGCCACGCCGCGGTTGCGCGGTTCGGTGCCGGGCACGGGAGAGATCGCCACCTACGGCGATCCTTCGGAGCAGTCCGGGTCCTCCACGCGCACGAGCGACGGCTCCGGCCGGACCTACCGCGACACCTACTACCACACCTGGGGCGCGTCGGGCCTCGCCGGCGTATGGGCGGAGGAGAACACGCGCGAGGCGATCTTCCAGGCGCTTCGGCGCAAGGAGACCTTCGCCACGTCGGGTCCGCGCATTCGCGTGCGCTTCTTCTCCCGGGCGGGGACCACCCGTGCCGACCTGGACGATCCGGATTTCCTTACCAAGGCCTACGCGGAAGGCGTGTCGATGGGGGGCGACCTCTCCATCTCGAACGGGGCCGCACCAACCTTCGCGGCCTGGGCGCTGCGCGATCCGCTCGCCGCTCCGCTCGACCGGCTGCAGATCATCAAGGGTTGGTCGGAGAACGGGAACAGCGAGGAGCTGGTCTACGACGTCGCCTGTTCAAACGGCGCGGCGGTCGACCCCGCCACCCATCGTTGCCCGGACAACGGGGCGGACGTCGATCTCGCCACCTGCGCCATCAGCGCGGACGTCGGGGCCAACGAGCTCAGGGGCGTGTGGACCGACCCCGACTTCGACCCGGCGCATCGGGCCTTCTACTACGTGCGGGTGCTCGAGAACCCGACCTGTCGCTGGTCGACCTGGGATGCGCTGCGAGAGGGCGTCGAGCCGCGCCGGGACATGCCGTCCACGATCCAGGAGCGGGCCTGGTCGTCGCCGATCTGGTACAGCCCCTGAAGGCGCCGAAGCTCGCCGGAGTCGACGGGGACTCCCCTCAGCCGGGGAAGAGCACGTAGTCGTCGCCGACCGGCGTGCCGTCCTCGTCCTTGTCGATGACGAAGGGCACGTAGAACGGCGTCGGCCACAGCGGCTCGACGAAGCTCGCCTCCATCTCCTCGAGGAATCCGAGGAGTTCGTCGAGGCGCTCGGGATGAGCGCCGGAGAGGTCGCCGTGCTCCCCGGGATCCTCCGCCAGGTGACTGAGCCACCGCTTGCCCTGTGTGCCGTCGACGTGGAGTTTCCAGTCGCCCTTCTGCACCGCCTTGTAGTCGCCGGCTCGCCAGAGGAGCGTGCGCTCGCCGTGGGCCGAGGGATCGTCGACGAGCGGCAGCAGGCTCTCGCCGTCGTACGCCCGGTCGCCAGGCGGCTGGGCGCCCGTGGCCTCGGCGACGGTCGGGAAGACGTCGAGCGTGCTCACGGGCGCCTCCCGCACCAGCCCGGCGGGCACGCGCTCCGGCCAGCGCAGGAGATAGGGCACCACGACGCCGCCCTGGTAGAAGGTGCCCTTCCAGCCGCGGAACGGGTCGTTGAGGTGCGGGATGTTCACGTAGGGCGCACCGCCGTTGTCGCTGGTGAAGAAGACCAGGGTGTTCTCCGCCAGACCCTCCTCGTCGAGCTTGTCGAGCACTCGTCCCACGCCTTCGTCCATCGACTCGATCATCGCCGCGTAGACCCGCTGCCGTTCCATCGCGATGTGGTCCAGCCGGTCGTAGACGTCCTTCGGCGCCTGCAGCGGGGTGTGCGGCGCGAAGTAGGAAAGGTACAGGAGAAACGGCTCGTCCCCGCTCTCGTCGATGAAGCGCACCGCCTCGTCGGTGAGGAAGTCGGTCAGGTACTTGCCGGGCTCGACGTCCTCGCCGTTGCGCTGCACGGTGGTCCTCAACCGGGACCACAGGACGTTGTCGATGCCGTCCCACGGCAGGCGCGCGGCGATCACCTCGGGATCGTCGACCGCGCCGTAGAGCGCTGCGCCGAAGCCGATCCACTCGTCGAAGCCCTGGCTCGACGGCGAGAAGCGGGGACCGACGCCGAGGTGCCACTTGCCCAGCATCGCCGAACGGTACGCGGGTCCGACCAGCTCGGCGAGGGTGATCTCCTCCGGCGGCACACCCTGGATCTCCAGCCGCACGGGATCGTTGGCCTCGGGGGTGATCACCGTGCGCGGGTCGCGCGGCCCCAGCGTCCCGTCGAAGCCGGGCACCAGGTTGTTGGCACCGACGGTGAACTCGTAACCGAAGCGTTGCTGATAGCGGCCGGTCATCAGCGCCGCGCGCGACGGCGAGCAGGTGGCGTGGGTGGTGTGGCCGCGGGTGAAACGCACCCCCTCGCGGCCGATGCGGTCGATGTTCGGGGTCGACCACAGGCGGTTGCCGTGCAGCGAGATGTCGTTGTAGCCGAGGTCGTCGGCGAGGATGACGATGACGTTCGGCGGCCGCTCCACCGGTGGCGCGCCGCCTCCGCAGGCGAGGGCCGCCGCGACGGCAAAGCCGGCCGCGAGCCTCATTCCCCCCGACTCCTGGTCGTGTCCGTCTCACTGCGGGAACGCTCGCCCACCCAGAACGGGCTCGAGAACGCCATGCCGCCGTCGAGCTGGCCGACGCGCAGGTAGTAATAGTCGCCGGCTTGCGTGTCCTCGAGGTCGGTGTAGCGGAGCTCGCGGTCCATCGGCGCCTCCGGGTCGACCACCTGCACCACCACCCGGTCGACGTGCTCGCCGATACGGAAGCCGCGCTCGATGCGACCGTCCTCGAGGTCGGCGAGCGCGATCTCGAATGCCGCCTCGGGCAGGTCCTCGAGCGCCGGCGCCCAACCGCGCGCGGTCGACGGCTGCTCGGCCGCCGGGTCGACGTCGAAGCGCAGCCGGGTGGACGCGGTGGCCCGGTCGAGCTCCACGAGGATCGTGTCCATCCGGCCGCGGGTCCCGATGTGGAAATCGATGCGCTGCGGGTCCTCCTCGGAGATCCGCGCCCGGTCGGCGTAGTGATTGTCGAGGCCGGTAGTGCGCAGCGAGACGACGCGCGCTCCCTCAACCTGCAGCGTGCCGTCCCAGACCCGGAACCAGCGCGGCGGGCGGCGGTTGGGGAAGAAGACCTCCGAGGAGGAGTCGAAGCCGATCTGCAGCCACGTGCGGCCCGCGAGCGGCGCCGCGAGGTAGCGCTGGCTGAAGACCACGGTGCCGTTCTTGATCACCTCGATCTTGTCGATCGGGCTCGTTCCGGCCACTCGCGCCGTGATCTCCCGCCGATCGGTCTGCGGCTGCCGCGTACCCATCGGATGGCCGTTGAGTTCGCCTTCGAGGATGAGGCGCTCGCCGGTGGTGGCGTAGGCGGAGAGCGAGCGCATCGCGTCGAAGATCGCGTCGGCCGACTTCTCGGGCGACCAGACCGCCGCGATGCCGGCGCGCTGGGACCGCACCGGGCGGCGCATCGGCGTGCCGTAGCCGGGCATCGAGCGATGGTCGTCCGAGGCGCCGATGAAGCCCACCTCGAAGCCGTTGCGCAGGTAGAGGTTGCCGAACCACTCGAAGACGCCGTGGCCGGAGTTCACCTCGACCAGGCGCTCGATCGACGGGTCGCTGCGATTCCAGTCCCCGGGATTGTGCGCATGGGGAATGACCAGCACGTCCTCGGGGTCGTTGGCCGCCAGGAGCCCGGGATAGAGGAGCGACAGCTCGGGGGCATCCTGCACGCCGACGAGCTCCCGGTCCGGGGTGCGGAAGAGGACGTTGTGGTGCCCGCCCTCGCGCGCCGAGGCCGACCACTCGTAGCCCAGGAAGGTCACGTACTCGCCGGGGGAGTGGAACTCGCGTGTCAGCTCCCGGAGCCTCTGCCATTCCCAGGCGTCCATGTACGCATCGTGCTCGGAGAGGGTGAGGAAATCGAGTCGGGAATCGTCGCGTCCGAAACGGAAGAACGACTCCGCCTCGCCCTGCCCCTCGGCGAAGCCGCAGTGGCCGTGCGTCTCGCCCCAGTAGAGCCGCAGGCCCGGATTCGGCTCGACGCGGATCGGATTGGCGGAGCCGCGGATCGAACCGTCCGCCGTCCGCACCGTGAAACGGTGGATCCCGGGCTCCCGGAGCCGGACGTCCGTCACCGACTGCAGGGCCGGGCCGCCTTCCTCGAGTGTGCGCCATGGCTGTCCGTCGAGCAGGATCTCGAGCTGCGGAAGGGGGCCGGAGGGGCGGTTCAGGTACTCGTCCTCGCCCCGCACCCAGAGTTCGAAGGGCTCATCGGGAGCGACGATCGACGGAACGAAGGCGCGGAGCCCCCGCACTTCGGGACGACCGATGACCTCCAGCCCCGGCCAGCGCGGCGAGAGCAGATCGCCGCTACCGTCGAGATCGACGTAGACCGGCAGCAGCATGCCCTCGGCGCGGTGGGTCTGCACGCGAAAGCCGCGCGAGCCGCCACTGCGATCGCCGAAGGTCAGGGTGACCGTCTCGCCGGAGCCGAGTTCGCCCTCGGCGAGCCGGAAGGCTGGCATCGGCGCCGGCGGCCCGCGAAAGGCGCCGTGCATCCCCGAGAACGGCAGGGTGATGGCCTCCCAGCGGGCGGAGCCGGAGGAACTGGCGAGCGACACGTAGTGATCGGCCGCGGGGTCGGAGTTCTGCAGCTCGCCGTGGTCCGCCATCAACTGGTGACCGCAGAGCAGCACCGCGCCCGAGTCGAGGGGGCGGCTGCCTACTTCGTACTCGAGTCGCAGGGTCACCCAGGAGTCGGCCACCAGCGGCTCCGCGTCCAGCCAGGTCAGCCGTCCCAGGGCATCGGGCTCCGATTCCTTGAGGGCAATCTCGCGTACGTAGAGGTCGATGTCGCGGAGGGCGGCTTCAGGTAGTTCGCGACCGTCGAAACGCCTCAGGGCGACCTCGCGAAAGCGGGTTGGGAAGTGGACCGGCAGCATGCCCCCTTGCAGGGCGAACGCGTTGCCCCAGTCCCACAGCACCTCGCCGCGTTCGACGACATTGGCGTTCGTGGTGGGCTGGGCGGCGACGACCGCACGGAGATCTTCGACCTGCTCGCGGAGAGCGGGATCGAGATAGTCCTGACTGCCTCCGCAGGCGAGGACGGCGGCCCACGTCGCCGAGATCGCGGCGCCGCGTGCCCAGTCCCGAAGCTCCATCACGCCCGGGTCGGGTCGCTGGCGGGCAGGAAATGATCGACGAGTTGGCGACGCCGCTCTTCGAGCGCGCGCGTCGAGCCGGCCTCGATCCTCATGCGCAGGAGCGCTCCCTCCCAGACGTCCAGCAGGAAGTCCGCGAGCTCACGCGGCGGCAGGTCGTCGCGGACCGAGCCCTCCGCCTGACCGCGCTCGAAGAGCCGCTCGAACGGCTCACGCCAGGAGACGAATCCCAGCTCCAGGGCCGCGCGCAGCGCATCGCTAGTGGTGGCGACCTCCGCGGTCAGATTCCCGAGCAGGCATCCCTGGCGATCCACCTCGGCCTCCTGCTGCTCGATCAGCGCCCCCAGCATCTCGTCGACGATCTCGAGCACGGTCGCGTCCTCCGCCGTGAAGCTCTCGTCGAGCCGCTGCCGGATACCGGCTGCGAAGCGCTCGATGCTCTCGACCGCCATCTCCTCCTTGCTGCCGAAGTGGTTGTAGAACGAGCCCTTCGGCACTCCCGAGGCACTGACGATGTGCTGGATCCCGGTGCCGTGGTAGCCCTTGGCCAGAAACGCCGCCAGTCCTTCGGAAAGAAGGCGTGTGTGGGTTGTGGATGGCATCGATCACTCCGCGGGCAGCAACCAGATCGGCGACGACCAGGCCCGCTCCTGGATCGTCGCCGGGAGATCCGGACGCGGCGTCGTGCCGGCCCGCACGGCGTCCCACGTCGACCAGCGACAGGTCGGGTTCTCCAACGCCCGCACATAGTAGAAGGCCCGCTGCCCGGCCTCGAAGTCGGGATCCGTCCACAGCGTCGCGAGCTCCGCGGCCCCGCCCGAGCCCGTCGTCTCACAGGTGGAGAGATCGACAGCGGCGCCGTTGTCGGGACAACGGTGGGTTTCGGGGTCCACCTCGGCTCCGCCCGCGCAGGCTACGTCGTAGACCCGCTCTGCCGCGTCGCCGTCCGAGATCCAGCCCTTGACGACCTGCACTCGCTGGAGGTCGGTGCCGAGCGGGTCCTTCATCGCCGTGACCAGAAAACGCGGCGACTCGGCGCCGCGAGAGCGCAGGTCGCCGCCCATCGGCACCCCTTCCGCGTAGGCCCGGGCCACCGCATCCATGCGCTCGGCGAGGTCGTCCGGGTAGCCGTAGCCGGCGAAGAGCCGCACCTGCATCCGCGGTCCGCTCGTGGCGAACGTCTCCTTGCGGCGGAGAGCGTCGAAGATCGATTCGCGCGTGTTCTCCTCGGCCCACACGCCGGCGAGACCGGAGGCGCCGAAGAAGCGGGTGAAGATCTCGGTGTAGTGGGCGAACATGCCGTCGCCCCGGGTCGGCACCGAGCCGCGGATCCGCGGGGTGGCGTCGAGAACGCCCACCTTGGAGTAGAAGTTCGACTCGTCGAACGAGCCGCCGCCGTTGTGGGTGTCGCTCGACCCGATAAGCCCGAAACGATAGGGGTTGAAGCCGGAGCGCTCCTCCATCGCCAGACCGTTGAGATAGGCCTCGCGGACGTAGCTGCCCCAGGGCCGGCTCTTGAGCCACACCGCCGTGCGGTAGGGGTAGACCTCGAAGTCGGCCCACTCGTCGTTGCGCGACAGCACCGGGTGGGTCTCGGAGGTGCCCTTGGCCTGAGTCACCTCGACCAGCGGCTCGTTGCGCATCCGGCGCTCGGCGTAGGCGGCGTCGAAGGGCTCGCCGTCGAACGTCTCGAGCGCGAACATGTGGCCGTCGGAGCTGTTGGAGTTGTGCGGGATCGCCAGCACTTCGATCCCCTGCTCGCGCAGCCCGTCCATCCACTCCCAGAGCTTTTCGGGGTTCACCGAGTCGAGTCGGCTGAAGGGAATCCCGGGCGCCGCCCGACCACGGAAGATGACGTTGCGGTGCAGGTTGCCGCCGAAACTCGAGGTGTACTCGTAGCCGACGAAGGTGGTCAGCACCCCCGGCTCGTAGTTGCGCTCCGCGGACTCGATGGTCCGTTGCCATGCCGAGCGGATGACGTCGCGATCGAGGTGCTCGCCGATGTAGCTGGTGCCGCGGAAGGCGAGGAAGCGCTCGTCGGGCGTGCGGGCCTCGAGAAACACCGGCGCCTCGGGCAACTCGTGAAGCGGATGGTCGGGGTCCGCCATCGCGTCGAGCATGCCGAGATAGTTCGCGTGGTCGGTGACCGCCGTGAAGTCCAGCGGCCGGTCGAGCTGGATGTCGAATCCCGCGGCGTGCGGGATCGCCTCGCCGCGCGCGTAGCGATACGCGTCGTCCGGATCGGCGCGCGTGCCGGTGATGAAGGCGTCGAAGGAGTAGCGGGTATGGACATGGAGATCGCCGAAGAAGGCCCGCCGCTCCTGGGCCGCCAGGAGGCCCGCGAACCCCACACCCAGTACGCCGACGACGCCTGCAAGCCTGGTTGCGCGCACCGTGGCGAACCCTCCTTCACCCCGATCCCGGGGATCCCCGCCGGTTTCCACTGGACTCCTCGTGGGGGGTGAGCATAGCATCAGACGACCGGTCAGATTGCTCTCCGCCATGCCTCAGATCGAGTTCTTCTTCGACGTGTTGAGTCCCTGGACCTGAGGGAGTACGCGAAGGCATGCTTCGAGGCCTACTGAGGGAGGTTTCCGACATCCGCACGGATCTCACGGCGGCCCAGCGGACGTCGATCGAGCGCCTGGCCCGCCCCGGGATGTGGTGGACCGGGGCCGAGCGGGTGGCGATCGCCGCGGAGGCTCGGGCGGCGCGTGCCTGCGGGCTTTGCCGCGACCGCAAGCAGGCGCTTTCGCCCTACGGGTCGCCGGGGGAGCACGCGGCGACCCCTCTGCTTGCGGCCCCCTATGTCGACGCCGTCCACCGGATCGTGACGGATCCCGGCCGGCTCACCCTCGCCTGGCTGGACGGCCTGCGAGACGAGGGGCTAGAGGACGGTCCCTACATCGAGCTGGTGGGTATCGTGGCCACGACGCTGGCGGTCGACACCTTTCGCCGCGTCCTCGGCATGCCGTTGCCCGATCTTCCCGAGCCGCAGTCCGGGGAGCCGAGCCGCGAGGGACCGGCGGTCGCCGCTCGTCCCGGCACAGCCTGGGTGCCGCTGGTGGATCCCCGGGAGGGGCTTTCCGAGGTCTACGACGACAATCCCATCGCGCCCTACGTGCGCCAGGCGCTCAGCCTGGCGCCCGACGAAATGCGCAACCTGATCGAGATGGAGATCACTCACTACCTGCCGCTGGAGGCGATGCGCCGCCCGGGCGATGCCGCGGGACGGGCGATCGACCGCTCGCAGCTCGAGTTGCTGGCGGCGCGCGTCTCGTATCTGAACGGGTGCTTCTACTGAACGACCGGCCACGCGGCACTGCTCCGGGTGAGCAGCGAGGCAGCGGGAGAGGAGGTCGATCTGGAGCGGATCGCGGGCCGCGGTGAAGGTGGGGGCGGCGTGAGGCACGGCGACCTCATCCTGCGCTTCGCCGACGCCGCGCTGGGCGACTCTGCGGAAGAACTCGGATCGGTGCGTCGCGAGTTCGAGGCCTCGCTGGGCTCCGAGGCTCTGGTGGATGCCGCGGCCATCGTGGCGATCTTCAGTTGCAACGTCCGCGTCGCCGACGCCACCGGCATTCCGCTCGACGAACCGAATCAGGATGTCCGGCTCGAGACCGCCGAGATCATCGGCATCGAGCGTTTCGATGAGACCGGGGAACCGGCAAGTGGCTGAGCTGGAGCCGCTTCAGACCTTGACGCCGACCGTCAGCGAGCCGCGATGCCCAGGATTCCAGGGGTCAGTCACCTCCGGGCGGTGACCTTGTGAAGGTTCTCGTCATCGCCGACGTGCACGGGAACGCCGAGGCGCTCTCCGCCGTTCTGGAAAAGGAACGGGACGTGGACGCGACGGTCTTCCTCGGCGACACGGTGCTCTCAGGCCCGCAGCCGAACGAGACGATGGCGCTGCTGGGGAAGGTTGACGGGATCCTGATCGAGGGTAACCACGATGTCGAGATGCGGGAGCCGGAACGGTTCGACGCTTGGCCAACTCCGTGGCGTGCCTACGCGAAGTGGATCCTCGACACGCTGGAGCCGGCGGGTTGGGAGCTGCTCCGCGGCCTGCGGCCGGAGGGCGAGTACGAGGTCGGTGGCGTGCGGGTGCTGCTGCACCACGGTGTGCTCCCAGACGAGCCCCGGCAGGCGTTGCCCGACACGGCCGACGAACGACTGGCGGCCCTGGCCGGGGTTTCGGACTGCCCGATGGTTCTCTTCGGCCACTCGCACATCCAGTTCCGGCGCACGATCGGCGGGAAGGAGTTCATCAATCCAGGCAGCGTCGGTCAGCCGCGCTGCGGCCGGCGGGTGGCCTGCTACGGGCTGATCGAGGACGGTGTGTTCCGCCACTGTCAGGTCGAGTACGACCCCGGTCCGTGGCTTGCGGCGCTCGACGGCATCCGGCCGCTCGACGGGGTTCCGGAGTTCCGGGGGTGGCTGAAGAAGGCGTTGCTCAGTGGGTACGGCATCGGCGAGCGGGAGCCGTGGACGCGGTTTGCGCGGGAGGGGTACGTGTAGCGCAGGCCGCTGCGCGGCGGCGCCCGGATGCAGCGGAAGATCGCCGGGCTCCTTCGTGAAACCTACCTACACCTCCTCGACCGCGATCGCCCGCACCCAGGTCGCTTCCAGCCGCTCGACGTTGAGCGGCATGCCGATGTAGAAGGCGCGATCCTTCGTCAGTTTCTCGACGTTCACGAGGGGGTAGCAGACCGGGATGTTGTTACCCAGCATGTTGCGGTGGGTCGGCGAGTTGTGCGGCTGCGGCGCCTGGAAGTCCGACTCGAAGCGGACGCCCGGGTAGCCGACGGCCAGCAGCTTGATGCCCGTGTCGGCGAGCCACTTGCTCGTTTCCGCCGGCAGCGTCGGCTGCTCGTCGTCGCGGAACGGGCTGCCGAGGATGACAATGTCGCCCTTGCGGACGTTGGAGAGGTGTTCGGGGAGGATCGGTTGGCCGACCTTGACGAGTTCGCCTTCGTCGTTCTCCTGCTCGACCGGCTGGAGATCGTCGAGGTAGCAGACCGCTGCAGGGCCGAAGAACGTGTCGAGCGGCATCTCCCACAGGCCGAGGATGCCGTTCGGCAGGCCTTCCCAGTGGTCCATGTGGCCCTTGCCGCCCTCGGTGTGCGATCCGCCGCAGTGGCCGCTGACCCGCCCGGGCGGCCAGTAGGAGTCACCCTCCTTGCCGCCGATCAGGGTGTAGAGCGTGTCGTCGTAGGGCACGCGGCCCTCTTCGAGGATCCACGGCAGCCCGAAGACGTCCTTGTTCCCCTCCTCGACGGTGCCGTCGAGCCGGGTGATGCGCCCGACCATGCGCGGGCTGAGGTCCACGACGTGGTGGCCTGCGAAGTCAATCATCCTCTGCGGTCTCCAGGTCCGCCGACCACTCGCCGAGAGTGGCCAGTCCGTTCATGCGGGCACGGTGGCGCAGCGCCGCCTGTCCGCTCGATTCGTCGGTCCTGCCGTCCCAGGCCTCGACCGGGGCGCGGCCGATCGCGCGGCCGAACGAGAAGC
>WTGL01000090.1:0-1243 GCA_011523565.1 Acidobacteriota bacterium
CTTGCCGGGTTCCGTGTCGGCTGCCGCCTCGGCGTCGTGATAGATGGGGTTCGGGTCGCCGACCGCGCGGGCGAACATCATGATGTGGCCGGCCTCGATCGGGAACTTCTTTGCTGCCATTATCGTTCCGTCCTCCTCTTCGAGTGGTCTCTGAAGCGCAATCTCGTGCGTCGTTTGAGCGCGTGACTGTAGCAGCATGAACCTGCTTCTGTTGGAAGACGCGGACTTCGAACAGACGGCCGGCTCGGGTGCGCGCGCGGTCGTGTCCGGGGAGCGCCTGAAGCACGTCCGCAAGGTGCTGCGGGCGGAGGTCGGCGACACGCTGGAGGTGGGCCGCCTGGACGGCGGGACCGGCTCCGGGCGGATCGTCGAGTTGAACCGCGAGCGCGCCGTGCTGGAGCTGGGGCCGCTCGACCTAGAGCCGCCGCCGGCGCTGGCGGTGACGCTGGTCCTGGCGTTGCCGCGGCCCAAGTTCGTGGGCCGGATCCTGCAGGCATCGGCGGCAATGGGCGTCAAGCGGATCCTGCTCGTCCACACGGCCCGAGTCGAGAAGAGCTACTGGCAGAGCTCGGTGATGCGGCCCGAGTCTCTGCGACGTCACCTGATGCTGGGTCTGGCGCAGGCGCGGGACACGGTGCTGCCGGAGATCGAGTGCCTGAGAGGGCCGCGGGATCTGACTGATGCGCTGACCGGCCTGGTTCAGGACCACGAGCAGGTCCTGGTCGCCGATGTTGCCGGTGCCGAGCCGTGTCCGCTGGGCGTCGATGGCCCGACGGCGCTGCTGGTCGGCCCCGAAGGAGGCTTCCTGGACGAGGAACTCGCCTCGTGCGGGCACGCTGGCGCCACTGGCGTGAGTCTCGGCCCGCGGGCGCTGCGGGTCGAGCACGCGGTCGTCGCCTTGCTGTCGCGCCTGGCCTGCTGAGCAGGCCGGAGACGCGAGCCCCTTAGACCCTACTCGCGAATCCTGGCGCCGACCGATCTCTCCACCTGTCCCAGGATGCGCCGGCGGAGCTTCTTCACATCGCGGTCGCGCAGGGTGCGGTTCGGGGCCCGGAAGGTGAGGTGGTAGGCGAGACTCTTCGCGCCTTCGCCGATCGCCTCGCCACGGAACACGTCGAACAGCTCGACGGCGCAGAGCAGGGGCTTGCCGGAGGCGAGGAGGGCGGCCTCGACGGCCGCGGCCGGCGTTGCCTCGTCCACGATCAGGGCCAGGTCCTCGCGCACTTCCGGATAGACGGGCACG
>WTGL01000090.1:1253-3699 GCA_011523565.1 Acidobacteriota bacterium
ACCGCCGGCAGGACTTCGCCCAGCCAGCCGACGGGCTTCGAGTCGGCGCCGATTCCGATCGCCGCGGAACGTCCGGGGCGGTACGACGGTGGCGTTGAGTCCGCCTCCGGCGCGCTGAACTCGACCGCCAGGCCGAGCCGGTCCAGGACCGTCTCGACGACGCCCTTGATGTCGAAGAAGTCGAAGCAGTCATCGGTGGCGCCGGCTGCCTGCCAGTGATCTGCCCGGCGCGGACCGGTCAGCACGATCGCGGCGCACTCGCGCTCCTCGGGCAGCGAATCGCCTTCGGCGACCGGGAACACGCGGCCGACCTCGAACAGGGCGAGCCGGTCGGTGAAACGGCTGTTCGACGCCGCGGCTTCCAGCACGGACGCGAGCAGGCTGCGGCGCATGACGACGCGGTCGAGGGTCGAGGGATTGGCGAGCCGGACGTAGGGCGGCGGCTCGCCGTCTTCGGGTTGCAGTTTCGCTTCCGCCTCCGGCGTCGTCAGCCGGTAGCTGACGATCTCCTGCAGCCCGAGGTCGGCGAAGGTGTCCTTGATTCGGTCCTCGAAGGCCTGCTCGCGGTTGCCGCGCTGCGGCGGCAGCACGTCGCTGAGCACGGTCGAGGGGATGCGGTCGTAGCCGTAGATGCGGCACACCTCCTCGACCAGGTCGTGCTGACCTTCGATGTCGAGGCGATGGTCCGGGACGGTGACCCGTAGATCGGCCGCGGGGTCCTCGATCTCGGCCTCGAACTCGAGGCGTCGCAGCAGATCCGCCGTCTCCTCGGCGTCGAGGTCGAGACCGCTCAGGCGCCGCAGGTAGCCGAGGTCGAAGTCGACGGTGACGCTCGTCGCCGGTTGCGGATAGTGATCGACGATCCCTTCCGCGATCGTGCCGCCGGCGTGAAGCCGGAGCAGTTCCGCGGCCCGCCGGGCGCCGAGCAGGGCCTGGCTGGGGTGAACGCCGCGGCTGAAACGGAAACCGGCCTCGGTGTGGACTCCGAGCTGGCGCTGGGTGCGCCGGATACTCCGCGGCTCCCAGGCCGCCGCTTCCAGCAGCACGTTGCGGGTTTCCGGACCGATCTCGCTGTCCCGGCCTCCCATCACGCCGCCCACGCTCAGCGAGCCGGCCGGGTCGGTGACCATGATCTGGTTCGTCCGCAGCTTCTGCTCGGCGCCGTCGAGCGTCGTCAGGCGTTCACCCTCGCGCGCCAGCCGGGTGACGATCCGCACCGGTCCGCCGTCCGCGTAGCCGTCGGCCCTCTGCCGCAGAAGGTCGTAGTCGAAGGTGTGGTTCGGCTGGCCGATCTCGAGCATCACGTAGTTGCTGATGTCCACGACGTTGCTGATCGGCCGCTGACCGGCGAGCTGCAGCCGGTGCTGCATCCAGTAGGGAGACGCGCCCTGCTTGATGCCCTCGATCAGCAGGGCGACGAACCGCGGATTGATCTCGGGGTTCTCGGTCTCGATCTCGACCCGGTCCGCGATCGGCGGTCCGTCCATCGTGAGCGGGACCGCGGGCGGCCGGAACGCTGCTTCCGTGAGCGCCGCCACTTCGCGCGCGACCCCCAGGATCGAGGCGCAGCGGGCGATGTTGGGGATCACGTCGATGTCGAGCACGACGTCGCCGAGCACCTCGGCCAGGGGCCGGCCGGGCTCGAGCGCAGGCAACTCGTCGGCCGGCTCGAACAAGATGATCCCCTCGTGGTCTTCGCCGAGCCCGAGCTCCGCGGCCGAACAGAGCATGGCGTCGCTGGTGATGCCGCGCAGCTTCTTCGGCTTGAGCCGCGTGATCTTCAGGTCGCGGTAGGGGTTGCGGTAGCTGGCCCCGGCGAGCAGCAGCGCGCCCCAGACGTCGGCATCGTTCAGATCCTCGCCGAGATACGGAAACAGGTTCGGCGCCCCGGTGATCACCTGCCGGGTGGAGTCGGCGCCGTAGTCGACGGTCGCCAGCACCAGGCGGTCGGCGTCCGGCACCGGGTCGACTTGCAGGACCTTCGCCGTCATGACCAGGTCCGGCGGCCACGGCAGCTCGGCGCCGGCGACGCCGAACCGCTCGATCGCCTTGACCTCGAGGCCGGCGTTCGTGAGCAACTCGGCGAGTTCGTCCGGGGAACCGTCAAGCTCGACGAAATCGCCCAGCCAACTGAGCGGAACGCGCACTAGGCGACGCCCGTGAACTGGCGCAGGAAGCGCAGGTCGCTGTACGAGGAAACGGGCATTAGACGAATCGCTGGAACTGACGCAGGAAACGCAGGTCGTTGGACCAGAAGTAGCGGATGTCGCGGATGCCGTGCCTGAGCATGGCGATCCGTTCCGGCCCCATGCCGAAGGCGAAGCCGCTCCACTCGTCCGGGTCGTAGCCGCCGTTTCTGAGAACGGTCGGATGGACCATGCCGCAGCCGAGGATCTCGAGCCAGCCGGTCTCCTTGCACAACTGGCAACCCTCGCCGTCGCAGAGG
>WTGL01000034.1 GCA_011523565.1 Acidobacteriota bacterium
CAGCGGACGCGAAGACGCCCCCTCGGCCGGCATGTTCCACTACGCCTACCTGGCGGCGCCGGGCATGCGAATCGCCGCGGGTACCGACGAGATCCTGCGCAACATCATCGCCGAGCGCGTCCTCACCCTACCCGGCGAGATTCGCGTCGACCGCGACCGGGCCTTCAGCGACATCCCGACCGGCGCGAACTGACCCGGGTCCGGATCGTCCGCTCGCGGTCCTGCGTCGTACCTAGCCGCTGTCCTGGCGGTCGTAGATCCGCTTGTACGAGGCGGTCCCGCCATCGCCGCCGAACTGGAGCTGGGTCAGGACGACCAACTGGTCCTTCTTGTTGACGCTGTACTCCTGGATCTGGAGGGCCTCCCCGCGTCCCCGGTTCCTGGTCACCAGCCTCTTCTTCTTCCAAAAGGCCTGAATCTCACGCCCCTGACCAACCTCGTACCACTCGCGATCCGTCCGCAGGACGAGGGCCAGCCCCCGCGAGTCCGTGATCCGAAGTCCACCGTCCAGCATGTCGATCGTCAGAACCTCCGCGCCGGCGTTCATGCCGCGGGCCATCTGAGGCCCACCACCACGACCGCCTCCGCCACCGGGGCCACCTCCGGCTCCTTCGGCACCAGCAGCGCCGCCGCCGCCACCACCGTCCGCACCGCCACGGCCACCACCGGCTCCGCCACGACCGACAGCAGCTTCGCCGCCAGAACCACCCCGGCCACCGCCGCCAAGACCGGTCCCGCCGCCGCGGCCGCGGAAGCCGCCATCAACGGCCGCACCCCGCGACCTCGCGAACCGCTGCATCATCTGCTGCGGATTGTCACTCTCCTCCTCGTTGAGGACCCACTCCCCACTCAGGTCCGCCCCCGGCTGCACCGCCTCCACCGGCTCTCCGACCCCAAGGGACACCACAGCGGCCAGGGCGACAACAGCCCCCCACCGCCCGATAGCCGACATGGATGAGCAAAACGCTCGCACTTTCTCCATTGTCCTGCCTCCGTTCCGCCTCTGCTTTCTCCTTAGCCTACCCCCATACATACTCCGCCTCGACTCTGGCACGGTCTCCGTACCCACGCCTCACACTACTCACCCGCAGGTACGCCGGCCGGCCGACGCCGTCCAGTCCGCACCGGAGGCCGGAGGGGAGGGTCCCAGCGAGGCTGTCGGCAAGCGACGGCCCATGCCCCCTCATCGACCGACAGCCAACCGGAGCGCAGCCGACCGCAGCGAGCACCCACCTCCCATCTACTCAGAAAGTGCGAGCGTCCGCGGGGACCCTCCCCTCCGGCCTCCGGCGCGGACGGGTGAGCCCGAACAACGCAGCTAGCTGGCGACCTCGCTTTCGCTGCCCGGAAACAGCAGCCGGGCCATCTGGGTCTGGGAGCGGTGCACGAACAGGATGACCTGGTCGTCGGCCCGCAGCATGTTGCTGCGCTCGGGCATGAACACGCGGTCGCCTCGCACCACGGCTCCGACGATCAGGCCCCGTGGAGCCTGTAGGTCGGCCAGGGAGGCGCCGGCCGCCGGGCTGGCCTCGTGGATCACCCGCTGCACGACCTGCAGGGCGCCGTCCGCCAGGTTGACCAGGTTCGCCTTGTAGCCGTTGGCGACGAAGTTGCGGACATGATCGATCGCCAGGGAGTGAGGCGACACGAGCTCGACTTCGCCGACTCGTTGCCACAGCCGGCTGGTCGTGTGGTGGATCAGGGCCACAACCTGCCGCACGCCCAACTCCTGGGCGATCAACCCCGCGACCACGTTGCTGTCGTCGTGGCTGGTGGCGGCGATGAGTACATCGGCCCGGCCCAGTCCCTCGCTCTCCATCGTCGCGGCGTCGATCGGGTCCGCGTGGAGCACCTCGACATCGGGAAACGACTGCGCCAGGTACTCCGCCCGCCGGCGGTCCCGCTCGATCCACCGAAGCCGCTTCACCTGGTTACGCAGCGCCCTGACCACTGCCACGGCGGCCGGACTGCCGCCGGCGATGGCGACGGTACGGGGCTCCTGCAGCCTCGAGGCGAACAGCTCCTCCACTTCGTGGGTCGTCTGGGTACGGCACAGGACCATGGCCAGTCCACCCGGGGCGGCACGCAGGTTCGGACCCGGGATCGAGAGTTCGTGCTCCGCATCGAAGTAGCCGACGATCCGGGCGCCCTCCGGCAGCGGTACCTTGCTCATCGGCACGCGGGCGACCGTGCTGTCCTCCTGGACCTGGATCGTGCGCAGTTCGAAGCGTCCCTTGGCCAGATAGTCGACTTCGTGGGTGTGATGGCCAAGCACCACGTTCAGGATGGCGTTCGTCGCCAGACTCTGCGGGGACAGCAGGAGGTCGGCGCCGAACAGGCGTTCGTATGAGCGCCGGTAGGTCGTCAGATCCTCGGACGTGTCGATCCTCACGACGCAACGCTTCGCGCCCAGGTTTCGGGCGATCACCGACGCGACCAGGTTCGCTTCCTCGGACGAGGAAGCGGCGATGAAGAGATCCGCCTCGCCCACCCGAGCCCGCTCCAGCACGCCCTGCTGGGCGCCGTTGCCGACCACGAAGGCGGCGTCGAGTTCCTCCTCGATCCGGGGTCCCTTGTTCGGGTCCGTGTCGATGAGCGTCAGGCTCCGGCCGTCCCGGCCGAAGGCCTCGGCGATGTGGAAACCCATGTCGCCGATCCCCATGACGCAGTAGTGGCCTTCCGCACTCACCACGTCGAGCATAAGCCACCATTCCGTTCGCGAGTCTTCGAGCGCACGGATGGCGGAGCACGGATCTTCCGCGAAAGGCGGTCTGCTACGGTTCCGGCTTCCGCTCGCACGGACACCCGCCCCGCCATGATCGAGTGACGGCATGAGCGCATTGAAGACACAGCTGAACGACGCCAACGTGGAGGAGTTCCTGGCGGCCGTCGAGAACGATCGCCGGCGCGAGGACAGCTTCACCGTCCTTGAGCTGATGAAGCGGGTCACCGGCGAGAAGCCGCGGATGTGGGGCACGTCGATCGTCGGTTTCGGCAGCTACCACTACCGGTACGCGAGCGGCCGCGAAGGCGACTGGCCACGCATCGGCTTCTCGCCCCGAAAACAGAGCCTGACGATCTACGTCATGCCCGGGTTCTCGAACTACGACGACCTGCTGTCGCGACTCGGCAAGCACCGGACCGGCAAGTCGTGCCTCTACGTCAACAAGCTCGCCGACGTCGACATGGACGCACTGGAGCAACTGATTCGCAGTTCTCTCGAGGCGATGCGCGAGATGTACCCGGACTGAGAAGGGAAGGCATGAGCTACGAACGGATCCTGCTCGAGCAGGACGGCAACCTCGCGACCATCACCCTGAACCACCCGGAGGTGCTGAACGCCACGGACGCTCAAATGGTCGCGGAACTCGGCGACGCCGTGCTGCGCATCCGCGCGCCGGAAAGCGGAGTGCGCGCCCTTCTCCTCACCGGCGCGGGCCGCGCTTTCTGTTCCGGCGCCAACCTCTCCGGTCGCGGCAACCAGCCGGAAGGGGCGGTGAACCCGACCGCCCGCGAGAACCTGCGCAACAACTACCACCCCCTCCTGCTCTCGCTCCGCGATCTCGACATGCCCATCGTCACCGCTGTCCATGGCGCCGCGGCCGGCGTCGGCATGAGCTTCGCCCTGATCGGCGACCTGGTCTGCGCCTCGAAGCAGGCCTTCTTCCTGCAG
>WTGL01000007.1:0-2009 GCA_011523565.1 Acidobacteriota bacterium
CTCTCCGACGAGGCGTTCTCCCATGTGCACTGCGACCTGTCCTGGGACGAGGTGACCAAGTACATCGTGCGCGACGAAGCCTCGCTTGAAGCCTGGACCGCGCTGCTCGAACGCCATCCCGACCGCTTCCTGTTCGGGACGGACTCCGTTGCGCCGAGCGGCCGGGACGGGTACTTCAAGACGTGGCGCGACTACGCGCCGCTTTGGGACAGGCTCAGCGAAGCGACTCTGCACGCGATCACGATCGGCAACTACGAGCGCATCTTCGACGACGCGAACCGCAAGGTGCGGGCATGGGAGGCCGGGCAGTAAACTGCCCCGCGAACTTCCAGGGGGTAGGCCAGGATGAGCACGAATCAGGTTTCGACGGTTACGGACACTGCAACGTCGGCCTACGTGCCTCCTCTGCAACTCACGAAGGGGCAGCCGCCGCCCGTTGCTGCGAACGGAGGTCTGTCCTACATGTCGTTCGACCGGGATGGGGACGCGGGAACCGCGGCGGCGACGGAGGCGGCCTTTACACAAGTTGCCGAGGGGAACGAGAAGGCGTTTGCGGACGTGCTCGACAATGCTCCTCCCGGACCCATCGAGACGAAGTGGGGCCCCGGGTTTCGTCGCTACAGGGAGTGCCTCGAGTACATTCGTGCGAACAACATCGAAGCCCCTGAAGGCGGCCTGGCGCTGCCTCTGCGCTATTCGGTCCGCGAAGAGCCTTCCTACTCGATCGTCCCGTCCAACGCACTCTGGCGGGACCCGGCCCGAAAAGCCGACGCGGAAGCGCTACGCCGGTACGAAAGGGACATCGCGCGGGGATGCCTCTACTTTCCGCACGTGATGCGCGACGCGCGTCGAATCGAGGAGGTCTACCCGGGTCTGAAGCCTGACAGTCCCGAGTGCATGGACAGGCTCGGCCTCTCGCTGGCGCACTGTAAGTCCGATTGCGAGAACTTCTACGACGCGGCGGAAGTGGAGCGCGTGTTCTACCCGGAGATGGAGAAGCTCCTCCTGGAGTTCTTTCCGGACGCGACGGATGCGTTCGTGTACAACCACGACGTGTTCGACAAGGACTACCAGGGAGACCGCACCGAGGATCAGGACAAGAAGAACCCCGGCGTGAACGCCAACTACGCCAACCTCGTGCACAACGACCTGAACGACAACAGCGGCCGTGTGCGCTGCCGCGAGCTGCTCACCAGGAACCTGCGGAACTTCGGCCGCGAGCAGCACTACACCGAAGAGCAGGCGGACGCGCAGATGTCGCGGCGCTTCATGTCGATCAATCTCGCCAAGCCAATGGAGACCGTGCGCCAGAATCCCTTCGTGCTTTGTGCCTGGCCTTCCTTCGCCGACCAGCCGTACATCACCAACTACCGCATCTACGACGACCGCGTCGGTGAGACCACCCGCTTCACCTACCGCCCGCACCACGAGTGGTACTGGTTTCCCCAGCAGACGCCGACCGAGGTCTCGATGCTCAAGTGCTACGACTCGGTCACCGACGGCTCCGTCTCGCGCTGGTCCTTCCACACGGCCTGTATCGACCCGACCGCTCCGAAGGATGCCCCCTGCCGGCGGAACGTCGTGGTTCGGTCCTTCGTGTTCTTCTAGGAGGCTCCGGGCGGCGTAGCGTCTACTTCGGCTGTAACTCCGACAACCGAAGTGTCTGGCGCAGCAGGCTCCGGTTTGCCACGCTCCGGACCTCGACGCGAACCTCCGGGTCGGCGGCGGTCCAGTCGATTTCGATGTAGCCGAAGTTCGGCTCGCGCGCTGCCTGGCCTATGCGGTGCCGGTTCGGGCCGATCCCGGTCGTGATCCGCCGGTTGAGCGGACCGGAGGTGAAGTCCCACAACGGATAGGGCGCCTCTTCGTCGAGGCGCGAGACGTCGGCCCAGGGGGTGTCGCCGCTCAGCATCAGAACGCCGGTCGCGCCGGTGTCGCGGATCAGGTGGATCAATCGCTGGCGCTCGTTCGGCATGTTCGCCCAGCTCTCCCAGCCGGTGAACTCCATG
>WTGL01000007.1:2019-12027 GCA_011523565.1 Acidobacteriota bacterium
CGACTCGGCCCGCTTGTCGAAGTCGGCGCCGCCGTCCTCGCGGCCGAAGTCCAGGTCGTTCCAGGTCGCCATGAAGCGGCTCTGCCGGCGCAGCTCGGCAAACCCCGGCTTCACCGTCAGCTTGTCGTACTGCAGGCGGAGTTCCTGCGTGTCTTCCGTGCGGGCGAGGACACTGTTGCCGAGCATCAGCATGAGCTGGGGGCGCAGCGCGAGCACGGTGTCCCAGACCGGTTGCGCCCGATCCTGATCGGCGCCGGAACCGAACGCGATGCGGCTTACGACCTCCCGGGTTCGCGTGTCCGCGGCCCGGCGCCGCCGGTGGAGCGACCAGACGTAGGCGGTCAGTGCATCGACATCGGTTTCGTCGAGCTCCATGCCGCCCAATGGCCACATCTCGTATTTGCCGCCGAAGCGGCGGCCGGCGCCGTGGCGGAAACCGGTCTCGATCGCAGTGCGCACTGAGGCAAGCGATCCGTCGCCGTGAAGCCACTCCTCGTCCGTCAGGTCCGGCCCCCGGCGGTTGCCCTGGCCCTCCCAGTGGTGACACACCGGGCAGGTGCCGCCGCGGTAGATGGCCGCGCCCCGTTCGACCGCCGCCAGGTCGGCGGCGGCTCCACCCGCCGGCGCCGCCATCGGAGCGAGGACGACGGCGACGGCGCCCGGAAGGAGAGCCAGCCGCCAGCGGCGGCGCAAACTGAACCGGGCAGGCGGCATGCGCGGAATGTACCGCACGGGGTATCGTTCCGCGCCGATGTGTGAACATGCCGACGGAGAAGAGTGGGGCTACGAGCCGCACAACGGCCCCGCCGTCTGGGGCCGTCTCGACCCTGCGTACGAAACGTGTTCCCTGGGCGGCGAGCAGTCTCCGATCGACCTGAGTGGTGCTCGTGGCGCGCAGGTCGATCCGGTCGAGTTCGCGTACCGGTCTTCCCGGTCGACCGTCGAGAACACGGGGCACTCGATTCAGGTGAATCCGGAACCGGGCAACGGCATCGTCGTCGGGGGCGTGCGATTCGAATTGGAGCAGTTCCACTTCCACCACGGCGCCGAGCACACGATCGAGGGCGTCCGTCTGCCGCTCGAGATGCACTTCGTGCACCGGAGCGAAGGCGGTTCCCTGGTGGTGGTCGGGGTCCTGTTCCGCGAGGGCCCCACGAACCGGGCGCTGGCGCCGGTGTGGTCAGACCTTCCCGTCTCCGCCCAGCCCCCGCGGCCCGTCCCGGACGCGGTCGACTTGCCGGCCCTGCTGCCGGGGCTCCGGACCTCCTGGCGGTACCGCGGGTCGCTCACCACACCGCCGTGTACGGAAGGCGTTGGCTGGATCGTCCTGACGGAACCCCTCGCGCTCTCGGCCCGCCAGATCGAGGCCTTCGCGGCGATCTTCCCGAACAACTACCGGCCGGTGCAGCCGCTGGGCGATCGCGTTCTCGTGCGCGGATGAGGCCTTAGTTGGCGTCCCGCACCAGCCGCAGCATGGCGTCGCTGACGGCGTAGGAGAAGCGCGGGTCGTTGATGTTCGCATCGACCTCCGTGATCGGCACTGCCCGCCGCAGATTCTCGCGCAGGGCATGGAACAGCGCGTCGTCGGCAGCCGGGTCGTGGAACGGCCCGCCGGGGGCGGACAGCCGGGAGACACCGCCAAGCGGCAGGTAGACCTCGACCGGGCCGGTGGAGGCGTTCAGCTTGGATGCGAGGACCTGACCGAGCTCCGCGCACTCGTGCCGCGACGTGCGCATCAGGGTCATGTTGTCGCTCTGGTGGTGGAAGGTGCGACCCTCGAACTCGCTCGGGACGGTGTCCCGGCCGAAGAAGCTGACCATGTCGAGGCAGCCGGGCACGACGATGGCGGGTGTCCCGCTCTTGGCCGCGGCCTCCAGCCGGGACGGACCCGCCGTGCGCACGCCGCCGACCAGCTCGTCGGCGCACTCGGTGGTCGTCAGGTCGAGTACACCGCGCACGAAGCCGGCCTCGATCAGGCTTTCCATCGTGCGGCCGCCGGCGCCCGTGGCCTGGAAGATGAGAACCTCGAGTCCCTCGGTCTCGAGTTGGCGGCGGCAGGCGTCCACGCAGGGGGTGGCGCTCCTGAACGTGGAGGCCGCGATCAGAGGGCGATCGTCCCCGCCCTCGATCTCCACCCGGGCCATGGCGCAGACCGCGGCGGCGGTGCGACTCAGAACCTGCCGGCTGATCCGGTTGATGCCGTCGATGTCGACGATCGAGGGCACCATGACGATGTCCTTGAAGCCGACGTAGCCGGAGGCGTCCCCGCCGGCCATGGTGGACACCATGACCTTGGGCACGCCCAGGGGCAGGGCGCGCATCGCGGTTGTCGCCATCGCGGTGCCTGCCCGGCCGCCCAGACCGACAATCGCGTCGAAGCTGCCGCGGCGGTAGCTGCGGCGGACGACCTCCTCGGCGCCGGCGGACATCGCTGCGATCGCGCGCTTGCGGTTGGCCGCCCGGGCCAGTTGCTCGATCTTCTCGCCACCGGCGCAGGCGACTTCGCGACGGCTCACGTCGGGCAGCCAGCTTCCGTCGAGTGCGGGCTCGCCGAGCACGCCGAGGTCGATGACGAAGGCGCGGCAGCCCCAATCGCGGACGATGCGATCCACGAGATAGGAGGCTTCGCCTCCCTTCGTGTCGAGGGTGGCCAGCACGGCGATCGTGCAGGGCGTCTGGGGCACAGCAGCCTGATCCTACGGAGGGTAGGCGTCCGAAGACAAGATCCCGCCGTGTAGGATCGGCGACCGGCCGGGCCGCGAGGACTCTCTTGATGAAGTACGCCTTCTCCCAGATTCTCGGCCTGGCCCTTGCTCTCGGGCTCGGTGCCGGGGCGAGTGCCCAGGAGTTGATGCCGGATCACGATGGCTCGCGCCGCGAGCGGCTCGACTACACGGGCGGGCGCTTTCGCACCGGCGAAGGCTTCCAGGTCGAAGCGGCAGCCGAGCCGGGGCTGTTCGGTTCGGTCGTCAACATGACCTTCGACGCCGAGGGCCGGCCTCTCCTGGCGCTCGAAGGCGACGGACTGGCCGTTCTCGAAGACGCCGACGGCGACGGCGTCTTCGACCGCAGGATCGACATCGCGCCCCAGGTCGAGACAGCCCACGGCCTGTACGTCATGGGGCCCGGCGATCTGCTGGTCCATGCGAACGGTGACGGCCGCCTCGCCGGGGCCGCCGGCGTGGAGGGCGAGGTGCGGTCCAACGGGTCGGTGGAGGACACCGGGCTATACCGGCTCCGGGACACCGACGACGACGACCGGGTCGACGCGGTGGAACGGATCGCCCGCGCGACGGGTCGGATCCAGGAACACGGCCCGCACACGATCGCCCGCGGTCCGGACGGCGCGCTTTACCTGCTATACGGCAACTACTCCGGACCCGACGTCCGGCTGGCTCCGTCGTCGGCTCTGCGCGAACTGCAGGAGGACCAGCTCCTGCCGCGCATCCTCGATCCCCGGGGCCACGCCAACAGTCTGCGAGCGCCGGGCGGCACGCTCTACCGGCTCGATCTGGAGGCGAACACATGGGAACGGCTCTCCGGCGGTCTGCGCAACCCGTTCGATCTGGCGATCGGAGCGGCCGGCGAGGTGTTCGCCTACGAGGCGGACATGGAGTGGGACCGCGGCCTGCCGTGGTTCCGTCCGACCCGCGTCGTCCACCTGATCCCGGGCGGAGACTACGGCTGGCGCACGGGCTCCGGGAAGTTCGCGTTCTACGAGATCGACACCCTGCCCGGGGTCGTCGACATCGGTCGCGGATCCCCAGTCGGCGTCGCCTTCTACTACCACCATGCCTACCCCGAACGGTACGAGGGAGCGTACTTCATGGGCGACTGGTCGCGCGGCCGCATCCGGGTCCTGTTCCCCGAGCGATCAGGCGCCACCTGGACCGGCGAAGCCCACGATTTCGTGCTCGGCGAGCCGCTCAACGTGACCGACCTGGATGTCGGTCCGGACGGCTGGCTCTACTTCGCGACCGGCGGACGCGGCACCTCAGGAGGGCTCTACCGCGTGACCTACGCGCAGCCGGGCCAGCCTCCGGAAGCGACGGGCGCGTTGCGCGCCGTGCGGCAGCCGATGCCGCGGTCCGGGTGGGGCAGGGAGGCGATCCTGCGTGCGCGCGACGAGGTTGGCGATGCCTGGACCCCGGAGCTGTGGCGGATCGTCCACGGTCCTGGCGGCGAAGCGCTCGATCGCCAGCGCGCGCTGGAACTGCTCCAGGTCCACGGTCCGAAGCCGACCCTCGACGAGACGTCTGCCTTGCTCTCGAGTGATGAGCCGCTGGTGCGTGCGGCGGCGGCGTCGCTCCTCGGCTCCTACACCTTGCCGCAGGTCCAGGAACCACTTCGCGCCGCGCTCGCGGACCCGGATCCACTGGTGGCGCGGCGCGCGGCCGAGTCGCTGGCCCGGTCCGGGCTGCATCCGCGCGTCCGGGGACTCGAGGTCGCCACCTCAGAGGCCCTCTACACCCTGCTGGATCACGAGGACCGGTTCCTCCGCTATGCCGCGCGCGAGGCGATCCTGCGGATCCCGCACGGCTACTGGTTCGACCAGGCATTCATGGCTTCACCCGAGCAACGTCCGCGCGGTTTCTTCGAGGCGTTGCTGGCGACGATCTACCGCCAGGAGCACAAGCTGGAGTACAACTTCCTGACGGGCAAGCTGACTCAGGCCGCCCGGGCCGACCTGGACGTGGAGGGAGAGCTCGACTTCCTGCGCATGCTGGAGCTCTTCCTGATTCGCGATGAAGATCCGGACGCGCCCGGCCGCGCCGACGCCCGATCCGGCCTGGGACCGGTGCTACTGGAGCGATACCCGCATGCGGACGACCGCGTGAACCGTCAGCTCGAACGGCTGCTGGCCTTCCTGCAGCCGGACGGCGCGCTGGCGAAGATGGCTGGGCGTCTGGATGAGGAGCGACCACCAGAGGAGCAGATTCACACCGCCTACTGCATCCGTGCGATGGATCGGGGCTGGACGACGGAACTGCGCGACCGGGTCGTGTCGTGGTTCGACGACGCCCGCGGCATCCGGGGCGCCGCCAGCATGGCGGGGTACATCGATGCGATCTGGCAGGACGTCCTGGCGCACTTTCCGGCCGAAGAGCGGACCGCCGCCGGGGAGCGGCTCGACCGCCAGCGGGCCGAGCGGGCGCGTCGCGCCGCCGAGCTGATCACCGATGTTGAGGGTGACCGGCCGGGCCGGAGCGACCTCGCCCAGATGAGCTTCGAGGAACTCGCCGAGTACCTGGAGTACGACGTGATGGCCTACGAACGGCACAGCCCGGAGCAGGGCGAGCGGGTCTTCCACCGTGCCAGATGCTCGGCCTGCCATGTTTTCGGCGACATCGGCCGTGGTGGGGGGCCCGATCTGTCGACGGTGGTGAAGCGATTCCGCCGCCGGGAGATCCTGGAGTCGATCATGTATCCGTCCCGGGTGATCTCGGACCAGTACGAGGCGGTCGACATCGAGCTCGACGACGGCAGTCTCCACAGCGGCATGGTGGTCGAAGACAGCGGAACGGGTTTGACGCTGATCGATGCCGGCGGCAACCGGCTCGACCTGGACCGGTCGAGTATTCGCAGTCAGGAGCCGTCGACCCTGTCGATCATGCCCGAGGGCCTGCTCGACGCGATGACCCTGAACGACCTCGCGAGTCTGATCCGGTTCCTGGACGAGGGCGCGGACCTGGATCCGTAGCGTCGCAGGATGGTCGCCGCTTCGCGGCGCACTATCCTCCGCGGGTCAGGGAACCCGCGGTCACGGACGGCGGCGCCAGGGACTCGGCGTCGTCGCCGCGGATGGCGTCGAGTTCGATGGTCAGCCGGCCGACAAGGTCGGGGCGGTCGAAGTAGAGGTCGTGGGTTTCGGCCGGGTCGGCGGTCAATTCGTAGAGCTGTCCGGCGGCGCCCCCGGGTTGCGGAGCGAGCTGGCGGGGCTCGGTGAAGCCGCCGGAGCCGAGTCCCTCGATCAGCTTCCACCGCCGCGGCGTGCCGTCGTCGTCGATCTCGTCGAAGCGGAGGGCGAACATCCCGCGCGCACTGTGGTGGATCAGGGAACGGCGGGGCGGCGGTGTGTCCGCGTCGGCCCGGAGCACGGGCCACAGGTCGACGCTGTCCTCGGCGCTGCCCGCGGGTAGTTGCCGGCCCAGGAGAGAGGCCACCGTGCGGAAGATGTCGAGCAACCCGGCGAGTTCGGAGCGGACTGAACCGGCGGGGATGCGGCCGGGCCAGCGGGCGATGAAGGGAACGCGATGACCGCCCTCGTGGATGTCGGCCTTCTGGCCGCGCAGCGAGCCGTTGGCCCGGTGCCCGGTCTCTTCGATGTCGTTCGAGAGCCAGTGCGCGCCGTTGTCGCTCGTGAACAAAACCAGGGTGTCCCCGGCGAGGTTCATGGCGTCCAGATCGGCGAGCAGCCTGCCGATGCCGGCGTCGACCTGGGCCACGAAGTCGCCGTAGATTCCGGCGCCGCTTGATCCCTCGAACTCGGGGAGCGGCATCCAGGGAGTGTGGGGCGAAGGCAGGGGCAGGTAGAGGAAGAACGGGCGTCCGTCGTCGGCTGCGGCTCTTTGCCTGATGTAGCTGCTCGCACGCTCGAAGAGCGTCGGCGTCACCTGGAGGAAATCGAAGCCGGGGGCGATGTCGCCGGCGCGCCAGTAGCCGTCCCCGCCGTAGCGCCGCATCGAACTGGCCTCGACCGTCTCCGTCGCCGCTTCGAACATGCCCTCGTCCTCGATGTAGAGGTACGGCTCCATGTCGAGGGAGGCGGGGATGCCGAAGTAGTGCTCGAAGCCGACCGTCAGCGGACCCGGCCGAAGCGGCGCGCCGTAGTCGGTGCGTCCGGGTTCGTCGTCGTCGGGGTCCAGGTCGGCGCCGAGGCCCAGGTGCCATTTGCCAATACCGGCCGTCGCGTAGCCGTTCGACTGCAGGAAGGACGGGAGCGTCAGCCGTCCCGGTTCGATCAGGGCCGTCGAGCGGCCGTGCAGAACACCGCTCTTGAGCGGGGAACGCCACGCATAGCGGCCGGTAAGCAGCGCGTACCGGGTCGGTGTGCAGACCGAGGATGGACTGTGGGCGTCGGTCAGCCGCATGCCCTCGGAGGCCAGACGGTCCAGGTTGGGGGTCGGTATGCGCGAGTCCCGGTTGTAGGCGCCGAGGTCGCCGTAGCCGAGATCGTCGGCGAGGATGAGGAGGATGTTCGGTTGCTCCGGCGATGGTGCGTTGCTCGAATCGGGCGGTGAGCAGGCGGCGAGGAGCGTCGCCGCGGCCGTGAAGCAGATGGCGACACCGCGCGGGCTCGTGTGCCGAGGCGCCGGCTCGTGGCAGCAGGATCGTTGGTACAGTTCGCCGCTTCCCTTCACGCCGGATCGTAACCGCTGACGTCGCTTTCATGCCTCGCAAGCCGCAGACGAGTTCCTGGCGCCGCAAACACCTGGTGTGCCGCGGCGTCCGCGGCGCGACGACGGTTCGAGGCTCGGGCCGCGAGCAGATCCTCACCGCCACCGCCGAACTGCTGGAGCGGATGGTCCAGGCGAACGGAATCGAGCAGGAGGATGTCGCGAGCGCGGTCTTCACGACGACGCCCGACCTGACCGCGGAGTACCCGGCGCTGGCCGCTCGCTTGATGGGCTGGCGCGACGTGGCGCTGCTGTGCGGCCACGAAATGGCGGTGCCCGGCGGCCTGGATCGCTGCGTGCGCATCCTGCTGCACTGGAACACGATGCGGACCGCCTCCGAGATCGAGCACGTCTACATCCATGGCGCGGCCAATCTGCGGCCGGACCGCAGCGAGCTCGAAGAGCTACGCCGGCAGCTCGAGGCGGCGGAGCGTGAGTAGCCGGAAGTCCATGACCTGGCGACCGGGGATCTCCAGCGCGCGGAGGGTGAGTGTGCCGCGACCGGCATTGAGGTGGATGGTCCCCAGCACTATCGGCCTGAAGTCCTTGACGTAGGACTCGATGCGCTCGACACGGTCGTGTTCCATGCCGACCAGCGGCGGGTCGTGCGCCTCATCGATCCGGCCGCTCAGAGCCTGCTCGCCGAGCCGCAGTTCGACGACGGCGCCTGTGTCGCCTTCGCCGCAGGTGTAGTGGAGGACGGCCTCGAAGTGCCCGCCGGCAAGGACCTCCACGTCCCAGGTGATCGCGTCGTCGGGACTGGTCCAGCTCGTGAAGTAAGAGTCGTTCGGATAGCGGCTCGACCGCTCGATGTCGCCGAGGGTCGTCCCGTCGCGAGCGGGGAGATGCGTGAACTCGTGTTCGGGATGGCCGATCGGAAACGGCCGGTCGTCCTCGTCCGGAAGCTCGGACAGTACTTCGGCGATCCAGGCGTCGCGGACGGTGGTGAGCCTGGCGGCCGCCTCGGATCGTTCCGTGGCGACGTCGTGCCGCTGGCCCGGATCGGCGGCGAGGTCGAAGAGGCGGCCTTCGTGGTCGAGCCGGTATTGCTGGCTGCGGACGCTGGTGCGCCCGCGCCAGTGGTGCACGAGATGCCGGTCGGGCCATCCGCCGGCTGCCCTGGCTTCGGGTTCGAGCAGCGGTTTCAGACTGAGGCCATCGATGGGGTGGACGGTGGTGTAGGGGATGCCGGCCAGCTCCGCCAGCGTCGGCAGCAGGTCGATCGCGCCGGCGATCCGGTCGACGACCGTGCCGGCTTCGATGGCACGCGGCCAGCGGACGAAGAAGGGAGACCGGACGCCGCCTTCATCAGTCGAACCCTTGCGACCCTTCATGCCGCCGTTCCAGCGCCAGCCGTTCGGGCCGTTGTCCGTCAGGTAGACGACGATCGTGTCGTCGGCGAGACCGAGCTCTGCCAAACGCTCCGTCAGCCGCCCGACGTTCCAGTCGATGTTCTCGGTCATCGCCAGGGCGGCCCGGGTGTGGTCGACACGTTCCTTTTCGGGGTCGCGGTGGCGCTGGGCGACGTTGCCGTCCTCGAATCGGTCCCACCAGCGATTGGGCACTTGCATCGGGCTGTGGGGCGTGTTGTAGGCGACCCAGACGAAGAAGGGCTTGGTTCGATGGTCCTCGATGAACCGGATGGCACGGTCGGTGAAGTCGTCGGTGACGTAGCCGTTGCCCGTGACGACGCGGCCGTTGTGGTCCAGGGGCGGATCGAAGTAGTTCCCCCAATGGCCCGAGGTGAAGCCGTAGAACTCGTCGAACCCCTGGGCGCTGGGGTGGTAGGGGGGCTGCGAACCGTTGTGCCACTTGCCGAAGGCCGCGGTGGCGTAGCCCGCGACATCGAAGATTTCGGCGATCGTCGTTTCGTCCAGGTCGAGCCGCTCTCCGCCCCGGGAGGTGGCATAGACCCCGGATCGCGGGTGGTAGCGGCCGGTCAGCAGTTCCGCGCGCGTCGGCGAACAGACGGGGCTCACGAAGAAGTGAGTGAAGGAGACACCCTCTCGAGCCAGCGTGTCGAGGTTCGGCGTGCGGACGTTCGTGTTGCCGTGAATGCTCAGGTCGCCCCAGCCCTGGTCGTCGGCGAGGAAGAGGACGACGTTGGGACTCGGCGCCGGACTCGGCGCCGCGCACGAGGCCGCGACGATGGCCGGTAGCAGAATGGCCGCTCCGCGCATCCCCTCGTTCTATCCCAACCGGTGCTAAACGTGACTAGAATGGTCACCTTTCTCGGCGCTCCACGCTACGCGCTCCGTATAGAACCTGATCGACCGGAGGAATCATGACGCTCAGAATCAACGACGAGGCTCCCAATTTCACGGCCCAGACCACGGAAGGACAGATCGACTTCCACGAGTGGATCGGGGATGGCTGGTGCGTCCTCTTCTCCCACCCGAAGGACTTCACGCCGGTCTGCACGACCGAGCTGGGCACCGTGGCCGGCCTCAAGGGCGAGTTCGACCGCCGCAACTGCAAGGTGATCGGTATCAGCGTCGACGGCGTGTCGGACCACGAGGCGTGGTCGAAGGACATCGAGGCGTCACAGGGTCACGCTCTGAACTACCCGCTGATCGGCGACCCCACCCTGGACATCGTGAAGCGCTACGAC
>WTGL01000007.1:12037-18812 GCA_011523565.1 Acidobacteriota bacterium
TCTGCGTCTGGTCGACTCCGTCCAGCTGACGGCGAAGGAGCAGGTGGCAACGCCCGCGAACTGGGAGCACGGCGACGACGTGATCATCCTGCCGGCGGTGTCGGACGAAGCCGCGCGGGCCAAGTACCCGCAGGGCTGGCAGCAGCCCCTGCCGTACATCCGGGTGGTGCCGCAGCCGTAGTCAGCCGCCGGGCGAGTCGAACCGCGAGCCTCCGCGGCAGTCGGGCGACAGGCTTCGTTGCTCGTCCCGTGCCTGCCATTCGGCTGGCGTCAGCGCGTCGATCGCCAGCGCGTGCACCGGGCCCGCCAACTCGTCGGCCAGGGCGCCGTGGACCATGCGGTGGCGGCGAAGCCGGGTTGCGCCTTCGAACCGGCTGCTGACGACAACGACCCGGAAGTGGGTCTCGGCCTTCGGCGGGACGTTGTGCATGCGGCTCTCGTTGAGAACCTCCAGCACTTCGGGGCGGGTAGCCGCTTCGATCTTGGCGCGCATCGTCCGCTCGAGCGGAGTGCCTCGGACAACTGCCTTCCCGGAAGCGTTGTTGGTGGCCAGGGGACGGCCGATATCCGTCATGAGCGAAGCATAGCGCCGGCACAGCGCGGGGCGGGCCTGCGGCGTGCTACGGTGCCCGGCGATGGCTGCCGAGCGCCGTTCACCATGGCTCTACGCGCTCTTCGGTTGTCTGGGTCTCGTCGCCGTGATCGTCGTGGTGATCGGTGCGCTCACGTTCGTCGGTGTTCGCACAGCCCGGAACATCGCGGCGGACAACGAAGATCCGGAACGGCGGGGGCAACGGGCGCTCGAGATTCTGGGCGCTGCCGAAGCGCCGGGCGGCTATCACGCGGTGGCGGTGGTTTCCGTTCCCTTCGTGATCGACATGGCGATTCTCTCCGACCTCCCTCCCGGCGAGGAACCCTGGGCCGTCGAGTTCGGAGAACGGGGCTTCTACTACGTCCAGGCCCTCTGGGGGGGCGACGATCTGAGGGCGTTCTTCGACCAGGAGGCGACCGAGTCGCGGACGCTGCGGGACATGGGACTGGAACTCGATCTCGAGGAGAACCTCGAGCGCGGCGATCTCGACCGGGAGGACGTCGGGGCGCGGTGGGCGACCTTTCGGGGGAGTACGATGTTCGGTCCGGGGGAACAGATCGGGGAGCTCGTGACGTTGATCGAGTTCGACTGTCCGCAGGACGAGCGGATGCGCATGGGCATCTGGTTCGGGCCCGCTGGGGAGACCGGAGGAACGGATGAGATGCAGGACACGGAGGCGGCCGACTCGGTTCCGGGGAGCGAGGCGATCGCGGCCTTCCTCGAGCCGATCCATCCCTGCGGTGCCTCGGCGGCCGATGGCGGTTGAGGGGGGAACCGGGCCACTCCGAATGCCGGATCGCCTGCGGCGTCTTCGTCTTGCCGTCGTCGCGAGCCTCTGGTGCTGCTGGTTGGCGCTACCTCTCGCGGCACAGTCGTTCGGGGGCGACTCCGCCAGGTATCGCCTGACGTTCGAGGGCACCTGGACGCGTAGCGCCACGCCCGGCGGCGTGCCGCGCACCGCGCACTTCTCGCCCCTGATCGGCGCTGTTCACAACGACCGGGTCAGCTTCTGGGAGCCAGGCGGCCGGGCTAGCCGACAGATAGAGCGCGTTGCGGAACTGGGGATTCAGCGGGACCTCAGGGCGCTGATGGAGCGCAGTCCGCAGGTCCTGGCCGTGCTGGAGAAGGAGCCGCCGCGAGTAGGCACGGCGTCGACGACGATCGAGTTCGAGGTCGACAGGCAGCATCCGCTCGTCACCCTGGTGACCATGATCGCCCCCAGTCCGGACTGGTTCGTCGGCGTTTCCGCACGGTCGTTGCTCGACGACGGCGGACGGTGGGTAGATGACCTGGAGATCGACCTCTTCCCCTACGACGCCGGCACCGAGGAGGGAACTGAGTTCTCCCTCGACAACCCGGCGACCGTGCCGCAGGGCACGATCACGAGCATTCGCGGCGTGGACCCGTTCACCGATGCACCGATGGCGAAGCTGACCTTCGAACTCCTGGAAGCCGACGATGCGGCGGGGTTCGAGGGAGACGTAGCGGCGGAACCCTTGGACGATGCAGCCATCGTCGTGTCCTGGACGGGGGAGTGGGCGGAACCGGAAAGGGGAACGCTCGACATCGAGGCGCGCGGCCAGAAGAGCGGTTGGACCCTGCGCCGCACGGCCGACGCGTCGGACGGGATGACGCGGATCGATGGCCTCGACGTCGGGGCGCCATACACGTTTCGGCTGCGCGCGGACGCGGTGGGAGGGGGATCGGCGTACTCGGAGGAGGTCAGCGCCACGACCGGCGACTACCGTGGCGCCTGCCGCACCGGCGAGAGGTTCCTCTGCCTGCGGGAAGGCCGTTTTGAAGTCCAGGTCCACTGGAAGAACAACGCCGTGGAGGGCGACTACGGATTGGGCCGCAGTGTGCCGGTCGAGGTTTCCGACGAGTCAGGACTGTTCTGGTTCTTCGACCCGGCCAACATCGAACTCGTGGTCAAGGTCCTTGACGGACGGGCGTTCAACGGCAACTACTGGGTGTTCTTCGGCGCGCTGTCCGATGTCGAGTACTGGATCACGGTGCGGGAGACGGCCGGCGACGGGAGGCGCACCTACTACAACCCGCAGGGGCGAATCTGCGGACAGAACGACACGGCGGCGTTTCCCCAGAGTGCGGTCGCGGGTGTCGTCGCGTCGGGCGCGAACCGCGTTGTGGGCTCTCCCGGCATCGATCTGCTCCGGCTCGGGGCGCAGCCCTTCGAAGAGGCCCGGGTCGCGCGGCCGGTTCATGGCGACGGCCGAT
Organism: Acidobacteriota bacterium; assembly: GCA_011523565.1. Lineage (GTDB taxonomy): Bacteria > Acidobacteriota > Thermoanaerobaculia > Multivoradales > Multivoraceae > Multivorans. The sequence goes on from WTGL01000007.1 coordinate 14,865, forward strand.
GCACACCGGGAGCGCATCGTCTCTGCGTCCTCGACAACCGCTTCGCACTTGAGGTTCGTTTCGTCGATCCGAACGCTTCGAATTCGGGAGAGGATCCGCGGAAGGCGGCGACGGTTCTGCCGTCGCTCACGACCGGGGCGACGGGCTTCTTCTGGTTCTTCAACGAGGCCAACATCGAGCTGGCGGCGAAGGTGCTCGACGGCCGGGCCCTCAACGGACGCTTCTGGCTGCTCTACGGCGGTGTCTCGGATGTCGAATACACGTTAACGGTCACGGACACGGTCACCGGCCTTTCGGAGAACTACCGCAATGAGCAGGGCAGCATCTGCGGAGGTGTCGACACGGACGCCTTCTCGCCATAGGCAGCGCAGCCGAATCTCTCAGCCGGCGTCCACGATCCTCCGCAGATCCCCGGCGCGCGCAACCAGCGACTCGAGCAGGGCGAACTGCACCCGGCATCGGTCCAGGTTCTGGCCCGGTCGTTCGACACGGAAGTAGACGTCGCCCCGCAGGTGATCGGTCAGGAAGCGGACGGCCTGTTCGAGGGTCAGCACCAGTGCGCCGTCGACCAATGTCTCGCGCTCTTTGGCGCTGAGGAAGCGGGCTCCGTCGAGGTAGCCGCGGCTCAGGGCCCTGAAGAGTTCCAGGTCGACCTCCGCTTCGCCCGGATCGCGGGAGTCCTCGTGTGCGCCGTGGGCCATGGACCGCGCCATGTCACCGAAGTCGAACGCGGCCAGCCCCGGCATCGCGGTGTCCAGGTCGACGACGCATAGCGCTTCGCCGCTCTGCCGGTCGAAGAGGACGTTGCTGATCTTGCAGTCGTTGTGGACGGTGCGCCGGGGCACGCCCCGGGCCTCGGCTTCCATCAGCCGGCCGGCCAGGTGCCGATGCGCGGCAGCGGCCCGGATCTCCGGCTCGGCTTGCCTGCGGCGCGTCGCGGCCTGTCTGCCCTCCGGCTCGCCCCTCAGCACTTCGTCCAGGGCGTCGAAGCGGCTCGAGGTCTCGTGGAAGCGGGGGATCGTCTCGAACAGTGGCGGTGGGGGAAGGTCCGCGAGCATGCCCTGGAAGCGCCCGAATGCCTGCGCTGCCCGAAAGACCTGATCGGCCGACGAGGCGGTGACTCGGGTCGTTACGTCTTCGATCAGTTCGTACATTCGCCACCAGCCGTCGGCGCCGTGTCCGCCCCTTCCCCTGCCGCTTCCTTCGGAAGCGCTCCTGATCTCGATCCACGTTCGACCGCTGTCGGCCGGAATGAGTGTGAGCCGGCGCCGCCTGTTTCCGGGACCGAGCTTCCCGGCGACGTGCCGGGTGATCCGCTCGACGTTCTCCATCAGTCGGCGCGGCCTGGTGAAAACGTGTTCGTTGATCCGTTGCAGGAGTCCCCGCCGCCGGCCGGGACCCGAGATGACGTAGGAGTCGTTGATGTGGCCGCTCCGCAGCTCCCGGGCGGCGGTCGGCGCGCCGCCGAGCTCAAAGCGGGTGGCGGCTTCCAGGACGGCGTCCGTTGCGAGCGTTGGACGTTGCTCGGTCATGCAGGGAAGCGTTCCGAGTCAGAGCTTGCATTATGATATTTGAGTGATATCATCTTCATATCAACCAATCCTCACGGCCGTTCGGGGCCGTGTTTGACCTAGGGAATCAGCATTCATGGACAACAAGATGGTAGAGCACCGGGAGGAGCGCCTCTCGGTCATGTCGGGCCTGGGCACGCTGTGCCTGCTCATCCTCCTCATCCTTCTCGCGATTGCCGGGACCGCCGTCTTCGGGATCTGGCAGGTCATCCCGGTCGTGATCTTCTGCGCGGTGTGCATTCCCGTTCTCGTGTTCCTCATGTTCGGGCTGTTCATGGTCCACCCCAACGAAGCAAGGGTGCTGCAGCTTTTCGGTGACTACCGGGGCAGCGTCTACGACACCGGCCTGCGCTGGGCGAACCCGTTTCTGACCAAGCGCCGCGTGTCGGTGAGAACCCGGAACTTCGAGACCGGGAAGTTGAAGGTGAACGACAACGCAGGCAACCCGATCGAGATCGGGGCCGTCGTCGTCTGGCGAGTGGTGGATAGTGCCGAGGCCCTCTTCAATGTCGACGACTACGAGGACTACGTTCAGGTGCAGAGCGAAGCGGCGCTGCGGAACATGGCCACCGGCTATCCCTACGACGCGCACGAGGAGGGTGAGATCTCCCTCTCCCACCACACGGCCGAGATCTCGGAGCGCCTGCGGGGCGAAGTGCAGGAGCGGCTCGCTACCGCGGGCGTCCACGTGATCGAAGCCCGGATCAGCCATCTCGCCTATGCCGCGGAAATCGCGGCGGCGATGCTGCAGCGCCAGCAGGCGGCGGCGGTGGTGGCTGCGCGGGCCCAGATCGTCGACGGCGCGGTCGGAATGGTGGAGCAGGCACTGAACATGCTGAGCGAAAAGGACGTGGTCCATCTCGACGACGAACGCAAGGCGGCGATGGTCAGCAACCTGCTCGCCGTTCTGTGCAGCGACCGGCATACCCAGCCGGTTGTGAACACCGGCACGCTCTATCCGTAGACGGGGAGGGCTTGATCGGTGGCCGCTCCCCGCAAGGCATTCCTGCTACGCCTGGACCTCGGGGTCTACGAGGAGATCCGAAGCCTCGCGGCGTCGGAACTCCGGAGCGTCAACGGGCAGATCGAGTACATGATTCGCCAGGCTCTCCGGGAAAGGGGAAGAATGGCGGCCCCCTCCGCTGTTCGGGGGAGTGCAAGCGCGGCCCCTGAGCGAGAGCGGAGCGAAACACCAGAGGGTGGCTGATCGTCTTCATACTGGTACACTTGCGTGACGTCGGTTGTCCTACGGTCCGCAAGCCGCTGAGACGCTCCTCCAGCGGATGGGGTGGTCTGTAGGTTGAGGCCCGCCAGAAAGACACGCGCTACCTCGGGCGAGAAGAAACACTTTCCGGAGAACGAAGCATGGCAGTTGCCCCCGTAAAGGACACAGGCAAACCGCTTGAGGCGAGGTACGCCTCGATCCGCCAGTTGCTGGAACTGGGGAAGGCGAAGACGTACCTGCTGGGTGACGAGATTCAGGACATGATGCCCGCCGACATGGTCGGGGTCGAGGGGGAGATCCGTGAACTCCACGACCGTCTCCGGGAACTCCGGGTGGGCGTCATCCGCCGTCCGGACTGGTATGTGGCGAATCTCGACGAAGCGGTGACGCTCGAGATCGACAAGGCGGACGACGATCCCGCCACGCCGACGGTGAGCGAGCCGGTGAACACCAGCGACCCAGTGCGGATGTATCTGCGGGAGATGAGCACCGTGCCGCTGCTGGACCGCGACGGTGAGGTCGAGATCGCGCGGGCGCTCGAGGACGGGGAGTGGCTGATCTTCCAGGCCATGGCCGGTAACCCCGATCTGATGACCCGTCTCCTGGCGCTGACCGAACTCGCGGACCGCAAGAACGCGAAGCCGCTTTCCCAGTTGGTGGAGATCGACCACCCGCTGTCGCTGCTCGACGAGAACGGTCTGAAGCGGATCGCCAAGCGTGTCGGCGTATTCGAGAAGATGAAGGAGCTGGAAGGGCAGCTCGAGCGCACGCGGCGCCGGCAGAAGCGGTACAGCCCCCGCGGCGACCGCTACCAGGAGATCGAGCGGGAAATCGACCGACTCGAGGAGAAGGTCTCGTCCTTGATCGTCGAGCTGGCCTTCACCGGACCGGACCGCAACCGGGTGGTCGACCTGGTCAAGTTGATCGACAACCGCTTCCGGCGCAGCGAGCGCGACATCAGCCGCGCCCAGGTGGCGCTCGAGCGGGAGAGCAACGAGGAGCTCAAGGCGCTGCACCGCCGGCGCATCCAGAAGTACCGCGAGGCGGTGCGGGCGCTCGAGGCGCGGTACTCGATCACTCAGGGTGAGTTGCGGGCGCTGGTGGCGAAGGTCAAGCGCGGCGAGGCGTTGAGCGAGCGCGCCAAGGAACAGC
>WTGL01000007.1:18822-20028 GCA_011523565.1 Acidobacteriota bacterium
CCTCCAGTTCCTGGACCTGATCCAGGAGGGCAACATCGGCCTGATGAAGGCGGTGGAGAAGTTCGAGTACCGCCGCGGCTACAAGTTCTCGACCTATGCGACCTGGTGGATCCGCCAGGCTGTGGCCCGCGCGATCGCCGATCAGTCGCGGACGATCCGGATTCCCGTTCACATGATCGAGAACATCAACAAGCTGACCCGGACGTCGCGTTCGCTCGTGCAGGAACTGGGCCGCGAGCCGACCGCCGAAGAAATCGGCGAGCACATGGACCTGCCCGCCTCCAAGGTGCGGAAGATCATGAAGATCGCTCAGGCGCCGGTGTCGCTGGAGACGCCGGTCGGCGAGGAAGAGGACTCCCACCTGGGTGACTTCATCGAGGACAAGAACTCGCCGTCGCCGGTGGACGAGGTCATTTCGGCCAACCTGCGCGAACAGACCGGCAACGTGCTGCGGTCGCTATCGCCTCGCGAGGAGCTCGTGCTGCGGATGCGCTTCGGCGTCGGCGAGGGCTCGGAGCACACCCTCGAGGAGGTCGGCAAGTCGTTCAACGTGACCCGGGAACGCATCCGGCAAATCGAATCGAAGGCGCTGCGCAAGCTCCGGCATCCCGACTGGGCGCAGAAGCTCCGTCCGTTCCTCGACGACGGCGCCTGATTCCCCCGTCTGCCGGGTCGATACCGCGTTCAGGCAGTGCGGGTACGCACCGGCACCAGTGGGTTCTCCTACCCGGCGTGGGCGGGACCGTTCTATCCGGCCGGAACGAAGCGGCCGGACATGCTCTCGTTCTATGCCTCCAGGCTCGGCTCGGTGGAGATCAACAACACCTTCTACCGCATGCCGAAGACGGATCTGCTGGAGCGGTGGCGCGACGCGGTGCCCGACACCTTTCGTTTCGCGCTGAAGGCGTCCCGCCGGATCACCCACCAGCAACGACTCAAGGACGCCGGGGACTCGGTCGACTACCTGTTTCGCACAGCGGAGGTGCTGGGCGAACGCCTCGGCCCCTTCCTGTTCCAGTTGCCGCCGTACCTCCGTCGCGACCTCGATCGGCTGGCGGGTTTTCTCGGCCTGTTGCCGGACGGAATGCGTGCCGCGTTCGAGTTCCGGCACGCCAGTTGGTTCGACGACGAGGTGTTCACGCTGCTTGCCGACGCCGGCGCTTCGCTGTGCATCGCCGATGCCGGGGGGGACCATGACGCGCCGCT
>WTGL01000007.1:20038-24432 GCA_011523565.1 Acidobacteriota bacterium
GATCCGGCGGCAACCCTGGGGCGAGACTTACGTCTTCTTCAAGCACGAAGACGACGGGGCGGGACCGCGCATGGCGGCGCAGTTCGAGGCCCTGTTCACCAAATCCTGACCCATTTCGCACAGACACGAGCCATGAACATCGACATCTCCTATCGGCGCATCCTGGTGCTGGCCGGGCCGGTCGTCATCACGCAGATGACCCACACGGCGATGGGTTTGATCGATGCGATGATGGTCGGGCGTCTGGGCGTCGTCGCCCTGGCCGGGGTGGGCCTGGGCGCGATCATCTCCTGGTGGCTGCTCGGCTTCTTCGTCGGCCTGCTCCAGGGCGTGAACACGTTCGTCGCCCAGTTCTTCGGCGCCGGCAAGAAGGACCGGGTCGGCGTCGCCTTCTGGCAGGGTCTCTACCTGGCCGCCGGCGCGGGCGTCGTCGTCCTGCTCGCGGCGCCGCTGTCCGGCTGGGCGTTCCGCGTGATGGGTGCGTCGGCGGAAGTCCAGGCGATCGCCACGGACTACACCGAGGTACGGCTGGGCGCCGCGTTGGGGCTGATGGTCTTCCTCGTCGCGGAGAACTACTACCGCGGACTTGGACGCACCGAGGTTCCCATGTTCGCGGGGCTGATCCAGCTAGCCCTGAACTGCGGGCTGAACTATCTTCTCATCTTCGGCGTCTGGGGGTTCCCCGAGCTTGGGGCCGCGGGCACCGCGGTCGGTACGGTGATCGCCCAGTTTCTCGTCGCGCTCGGCATGGCCGTCGTCTATGTCGGGTTCCCCGGGTGGCTCATGCAGTTGTTCGCGCGAGAGGCGGGCGATCTCGCCGCGCTCCTGCCGTACGCCCGGCCGCTGTTTCTCATCGCCACCCTGTGCCTGATCTTCGAGCTGCCGTTCAACATCTACTCCGGCGCGCTGCGGGGCGCCGGCGACACGACCTACCCGATGGTCGCGAACATCGGCGTGGCCTGGCTCGTCTTCGTGCCGCTCGTGTTCTTCGCCACGCGGAACTGGGGCCTGGTCGGGGCCTGGAGCTGCTTCATCGTCCATGTAGCCCTGCTCGCCGGCCTGCTCGCCATCCGGGTGCGCGGCCGGACCTGGATCGAACGCGGCGCCTCCCTGCTCGATGCGGAGCGGGCGGGAGGCGTTGCAACGTCGAGCGGGTCCGAGATGGACGATCTCCGCTCCTCGCCGGCGCTCTGAGTCGATTCGGCTGTCGAGCGGCGCGAGCGGTCCGCGTCTATGGTGGGCGGCAGCCGTCCGGGAAAGCGGCCGCATCGGTGATTGCCGAAGCCGGCACACCCGGTTCGTTCCGGTACTCCTTCTCGAGGCCCGTCGCGGTGTCGGTCACCCGAATGATGTAGCCGACGTCCGTCGTCGAGGCGGCGTACACCCAGACGTGACCGTTCAAGGCACAGCCGTCCAGCACCTTGACCAGGATCTCCCAGTTGTCCCGGCTGAAGAAGGTGAACAGGCCCGAGTCGTTCGTGCCCGCGTGCACAACTGTGCCCGCGCCGGTCTCGCCATCCGCCTTGCGCCACTGTGCCGCCACGGCGTAGCGCGAGTCCTGAAGGCAGAGAGTCTCCGCACTCGGAACGCACGTCCCCTGGGGCTCCGCAGCCTCCACGAGGAAGGTCCGTGACAACGACGATTCCCGTTCGCCCCCGCTCACCCGGAGCGTGACCTCGAAGAAACCGGGCTCCGTCCAGGCGTGTTCCGGAGCAGGCCGACTCGACTCGGTACCGTCACCGAAGTTCCATCGGCGGTGCTCCACCGGGCCGCCACTCGTGTCTGTGAAGCGCACGAGATTGCCGGTGCGGGTGCGGCACAGATCAACCCCGCACTCCGCGCCGTGTACCTCGAATGCTGCCGTCGGCGGCGTGTCGTCGTCCAGGATCGATACCGTCGCTTCCCCGCTTCCGGTCACTCGCGGCGGCAGCGGGCCGAATCCGATCACGACCGACTCCCCGAAGTCCTCTTCGCTGTCGTCCGCGGCCTTGAACGGGAACTCGGCGACCGTGACGCCGGGTCCGAACATCACCATGTCCGGCACCCCGGAATAGTCGGCGGCGCTCGCGCCGCCGCGGTGCGTGCGCAGCAGCGGAATCGTCAGCTCGCGCTCCGGGTCCGCGCTCAGGCGCAGCGCGATCCGTGCGCTGCCTCCTTCCGGGACCTCATAGCTGGCCGCCGCGAACGAGACCTCCACTTCCGGGTCGTCCTGGGGCGGCGGCGTGTCGTCGTCCAGGATCGACACCTTGGCTTCCCCGCTTCCGGTCACTCGCGGCGGCAGCGGGCCGAATCCGATCACGATCGACTCCCCGGAGTCCTCTTCGCTGTCGTCCGCGGCCTTGAACGGGAACTCGGCGACCGTGACGCCGGGTCCGAACATCACCATGTCCGGCACCCCGGAATAGTCGGCGGCGCTCGCGCCGCCGCGGTGCGTGCGCAGCAGCGGAATCGTCAGCTCGCGCTCCGGGTCCGCGCTCAGGCGCAGCGCGATCCGTGCGCTGCCTCCTTCCGGGACCTCATAGCTGGCCGCCGCGAACGAGACCTCCACTTCCGGGTCGTCCTGGGGCGGCGGCGGTTGGGTGGCGGCAACCTGCAGGAAGACCGCACTGACCGCGCCCCAGTTGCCGTCGCTATCTCTTGCCCGCACGAAGACGGTATGCCGGCCGGCGGCGAGATCGGTCGTGTCGATCGTCGCGGTCGCGCTCTCAGTGCGGCTGTCGAAGGCGCCGTCGGAGGGGTCCATGGCGTTTGCACCCCTTCTCCGGGCCCAGGGCGGCACGTCAACGTAGTACTCGCCCTCCGCGATGTTCTGTGTCGGTTCGAAGCCGTTGCCGTTCTCGTAACGGGTGTCGTCGAAGATCGCTGACAGGGTGACCGCCGTTCCGGCCGCGACGCCGGTCGTCGACGCGCCGCTGCTCAGACTCAGATCGCGAACGTCGGGGCCGGCCGGAGTCCGGTACGGCGTCCGCGCCACCTTGAAGGCATAGAGAAGGGACTCCAGGTTGTCGTCCAGAATCGAGTTCTCGAATCGGCTGCAGTCCTGGAAGAACGTCGTGCCGAGTTCGTAGGTAAAGGAAGCGCGGCCGAGAACGCCGTAGCCGTAGTCCTCGGTGGTGCCGCTTGCCGGGTAGAGCCCGACGGCCTGGAGCGGCCTGTAGCGGTTGAAGTACGCGAGCTTCCGGCCGAAGGTCTGGAGCGCCCTGCCGTTCGGCGCCGGGTCGTGCACGTGGCCCCAGGGCCAGATGACGAGACGCCCATGACTGTGAATGTCGAGGACGACGCCCGAGGTGCGGCTTGGCGCCGCATCGTCGTCGTCGGGTCCGCGGGCGTCGGGGAACAGCCTCGCCATGTAGGCCTGGACTGCCTGCGTTTCGGGCTCGGAGGCGGCCGACAGACCCCGGTAGACGATGCTGCACTCGTTTGTGCTGGAACCCGCCTCTCCCCACTTGAAGTCGAAGTTGCGGTTCAGATCGACTCCCGCCCAGGTATGGCGGCAGTGGCGCGTGTTGTGGTTCTTGCGCCAGAGCAGACCCTCCTCGGCGCGCTTCCTCCCGTCCGGATTCGCCTGCAGCATGATGTGGACTTCTTGGTGGTCCAGGAGCCATTGCACGTCGGCGTCCGTCTCGTAGGAGTCCGCGAGGTACTCGGCGAAGCGCAGGGCGAGTTCGGCGGTCGCGTACTCCCGGGCGTGGAGCGCCGCGGTGATGAAGAGGGCAGGCTTCCGCCCCGCGGTCTCCGAGTTCGTCAGGCGCAGCACGTACATGGTGTACCCGTCCGCGGCCTTTCGCGTCTTCTTCCATGACCGTCCAGCCCATCTCCAGGTCGCGAGTTCTGGATGGGCGTGGGCGATCGCCCGGGCGCTCGCGTAGGTGCCCTCCACCGTGCGGTAGCACGGGAACCCCGCAATCGTCCCCTCCACGACGTCCGTTGGCGGTTCGGAGGGGAGGGCGACGGAAACGTAGTCGTCGTCCTCGACGATCCGCATTCCGGCTTGCCGGGCGGTTTCGATGTCCTCCTCGGTGGCCCGCAGGACGATGTAACCCTTCTCGTACTCCGACTCGAGAGCGTCGAGGGACATGACGGCCTTGGCGGCGACCAGCGGATCATCGAAGTAAGCGCGCACGATGCGGGTCTCGCCTTGCTGCGGCTCCTCCTGTCCCCAGGCCCGCCCCGTGCCAAGGACGGCCGCCAGGGCCAGCGAGAGAAGAACGCCCATCTTCCGGCGCAGGGCGCGTCGTCGTTCGAGTTCTTCGATCTCGGACTTCCTGGTCACTTTGAACCGCAATTCGATCACAGGTGGGTGCCGGTAGGACCGATGGCTGGCCGGGTCGATCGGGACTCGACTTTGTGGCTATGATCACCGCCGGGCCGACCGCGCCCCTCGCCCACGCACT
>WTGL01000025.1:0-2028 GCA_011523565.1 Acidobacteriota bacterium
CCCCGGCTCCTCCTGGCCGGCGCCGAACATCCAGCAGATGGCGCGCGACGGCGCGCACGCCGAGGGCGTGCGCGGGGTGTTCCCCTCCGTCACCTACCCGTCGCACACGACGATCGTGACCGGGGCGCTACCGGCCAGGCACGGCGTCTACTACAACCAGCCCTTCGAGCCCGCGGGGCAGACGGGGCGCTGGTACTGGCACGAGTCGGCGATCCAGGTGGGAACCCTCTGGGACGCGCTGCGCGGAGCCGGCAGAACGACGGCGGCGGTGTCCTGGCCGGTGACGGTCGGCGCGCCGGTCGACTGGTTCGTGCCCGAGGTCTGGTCGCTCGACCCGAACGAGGACCGGCTGAAACCGATGCGCGAGGGGAGCACGCCGGGCCTGTGGCAGGAACTGGAGCGGGAGGCGACCGGCCAGCTCAACATGCGCAACTTCTCCGCCGGCTACAGCACGCGGGACGACACGACGGGCGCGATCGCCGCCTACATCCTGGAGACCCACCGGCCGGCGCTGATCGCGATCCACCTGATCAAGACCGACTCCGCCCAGCACGCCCGCGGCCGGGAATCGGATGACGCCCGGCGCGCGGTCGGTGGCGCCGATCGGGCCATCGGCGCGGTCCGCGACGCCGCGGAGCGCGCCGGCATCCTGGACCGCACCGCCTTCGTCATTACCGGCGACCACGGCTTCGTCGACCTTCACACCCAGGTCATGCCGAACGTCTGGCTGGCCGAAGCCGGCCTCCACGGCACCGAGCCCGATCGCGGCGAGTGGCGCGCCACCTTCCACACCACCGGCGGCGCCGCCTTCCTGCACCTGCGCGACACGGCGGACGGCGAAGCGGCCGCGAGCGCCCGCGCCATCATCGACGGCCTGCCGGCGACCACCCACCGGCTCTTCCGCGTCGTCGAACGCGACGAACTCGACCGGATAGGCGCCGACCCGAACGTGTCCTTCGCCCTGGCCGGCACCCTCGGCACCAGTTTCGGCTCCGACGCCTCCGGCGAACCCGTGCGCCCCACCGACGGCGGCACCCACGGCCACTTCCCCACGGACTTCCCGGAGATCCTCACCGGATTTGTCGGCTGGGGCGCCGGCTTTGAAGCCGGCCGCACCGTCCACCGCATGGGACTGACCGACATCGCCGACCTGATCGCGATGTTGCTTGATGTGGACTTCGAGAGCCCTGACGGGGCGCCGCCGCTGGGGGTCCTGACCCGCTGATCTACGCGGTCAGCCCGCGATACACCTTCGGCAACTGGCTCGGCAGGGCGGCAATCTCGTCGATCACGAGGTAGCGGCGTTCGGGACACATCTCGCGCAGGTAGTCGTGGCCGGCGGGGTCGACTGTGATGCAGAAGGTGGAGATGCCCTGGCGTTCCGTCTCGCGTAGCGCGACCGTCGTGTCGCGGATGCCGTAGACGCGGGAGGCACGGTCGCTGCCGTAGTCGAAATCCTGGGGGTAGCCGTCGGAGAGGATGAGCAGGACCTTGACTTTCGCATCGCGCGCGGCGAGCTTTGCTGCCGCGTGGCGGATGGCAGGCCCCATCCGGGTGCTGCGCTTCGGCTCCATTGCCGCGATCCGGTCTTCGGCCCCCTGGTCGAAGTCGTCGTCGAACTCCTTGGCGACGAAGAAGTCGACTTCCTTGCGGCCGAAGCCGGAGAAACCGTAGATCGCGTAGTCGTCGCCCAGGGTCTCGAGCGCGTCGGCCATCAGCACCAGGGACTCCTTCTCGATGTCGATCACCCGGCGACCCGGCGGCAGGGGCTGAGGATTGTCGGGCCAGTCGAAGTCGTCGAACACGCCGACGTACTCCGGCTCCGGCTCGCGACCCGCTGCCGGTTCGGGCTCGTCCAACGGCGCCTCCGCGTCGGTCGAGGCGCTCATGTCGAGCAGGAAAGCTGCCGCCACGTCGCGGTGTTGCCGGCGGCGGCTCGTGTAGACGGCGCCGTCCGGCGGCCGGCCGGCCCGACGGTCGACGTGGCTTTCGACCACCCGGTCGAGGTCGAGCTCCTCGCCCTCGATC
>WTGL01000025.1:2038-2480 GCA_011523565.1 Acidobacteriota bacterium
CTCCGGCTTGAGCAACTCGAACTGCTTCCTGACGCGTCGCAACAGGTCGGCGTGCAGGCGCCTCGTCTCGTCGACGAACCGGTCGGCCGGAGCCGCGGTCCCGTTCGCTGCCGTTCCGGGCGGTTCGATCGTCTTCTCCCGCAGGTGGCACCAGCGCCGGCGGTAGCCAGCCAGTTCGTGGTCCCACTCGTCGTAGTAGTACACGTGTTCCCTGTCGAGACCCGCCTCCGCCAACTCGCGCTCCAGCCGCTTCGACAGTTCCTCGAGGCGGGCCGCCAGCTCCTCGGGGTCGAGTTCGATCGGCGTCGCCTCCTCGTCGCCCCCTTCGGCCTCGATCGCTCCCGTGATGTCGAGGTCGGTCAGCGGCAGCCCGGCCGTGCCCGACAGATCGCCGTCCTGCAGGCTGAGTACGCCCAGTTCGTCGACCTGCAACTGCTCCATC
>WTGL01000025.1:2490-3601 GCA_011523565.1 Acidobacteriota bacterium
CAGGCCGGCGGCGATCGGGCCCGGTTCCACGTCGTCCCGCACTTCGACTTCGGACGCGAGCTCCTGCCACTCGCGGCGCAACTCGACTCGTTCCGGTGCGGGGTCGCCGTGGTGCGCAGGCGCCGGCACGTCCAGGGATTGGGCTTCGGCTTCCGGGACCGGGTCAGCGCCGCGATCCTGTGGTCGCCCATCGTCGGCCACCGGGACGGGCTCGGAGGAGGAAGGAACCGAGCGCAGGGCGGCGAGCTCGGGATAGAGCGCTCGTACGGCGCGCAGGGTGTGGTCGACCGTGGCGCCGGGGTTGAGCAACGTCGCCGCTGCTTCGAATCGCGCCGGCACCCGGCTCGCCGAATCCGCATCCTCCGTGGTCGCTGCCAGCCGGGAGCGCTGCTCGACGAGCAGCGCCCGCGCCAGATCGAACAGGGCCGCTTCCCGCGGTTGCCGGCGCTCAGCCGGCCTCGACTGCGGGCTGAGCGACGTATGAAGCGCATCGTCGATCAGCCGCAGCAGATCGCGGCGCACCCCCCGGAAGGCTCGGGCCAACGCCGCATCGATGCGCGCCCCCTCGAGCCGCGCGAACAGCGCCCGGGCAAGGCCGGGCTCGTCGAACCCGGCGAAGAAGTCGGCGAATCGCAGCGGCCCCCGCCGGTAAGTGCCGAACAGCACACCGCCCAACTGGTGCAGCACGGCCATCCGGTAGACCATGAAGTTGGCGTGACTGTCCGGCAACCGGTCGATCTCCTCCGGCAGGTAGAAGGCGGCGCCGTCGGTCGTCGGCCGGCCCGCGGCCGCCGCGCCTTCCAGGTCGAGATGCCTCGCACCTGACCTGTCGCCGGCTCGAAGGTCGGCGAGCGGCCGGACCTCGGCCGGGCGCGCCAGCATCGCCTCGACATAGATCTCGAGGATCCGGGCGACGTCGTCGAGGGCGACCGCGGTCAGGGCAACAGCGTCGACGCCACCTTGCTCAACGCGGGCCATCGACGACTGAACGGCTCAAGGCAGCAGCGTCGTTGCGACCTCGGTCACCGCGCGCTGGACCTCGTCATCGTCGGTGATCGCCCGGCAGATCGCGGCGACGCAGGCTTCGCGCACGCCGATGCCGCCGGCGATC
>WTGL01000222.1 GCA_011523565.1 Acidobacteriota bacterium
GACGCCGAGGACCTTCTTGCACAGCGCGCAGAAGTAGACGTAGCGCTTGCCCAGAACTCCGGTGAGGGACCGGAAGTAGATGCTCACGGGGTGCTCGCAGTGCGGGCACAGGGGTGTGATGTCGTCGCGTTCTTCAGCCTGCATCATGGGTTTGTCTCCTCTCCTCTTGGTTCCCTTGGTCCCTGCTTCGGCGGCCGGTAGCCCCAGGCCTGGACGGCGAATCCCCACTTCCGGTCGACGAGGTCGATCGTCTCCGCGTCGATCCGATAGGTGTTCTTGCGATAGCCCGACAGGGTTCCCAGATAGTCGGCGATCGGCTGTCGGGCCCGCTCCCACCCCGGCAGCTCCAGCTCGTCGTAGAGATGCTCGAGTTCCGCCATGGGTGCTCGTTCGAGATCCTCGAAGCGCACTTCGGCCAGGTGTCCCCTCGGGATCGACTCCCGGTCCTTCATGTACTGCCGCATCATTGCGGCGTAGGAGTCGAGCATGCTGGCGACCACATCGTCGGGATCCGCATCGTCCAGTTGGCAGACGGGCAGCACGTGCCGGTACAGGTTCGCCATCGACTCGTAGACGATGTAGGGATTGCGCACGATGTGGATGAACTTCGCGTCGGGGAACATGCGCAGGAGTTGGGCGGTGCGGCCGAGATTGGTTGGGCTCTTCAGCACGAGCCGGCGATCGCCCGAGGCCAGCGTGGCCTTGCGGAGCACGTTCAGATAGGCGCGTTCCCACCGCGCCATCTCGGAACTGGTCAGCCGCATGGTGGCGTACTTCTCCTGGTACTCCCTCGCACGGTTGGGGAAGGAGAGGTGGTGTACGAACGACAGGTGCGACGTGTTGGCGAGAGCGATCTCCTCTTCCTGGGGGAGCTCGACGGACACCGCCATGTTGTCCATGGGGCGTGTCGCCGGCATCCCGTTGGCGACGAACCGCTCCAGCCGACCGCGCGCGACCAGGAACATGGGCGCCGCGATGGCCTGGAATGTAGAGACGATGCCGAAACCCGGGTCCTGGGCGAGCAGGTTGTGGAGATGCGTCGTGCCCGAGCGGCCGAAACCGTGGATGTACAGAGGCGCCTCGTCGATGGCGATTCGCGCCATCCTCGACGGGCCATAGCGGAGGCGCTCGGCGACCCGTAGCGGAGTCATCAGGGCGCTGACCGCGAGCACCTTCGCCAGCTTGCCCCAGTATCGCGGCGGCACGCCGCCGTTGTCCGCGATCAGCCGCAGCCACACCCCGAGCGGCGCCATCGAGAACACGTGCTGTCCGGAGTTGCCGGCGGTTTTCACGACTCTGATGGTAGTGCCGGATTGCGCCCAACCGTGCCGTCCAGCAACATGGCCGCATGTGCCTCAACCGTGAGAACCAGCCATGAAGATCCTCCTCTACTGCCTAGCGGCCCTCGCCGTCATCGTGCTGGCGCTGTACTTCGCGTTCTTCTTCAATCCCCAGACGGAGGAGCAGGAGGAAGTGAACGCCGCCTGGAGCCGGTTCGCCGAGGACGTCGCGGACCTCGGCCGGGCCATCGAGAGCGCGCCGTTCAATCGCGACGAGCAGACCGCGGCCGCGGGATACCGGCACATCGCCCGCTATCTCTCGACTTTCCTGGCCGAGTACACCGACCTGCGGGACCCGGACTACCCGCAGTTCTCGCGCTTCCCCAACGGCGTCGCCCGCGTCGGCTGGGACAATCCGGACAATCCCTATCTCGTGTTTGCCGTGCGGGGCGATCACGTCTACCGGTTGCGTGGCAACACGACGAACTTCGACCTGGTCACGATCAATGTCTACAGCGGCATGCTCGGCCATACGCCGGTCAGGCAGATCCGTACCGTTTCGAGCATCGCCTCGGACGATCTCGACATCGACGAGAACGGCGACTTCGTCCTGACGCTGAGCGCCGTACGGCCCGAAGGCGACTGGTTGAAGCTGGAACCGGACGCGCACATCGTCGTCGTACGGCGCCTGGTTTCCGATTGGGAGAAGACCGACGAAGGTCTGTGGGAGATTCTCAATCTGACCACGCTGGGAACTGGCGCGCCCCGCCCGACGCCGGAATCGGTTGCACGGGCGCTCGATGACGCCGTGACGCAGGCCCGCTCCCTGCGGGAGTTGCTCACGCTCGCGCATCGGATCACGTTTCAGCTCAGGCTGCGGCCCAACACGGTTGAAGAACCCGCCGAGTCCGACCCGAATCTGGCGATGGCCGACGCCTTCCAGGCGGGCGCCCGGGGCTACTTCCGGCTGGAGGAAGATGAAGCCCTGCTCGTGGACGTGCCGGTCGCCGACTGCCGGTACACGAACATCCAGCTCGCCAATCCGTGGATGGAGTCGCTCGACTACGCCAGCCACCAGTCGAGCCTGAATCACCGCACCGCCCACGCGGACGCCGACGGCCGGGTGCGCTACGTCATCAGCGGCCGGGACCCCGGCGTGCAGAACTGGCTGGACACCGCCGGCTGGGCCGAGGGTTCGCTCTGTGCGCGGTGGACCTACTGCAGCGAGTACCCGACAGGGATCAACACCCGACTGGTCAAACTGACTGAACTCGACCAGTACCTTCCCGCCGAGACGGTGAGGGTCTCTCCCGCGGAACGCGCGCGGATCGTGGCGGCACGGCAGGCGGCAATCAGCCGGCGCTACGCCGGCGGGTCCTAGGTGAGGACTTCCCTGACCACCCGCGCCTTCTCGACGCCGGTCAGCCGGGCGTCGAGGCCCTGGTGCCGGTACGTGAACCGTTCGTGGTCGATGCCGAACAGGTGCAGCACCGTGGCCTGCAGGTCGTGGACGTGTACCGGATCCTTGACGATGTTGTACGAGAAGTCGTCCGTTTCTCCGTGGACGACCCCACCCTTCACGCCGCCGCCGGCCATCCAGATGGTGAAGCAGCGGGGATGGTGGTCGCGACCGTAGTTGTCCGCGGTCAGGGCCCCCTGGGAGTAGATCGTCCGTCCGAACTCGCCGCCCCAGATGACCAGGGTCTCGTCGAACAGACCGCGCTCCTTCAGATCCTGGATCAGGGCCCAGGCGGCCCCGTCGACGTCGCGCGCCTGCGCCGGCAGCACCGTCGGCAGGATGGAGTGGACGTCCCACCCCCGGTGGTAGATCTGCACGAACCGCACCCCGCGCTCGACCAGGCGCCGCGCCATCAGGGCGGCGTTCTGGAACTTGCCCGGCTGCCGTGCCTCCTCGCCCCAGCGTTCCCAGGTGCTCTCGGGTTCGCTCGCCAGATCGGCCATCTCGGGCACCGAGGACTGCATGCGAAACGCCATCTCGTACTGCTCGATGCGAGCCAGGGTTTCCGGATCGCCGACCTGTGCGTGGCGCAGCCGGTTCAGTTCGCTTAGCCCATCGAGCACTCGCCGCCGGACGTCGGGCGAGACGCCGTGCGGATCCTTGAGGTAGAGCACGGGTTCGTCTCCTGTCTGGAGGCCGACGCCGGCGTACTCCGGTGACAGGAAACCGGCGCTCCAGAGCTTCGCCGAGATCGCCTGCAGGCCTGCCGACGGATGGCTGCGCTCCGCGTTCATCACGACGAAGGTCGGCAGATCCTCGTTCATGCTGCCGAGGCCGTACGCGAACCAGGAGCCGATGCAC
>WTGL01000089.1:0-472 GCA_011523565.1 Acidobacteriota bacterium
CGACCAGCGCGTGACCGGCATGACGGCGAACCAGGACTCGTTCCCGATCACGGCGTCGATGTTCGAGTTCGCGCAGCACGGCGACAGCGGCGCCTGGGTCAGCGAGCTGATGCCCAACACCGCCCGGATCGCCGACAAGCTCTGCTTCCTCAAGGCGGTCAACACCGAGGCGATCAACCACGATCCCGGCATCACCTATCTCCAGACCGGGCACCAGCAGCCAGGCCGTCCGAGCCTCGGGGCCTGGCTGAGCTACGGCATCGGCTCGGAGAACAGCGACCTGCCGGCCTTCATCGTGCTGATCTCCCAGGGCAGCGCCAGGCGCGAGTCCCAGGCGCTCTTTCAGCGGCTCTGGGGCGCCGGTTTCCTGCCTTCTGAGCACCAGGGTGTCAACCTGCGGGCGGCCGAGGACCCGGTTCTCTACCTGTCCGATCCGCCGGGGATCGACCGCGGCGTCCGGCGCCGCATGCTG
>WTGL01000089.1:482-3589 GCA_011523565.1 Acidobacteriota bacterium
GATCACCGCCCGCATCGCGCAGTACGAAATGGCCTACCGGATGCAGGCCTCGGTACCCGAGCTCGTCGACACGTCGGACGAACCGCAGAGCACGTTCGACCTGTATGGCGAGGACGCGCGCACCGCAGGGACCTACGCCGCGAACTGCCTGCTGGCGCGGCGGCTCGCGGAACGCGACGTGCGCTTCATTCAGCTCTACCATCGCGGCTGGGACCAGCACGGCGATCTGCCGAGCGACATTCGCCTGCAGTGCGGTGACGTGGACCGGGCGTCGGCGGCGCTGGTTACCGATCTGGAGCGGCGGGGGCTGCTCGAAGACACTCTGGTCGTCTGGGGAGGTGAGTTCGGGCGCACCGTGTACTGCCAGGGGACCCTGGCCGAAGACAACTACGGCCGCGACCACCACGGCCGCTGCTACACGGTGTGGATGGCCGGGGCGGGCATCGAGCCCGGGACGACGTACGGCGAGACGGACGACCACTGCTACAACATCGTCTCGGGAGGCGTGCACATCCACGACCTGAACGCGACGATCCTGCACCAGCTCGGGATCGACCACGAACGCCTCACCTACCGCTACAGCGGCCGTGACTTCCGGCTCACCGACGTCCATGGACGGGTGGTGGAGGAGGTTCTCGTCTAGAGGTCGTCTGACAGCTACGCCGTGCCGGCGGCGCCTAATCACAACGGAGGGAAGCCATGAATTGGGGTAGAGCGGTCGTTGCGGGTCTGGTGGCCGGAATCGTGCAGAACATCGTCAACTTCGTACTGCACGGCCTGGTGCTGGGCGGCACCTACGAGGGAGAGGCCGCCTTCGTGCAGGAGGAGGACCCCGCGGTCTTCGTCTGGTTCACGCTGGTGGCCCTGGTCATCGGCGTGGTCGCCGCCCTGTTCTTTGCGTCGAGCCGCCAGTCCTGGCAGGCCGGCCCGAGGGGCGGTCTTCACTTCGGGATCCTGCTTGGCGCAGTCGTCGGTTTCCAGCAGTTCTACCTGACGCTGGTGATCAGTGACTTCCCGTACCACGTAGCGTGGATCTGGCTCGCCGTCGAGATCATCTCCTTCGGCGTCGGCGGCATTGTGCTGGGCGCCCTGGTCAAGCGGGCAGACTAGGCCCGCACACCGCTGGACCGGGTGCAGATCCGAGCCGCTGCGGACGGCTCATGGCAGGCGCTACAATGTCCGCGTTCCGCGTGTGAGCGAGATCCGGCCGCGCTGTCCAGGTCCTCGAGAGAGGGGGCGGGCCAAAAAACCAATAGCCGGAGGGGAAGACATGCAGCCCCAGTTCAAGCCGCCTTCGTCACGTCGGACCGCTCTCAAGGTGCTCCTGGCCGGCGTTGTGCTTCTGCTCGTCGCGTCCGCGGCGGGCGCCCAGGTGTCCGGTGAGGCCACGTACGTCTTCAATACCTACGCGTTCCTTGTCTGGGGCGCGTTCATCATGTGGATGTGCGCCGGCTTCACGATGCTTGAGGCGGGTTCCGTACGGACGAAGAACGCGTCCGTCATCTGCCTGAAGAACATCGGCCTCTACTCGATCGCCGGCATCGCCTACTACTTCATCGGCTACAACCTGATGTATGTCGATGTCAGCGGCTGGATCGGGTCGATCACGCCGCTGTTCGAGGCGTCGGCGGACGAGATGGCCTTCCTTGGTGGAGATGCCGACAAGGCGGCTGCCGTCGTAGGAAGCGGGTACTCGGAGATGTCGAGCTGGTTCTTCCAGATGACGTTCGTGGCGACCACGGCCTCGATCGTGTCGGGAGCTCTCGCCGAGCGGGTCAAGCTCTGGTCCTTCCTCATCTTCACCGCCGTGCTGACAGCGGTTCTCTACCCGATCGTCGGCGCCTGGACGTGGGGTGGCGGCTGGCTGGCCGAACTCGGCTTCCAGGACTTCGCCGGCTCGACGATCGTCCACTCGACCGGAGGATGGGCGGCCCTTGCCGGGATCATCATCGTCGGAGCGCGGCGTGGAAAGTTCCGCGCCGACGGCAGCGTCAAGGCAACGCCACCGTCCAACGTGCCGATCGTGACGCTCGGCGTCTTCATCCTCTGGATGGGGTGGTTCGGATTCAACGGCGGCTCGCAGCTCGCGCTCGGCGGCGCCAGCGATGCCACGGCGATGGGCAACCTGCTGATCAACACGAACCTCGGCGCGGCTGCCGGCGTCATCGCTGCCCTCGTTCTGTCACGGCCGCTGCTGGGCCGGGTCGACCTCCTGGCCGTGCTCAACGGCGCACTCGGCGGACTGGTCGGTGTGACCGCCGGACCGGACCTGGTCGGCCACCACTGGGCGCTGCTGATCGGCGCCATCGGCGGTGTCGTCACGGTCGCCGGCATGAAACTGCTCGAGCGGGCGAAGCTGGACGATGTCGTCGGCGCCGTTCCGGTTCACCTGTTCGCCGGCGTCTGGGGCACCCTCGCCGTCTGCATCGCGGCCGGTGGCAGCTTCGTTCCGCAGGTCATCGGTATCGTCGCGATCGGCGTCTTCGTCTTCGGGGTTTCCCTGCTTCTGTGGTGGGTGCTCGAGAAGACGATCGGTGTCCGGGTTTCACCGGAAGTCGAGGAACTTGGTCAGGACATGACCGAACTGGGCATCGAGTCCTACCCCGAGTTCATCCTGATGCCGGACGAGGACGACATGCAGGCGGCCAAGGCGGCGCAGGAGAGCGCGAGGAGCTGAGTCAGCCGCGAAAGGCCGATGGTGTAGCTTCGTCGCGTGTTCACCAACACGGCCAAGCCGAGAGTTGGGGCGCTGCTGCTCGTCGCCGTGTGGTTGGGTACAGCGTCGGCGAACTGGGCGGCGTCGAACGAACCGAAGTTCCACGACGTCCATTTCCACCTGACGAACTACGTCCAGCGCGGCATCACGCTGAGCGAGTTCCTGGCGACGGCTGGCGACGACGTGGGCCGCACGGCGGTATTCGGCATCCCGCTGCAGCAGAAGTGGGACTACTTCGAGTCGGGTGACAGGGCGCCGGACTACTACCTGCACTCGGACGCGGCGCTCTACTACTACTCCTTCGTCGACGCGATCATCGCCGAGGAGTACCAGTTGTTGCCGCCCGAGGACCAGGCGCGCTTCGACCCGATGATCACGGGCTTCAACCCGA
>WTGL01000083.1:0-2901 GCA_011523565.1 Acidobacteriota bacterium
CCGCCTGCCGAAGATGACCGACGGGGCGATCCGCCGGGTGAACGAGCGCTACGCCCTCTGGGGCCAGCCGCCGGCCGGCCCGGAAGAGCGGAACTCGTACGAGCGCTGCATCATCGGCTTCAATGCCGGTCCGCCGATGACGCCGGGCGCTTACAACAACATGATGGAGATCTTCCAGTCGCCGGGCTACGTCGCGATCATGACCGAGATGATCAACGATCACAGGGTCATCTCCACCGATGGCCGGGAGCACGCGGACGAGAGCATGCGTTTCTGGAAGGGCGACTCCTCAGGTGCCTGGGACGGTGACACGTTCGTCGTGACGACGAAGAACTACACCGAGCACACCGCTTACCGCGGCACCGGCCCGAACCTGGTTCTGACAGAACGCTTCACCCGCACCGGTCCGGACGCTCTGCTCTACGAGTACACCGTGGACGACCCCGAGTCCTTCGAAGCTCCCTGGACGAGCGCTCTCGAGATGCGGCGGAGCGACGACCCGGTCCTCGAGTACGCCTGCCACGAGGGCAACCGCGCGATGACGCTCATGCTCCGAGGCGCCCGCCACCGCGAGCAGCAGGGGACCTCCGAAGACGGCAAGGACTGGTTGGCGAGCTGGTACGGCGGCCAGAACCGTGTCGACGCGGCGCGAGAGGCGTTGGAGGCGGCGAAGGAAGGGCAGGACCAGTGACCCATGACTGACTTCGAGTTCTTCATCCTGTTGGCCGTGGTGTTCATCGGCCTGGAGATCGTCGCCGCTTTCGGCGTTCTCGACGACCGTGAGCAGTCGACCGAGGCCTCCAGCGCCTCGAGCGACGGCTGACGGGCGACTTCGCCCCTACTGCTCAGTCGGGTCGGCGCCGTCGCGCGGCGCGCCGGTGCCGGAGGAGCCCATGAACAGGCTCCGGCCGTCGGGGAGCTTCATGTCACGCCCACTGCCGCGGCAGTTCGGGGTGCACATCTGGTCCTTGCTCTGGTAGCCGCGGACGATGACCTCGGTGCCGGGCCGTAGGAGCGTGCGCGTCAGGCCGCGGCGGACCAGCGTGTTCGGTGTACCGGCCTCGAGTTCCCAGGTCATCGTTTCGCCGTTGTCCAGGGTGGTTTCGACGTGGACCCAGGCGTGGGGGTTGATCCACTCGACCTTCGTGATCTTGCCCTCCACCTTGATCGGCAGGTTGGCGTCGAACTCGGCCGAGAAGGCGTGGTGAGCAGGGGAGGGGCCGGTCGCGCTCAGGGTCAGCGCGAGAACGGCCGCGGGCAGGACTCGGTGGACTCTTCGGGACATCGTGGAACCTCCTGTTGGAAGGCATCTTAGTCCAGGAGATGGGGGCGACCTCCCAGTTTGGGGTGTTGGCGTGTATCCTTGCTGCCCAGCCCTTCATCCGCTCTAGGCTACGGTGGTCAGGTCGGCGCCGCCTCGGCTAGCGAGGAGCGGACTCGACGCTTTCGCCCAACTTGAAGGAGGCGATATGTCCGGAAAGCTACTGTACGCCGTCCCCATCTTCCTGCTGTCCCTCTTGCCCGTAGCGGCGTTCGCTGACGGCGAAGCGAGCGAACCGGGGCCCGACCCTGGGGCGCCGCCGGCCGAGGCCGTGGCGCTCCAGGAGGACGAGGATCACGACGACCACGAAGGGGAGGAGCATGGCGACGAGGACGATGTCCTCGACTTCCACGCCCACGACGTAGTCGTCGTCACCGGCTCGGCGATCGAGGAACCGGCCGTCGACCTTCCGTACGCCGTCGAAATCCTGAACCGGGAACTCCAGAAGGAGCAGGGGTCGCTGCAGGCGGTCGATCTGATCAAGAACCTGACCGCCTCGTCCGGCGTCATCGGCGAGGCGAACAGTTGGTACAACGACCAGGGGACGGCGGTGCCCGAGAATGTCGCCAACGTGAACCTCCGGGGTCTCGGGGCCTCGAGGACGTTGGTCCTGCTCAACGGCCGCCGCCAGACGGCGCTGCCGGCGCGGCTGTTCGGCGGCCGCTTCGTCGACATCAACGCCTTTCCCTCGATTGCGGTCGACCGCATCGAGGTGCTGAAGGAAGGCGCCGCCGCGATCTACGGTTCGGACGCCGTCGCAGGCGTCGCCAACTTCGTCACCCGCGACGAGTTCACCGGGTTCGAGGTTTCGCTCTCGCACGAGAGCATGGACGGCGGGGGCGACTCGACGGCGGGCGCGATCTGGGGCGGCAAGCTGGGCGGCTCGGACCATCACCTGGTCTTCTCGCTCGAGCGCGCGGAGCGGTCGCATCTCGGCGCCCGGGAACGGCCGTACACGCTTCAGGACCGTGCCACCGGCTGGTTCTGGGGCTGGTCCAACACGGGCAATCCGGGCATCTTCCTGCGGCCGAACCTCACCGGCGGTGAAACCTCCTCCGCCTTTGTCGAGGAGCTGGCCCGGGCACGCAACGGTAGCGCCGGCACGGACTACTTCGTCGATCCCGCATGCAACGGCCTCGGCGGCTACGACCGGGGCTGGACCTGCGCCTTCCGTTATCAGCCGTGGGACAGCCTGATCGAGGCGACCGAGACGAACCGCTTCTTCGCCGAGTTGAACGGTCCGCTTGCCGAGAACACGACGTACCACCTGGAGGCCCTGTACGCGGACTCGATCATTCCGAACTACGTCACCACGCCTTCCTTCCCTCCGGTGTCGTTGCTGGACGGCCTGCAGTTGATCTCGAACGAACATCCGGGCCGGACGGAGTTCTGCAACAGTTCCTTCGGCATGGGCGGCTTCGCTTCCGGCGAGGACTGCCTGCAGGACGACTGGTACTTCTACGGTCGCCTGGTCGGTAACGCGGGGCCCGGACGCGGCCTGCGGCGGGGCACGGAGACGACCCGCCTCGCGGCGAACATCGACCACGAGCTGTCGATCGGCGGCAAGGCGGCCAGCCTGG
>WTGL01000083.1:2911-3571 GCA_011523565.1 Acidobacteriota bacterium
TGCGACCGGGAACATGAACCACCCGGCGGAGTACGCGTACCGCAAGTTCCTCGCCTTCCGCGGCTTCGGCGGCCCGAACTGCGGCGTCGGTGTGGTGGCCGACGACACGAGCCCCTCGGGGATGCGGCTTGGCGATACCGGTTCGGCTCAGGCCGGCACCGGCGACTGCCACTACTACAACCCGTTCGGCAACGCGATCGAGTTCTCCGCTCAGCCGGGTGCACCGTGGGAGAACAGCCCAAATCCGATGTACGTCGCGGGCCTGCAAAACAACCGGGCGATGCTCGACTGGATCAACGAACAGGTGAACGTCGAGAACGAGGCGGAACTCGTCGTCGCCGAGGCGACGCTATCGGGCAACTGGCTGCCTGAGAGGCTCGACTACGCGTTCGGTTACCAGTACCGCCGCGTCGATGTGAGCGCGATCCCGAACGCGGTCGGCAACTACGCACTGAATCCCTGCGTGGTGCCTGGCGACCGGTCCTGCGTCGACCCGGCCACCGGCAGGCAGAGGGGGGCGCGTGCCGGCACCTTCACCTTCTCCTCGGGCTACTACCCGTACGGCGACTCCCAGGCGGTTCACCGGACGTTCGGCGAGCTGTCCGTCAACGCGCTCCGGGGCGACATGCAGTTCGCGGCGAACTACGAGCTCCACGACGA
>WTGL01000014.1:0-1149 GCA_011523565.1 Acidobacteriota bacterium
CGCCTCCCGGTCGACCGGGGAAGCGGTGGAGACCCTGAACGCGGCGATGATCCCGTCCGGGCCGGTGTACTCGATGCAGCAGACGCTCGACGACCCGCACATCGCGGAGGTCGGTTCCTTCGTCGAGCTCGAGTATCCGGACATGACGCGGCCGGCGCCGGTGGCGCAGCCTTCCGTACGCCTGACGGAAACTCCGGCCACGATCCGTCACCGTGCGCCGACCCTGGGCGAGCACACGGACGAGATCCTGGGCGGTCTCGGCTACACCGCCGATGAGATAGCCGCATTCAGGGCTGAACGGGTCGTGTAGTGCGAGGTCTCCTCGCCCTGTTGGTCCTGGCTGCGCCGGCCGCCGGCCAGGAGGGCGCGGCCGACCTGGCGCCGCCGAATATCCTCTGGGTGTCGAGCGAGGACAACGGTCCGCATCTCGGCGCCTACGGTGACGACTACGCCACCACGCCGAACCTGGACCGCCTCGCCGCCCGCGGGCTCGTCTACCGCAACGCCTGGTCGACCGTGCCGGTGTGCGCGCCGGCACGCACGACGATCATCAGCGGCCTCTACCCGGCGTCGACCGGCGCCCAGCACATGCGCAGCCGGTCCAGGCTGCCTGACGGCTTCCGGTTCTTCCCGCAGTATCTGCGCGAGGCGGGCTACTACGTGACGAACAACGCCAAGGAGGACTACAACCTCGAGAAGCCGGGCGGGCAGGGAGCCGTATGGCACGAGTCGTCCCGCGAGGCGCACTGGCGGAACCGCCCGGAGGGGATGCCCTTCTTCTCCGTGTTCAACTTCACCGTCACCCACGAGAGCCAGATCCGGCGCCGTCCCCACACTCCAGTCCACGACCCGGCCGGCGTTCGCGTGCCGGCGTACCACCCGGACACGCCTGAGGTGCGCCAGGACTGGGCGCAGTACTACGACAAGCTGACCGAGATGGACGTGCTCGTCGGGGAGCGGCTGGCGGAGCTCGAGGTGGCAGGCCTCGCGGACGACACGATCGTCTTCTACTGGGCAGATCACGGTCCCGGCCTGCCGCGCGGCAAACGCACGGCGCTTCAGACCGGTCTCCATGTGCCGCTCATCGTCTCGGTGCCGGAGAAGTACCGGCACCTGGCGCCGGCGGACTACGAGGCGGGCGGCAGCACG
>WTGL01000014.1:1159-3550 GCA_011523565.1 Acidobacteriota bacterium
GCCGCGGCATCTCCAGGGCCGGGCTTTCCTGGGGGCCCACGAGGCGGAGCCGAAGGACTTCCTGTTCGGCTTCGCCGACCGCATGGACGAGCGCTACGACCTGGTGCGGAGCGTCCGTGACAAGCGCTATCTCTACGCGCGCAACTTCCTGGTCGACCGGCCCTACGGCCAGCGTCTCTCCTACCAGATGGAGACGCCGACGACCCGGGTCTGGCTGAGGCTGTTCCAGGAGGGCGAACTGAACGAGGCCCAGTCGGCCTTCTGGCGGGAGAAGCCGAGCGAGGAGCTGTACGACCTGGCGAATGATCCGGATCTGGTGAACAACCTCGCCGGTTCAGCCGAGCACGAAGCCGAGCGGGAACGGCTGGCCGCGGCGTTGCGGCGACAGCTCATGACGATTCGCGATCTCAGTTTCCTGCCTGAAGGCGAGATGCACCGCCGGGCGGCGGACATGGGTGGCGTGCCCTGGACCTACGGCCAGGGCGGCTACCAGATCGAGCGGGTGCTTCCCGCGGCCGAACTCGCCACCGATCGGTCGAGGTGGGGGAGCGGGGACATCGAGCGGTTGACGCGGCTGCTTGGCGATCCGGACTCCGCAGTACGTGCCTGGGCCGCAATCGGGCTGCGGACTCGCGGCGAGGAGGTGGTGCGCTCGGCCGCCGCCGCGCTGCGGGCGGCACTCGACGACCCGTCGCCACCGGTGCGGATCTTCGCCGCGGAGGCTCTGGGACGCTTCGGCGAGGACACGGACCTTGGGCCTGCGGTGGAACTACTCCTGGCTTCAGCCTCGATCACGGAGAACGACTTCTTCGACGCCCTGCTGGCCCTCAATGCGCTCGACTACCTCCCGCCGGAAGTCTTCGGAGGGCCGGACGCGCAGGACTGGCGAAACCGGCTTACTGGCCTGCCGAGCGAAGTCGAAGGTCTCGACCGCCGCTTCCGCAACTACGCGCCCCGGCTGCTCGAGGCGATCCGGCTCGACGTGCCGGGTCGTTGATCTCCTTTCCGAATCACCTTTCTCCAAACTGCCGCCGCAGTACCTCCCACAGGGGATTAGGTCCTCTCGGTTTGAGAGATTCGGGATCCTCGCCCCGTTCAATCGCCTGCCAGTAGCGCCATCCCACTCTCTGTCCTGGCGGAATCTCGTAATCGAGTCCGGTCCATGCGCCAGTACCGCGGAATGCGTAAAAGGCCCAGTGCCAGCCCCGCTGGTTATAGATTTCAATGAGGTCGGCCATGTATGCCGCCGCGCCTTCAATCCGTCGGTCGTACCAGAACTCTGAAGCGATGATCCGGTTCGCGGGTACGTTGTATCGTTCGGAAAACTCCTGTACCGCCTGCATTTCCCGTGCGAGGTCCTCGATGGTCCAGGATTCCGTCGGTCCGCTCCAGGATTTGGGCACACGATCCGGATAGGCGTACCTGCCTTGATTGATGCGATACGTTGCCATCTGCCAGGGACCCGGATTGTGGAAGGCGTATAGGACCTTGTCATCGTCAACGGGTTGGTTGTATTCAAACGCCCTGGGAGATGCGTAGAACCATCCATCGAGGATGATGGGTGTGTGCGGGTCTACGGAGCGGATTGCCTTGACGAGTCCCCGGTTGAACCGGTTGAGGTCGGCCGGCGTGTTTTGAATGCGCTTGAACCACCGGGCGAACCTCTCGTCCGGCGCATCAAAGCCGAAGGCCTTGTCCGGGTGAGGTTCGTTGAGGGGGTTGTACGCGACAACGGCGGGGTGGGTCTTCAGGCGCTCGGCGAGTTGTCGCCAGAAGTCGAAAGCCTGTAGATGGAACCTCTGGTCCTTCCAGAGGCGCGGATCGTCCTGGTCGTTGTTCAGTTGCCTCCAGCGGGCGCCGGGCAGGCTGAGCATTGCAAGAACGACCTTGATCCCGTTGCGTTCGGCTTCGTCGAGTGCTTCGATCAACAGGGATAGGTCGGCCTCGTTGACTGCTTCGAAGTTGTCCGCATCGCCTATCAGGAAGTCCTCTTCCCCGGCGGGCCATGCATCGGGCAAGATGCGCACGTAGTCCAGGCCCAGTTGTCCCGCTGCAACGTACCACTCGGGACGGTGTTGGGCATTCTGTTGATTGGCTCCCTTGCGCTGCACATTCCAGAAGTCGATCCTGGAAGGATCGGCTAGAGCACTGCTCGGAGGGAGTAAGGCCGACAAGGCGACGGATATCAAGAGGCAACGACGCACTTTCCTTCTCCCGCGGATGTTGCAAAGTAGTCTTTACTCGCTCGGCGTCTCCGGTGGCCAGCCGAAGGGCAGATCCTCCGGCACCACCTTGATCTCGGTCGAGAACTGGAACGGCGCCTCGCCGGGGCCGGGGAACTCGAACTCGAGGTAGAAGCCCGTCCAGCCGCGTTCCGGCGCGGGGACGGCG
>WTGL01000315.1:0-1740 GCA_011523565.1 Acidobacteriota bacterium
AACAAGGACGGCGCCGTCGACATGGAGGAGGCGAAGGCCGCCAACGCCTTCCTCGAGCAGATGGCCGAGCAGCGCGAGAAGGCCGAGGCCGCGGCTGCCGGAGCCGCCGGCGGCGAGTAAAGCCTCTGGTCTGGTCCGCTCAACCGAACCGCCGGCGCGCCGCAAGGGCGCCGGCGGTTCTGCGTTGGTTCAAACGCCGTACGCGTACCGAACCGCCGCCTTCGCCAGCAACCTCGCCGGATCCAGCAGCGGCCTACCCGCAACCTCCGGGTCTTCAAGCGCCAACGGAATCTCCGTACACCCCGCGACGAGCGCGTCGGCGCCCCCGTCCGCGATCAATCGCTCCGCTGCCCCTTCCAGCAGTGCCCGCGCCCGCGGCGACCCGCCGTCCGTCTTGATCCCGCCTCCCTGGTGTCGCCCATCGAGGAAGGGCCCGTAGATCGGCTCCATCACGCAGCGTAGCTGCAACTCGTCACCGTCCTCCAGATCGAGCGGACTCGCCGGCCGCAGTGCGCGCGCCTCCAACGGGTCGTGGTACAGCCGCGAGCGCAGCGTCCCGGTCGTGGCAAGCAACCCCACCGAGCCTCCCGGCGAAATGCGCGCCGCCTCGTCCGCGGTCACCTCGATCAGGCTGATGAGCGGCACCGGGCTCTGCTCGCGAACACGCTCCAGGAAGAGGTGCGCCGTGTTGCAGGCGACCACGGCAAAGTCCGCCCCGGCGCCCTGGACGCGCTCCAGGCTGCGCAGCAGGACCGGCGTCGGATCCTCCGCCTCGCCGAAGAACGCCTCCGTCCGGTCCGGCGTCTGCGGAATGCTCGACAGCACCCACTGCGGAAAGTCCTGATCTCGCCGCGCGCCGATCAGTTCGCTCGCCGCGTCCAGGAGCTTCCGCTCGAAGTCGATGTGGGCAAACGGCCCCAGGCCGCCGACGATGCCGATCAGCCGCTGTTGACGCATGCGGGTTGCCGGCCGGGCCTCATCTGGCTCAAGGCTGATCCGCCGGTGGGCGGAGCGCGCCGGGCGGCAGGCGGGGCAGGGTCGGGTGGCGAGGCGCCCCGCCCAGGTACGGGTACTCGTCGAAGGCGTCGCCGCCGTCGGTGGCCCGCGGGTCGCCGGTCGCCCGTAGCCGTTCCATCAACTGCTCGCCAAGCTCGTCGCGGGTCGCCTCGTACTCCGGATCGGCCGCCACGTTGACCTGCTGGTCCGGGTCGTTCCGCAAGTCGTAGAGCTCGACTGCGAGCCGCTTGCCAAAGGACAGCTCGTAGAGCCGCCGGTGCTCTGCGTCCCGGTCCCGTTGCTCGATCATGTAGGTCTTGGTCGGCCCGTTGTCCGTGTCGGCGTACCAGGCGCCCGGATAGGCGGCCCGCTCGTGGTTCGGGGTGCCGTTGGGCCAGCGATCGGGCCGGAAGTTGCGGATGTAGAGGAAGTCGTGCGTGCGGATCGCGCGGCCGGGATAGCCGCCCACATCGGGCGCCTCCTGTGCCGGTACATGCCGTTCCTTGCCGGTCAGCACGAGATCGCGTCCGTCGGCCTCGACCACCGCCTCGACCGCGGCCTCGTCGTTGCCGGCTTCGATCAGCGCGATCAGGCTGCGCCCGGTCATGGCCGCCGGTCGCGGAAGACCCGCTGCTTCCAGGAACGTCGGCGCCAGGTCCGTCAGGCTGACGAAGGCGTCGATCTCGACTTCGGCCTCGAGTCGTTCGGGCCAGCGGATCGCCAGCGGCACCCGCGACCCGCAGT
>WTGL01000315.1:1750-5080 GCA_011523565.1 Acidobacteriota bacterium
ACCAGGGCGTCGAACCGCTGCACTTCCCAGTAGTAGTCCGCCACGTCGCCGCGGGTGTCCGGGTGGTCCGGAAAGGCGGCCGGGAGGTCGATCGCGTCCAGGTCCATCCCGCTCTCCTCGCCCGACCCGGGCCGGAAAGGGCGGTGCGGATCGGACGTGCCCAGCCAGAACGCGAACGGCTGGGCCTCGCCGAGCCCGGCCAGGAAGGCCTCGAAGCTCTCGAAGCGCCGCCCTGCGAGTTCCCGGCCCTCCGTTTCAGTGCGGCCCGGTCCCCACGCCTTGCCGGTCGAGCCCGTCCGGTAGCCGGCTGCCTTGAGCAACTCCTGGTACGTCTCGAGACGGTCGGGGAAGACGCTCCAGAGATTCGCTGCACCTTCGAGCCGCCAGTGCCACTGCCCGGTGAGGATTGCCCCGCGCGACGGCGTGCATGAGGGCGAGGAGACATAGGCGTGGTGTGCGAGAGCGCCTTCGCTCGCAATGCGATCGAATGACGGCGTCTCGACGACCGGGTCGCCGTAGGCGGAAGCATGCGGGAATCCCCAGTCGTCGGCGATCGCGAACAGGACGTTTGGCGCGTCGTGCTGAGCCGTGGCGGCAGTGCCGGTGGCGAGCAGGCAGGCGGCGAGCAGGCTGAACGGTCGATTCACCACAATCGATCCTAGCGCCGCCAGACCCGTCGCAAGCTCCTGGCGCGCTACGACGGGCTAGAGTCACTCGACGATGCGGCTGGCTGTTCGCAACCTGCTTGGACTGTTCTTTCTCTCCGTTCTCTGGCCGGCTCAGGCACCCGCCTTGACCGACGAGGATGCCAGGGAGGCCGTCAGCCGCTTCATCGAAGCCTGGAACACGCGCGAGCCGGCCGCTTTCGCAGCGACTCTCCAGTATCCGCACGTGCGGCCGACCGCGGACTTCGAGGGCCGCGTCTTTGCCGACGCCGCGACGTACGCTGCGGCCATCGACTTCGACCAGGTGCTGGCGACTGGCTGGGATCGAACGCGGCTCGATTCCGCAACCGTCGTCCAGACCGGAGAAGGGCAGGCCCACGTCGCCGGGCGGTACACGCGGCTGCGTGCCGACGGCTCGGCTATCTGGAGCAACCAGATCACCTACGTCGTGACGGACATGGACGGCTCGACCGGAATCCAGGCGAGGCTCGCGGCGGGCCTGGACGACCTGTCCGAGTCGGATCGCCAAACGAATGCGGCGGCCGCCGTTGCCGCGGTCGAGAGCTACCTCGCAGCCTTCAACGCCCGTGACGAGGAGGCGATGACGGACACCATGCGGTTCCCCCACGTTCGGGTGGGAAGAGGAGGGGTGAGGACCTGGAGATCCGCCGCGGAGTACAGGGACGGGTTCGACTTCGACGGGTTCGCCGAACGTCTCGGTTGGGAGCACTCCGAGGCCCACTCCATGGAGGCGATCCAGGTGGGCGCCAGGGGCGTCAACGTTGCGGTCAGGATCACCCGCTACGGTGCCGGCGGCACCCTCATCCATAGCTTCGACACGATCTATCTGGTGACCGAGAAGGACGGCCACTGGGGCATCAGGGCGGGCTCGAGTATCGCTCCTTCACCTTGAGGCCACTTCGCCGTGCTGCTGGTCGCCTTCCTCGTTGCCGTCCTGGTCCTCGGTGTGATCTACGACATCGCCCTGGGGGCCGGCCTGCTGCTCAAGATGTTCTCGAAGACGCCGGACGGGCCCAAGCGTCCCCGCTACCGCGGACGGTGAGGATCAGGGCTCTGCGACCTCTGGTGACTCGTCCCGTGCCGTGCGAATGAAGTCGCGATCGAGTGTGAGCATCGTCTCGCAGTGAGCGGCGACGCCAAGATGCAGGGCATCCGCGAAGTCCATGCCCTTCGCCGCCCGGTCGAGCGCATCGACTAGCAGGTTCGGGCTCTCCACCGTGACACCCGGCAGTCCCGAGAAGGCCCGCAGGGCCGAGGCGGCATCCTCGGCGGCAAGACCATAGACGCTGCGCAGGACCCACTCGCACGCCGTCGGGCGTGTTCTCCACGACGAGGCGCGTTCCGGCTGCCCAGCGCAGCTCCCGGCGAATCGCCTTGGGCAGGATCACCTGCCCCTTGGTCGACAGTTTCGTGGTCAGTGGTTCGGGCGTGAGCATCGGTGAATTCGTCCTCCATGCGGGTAAGGCGAAAGTAAGATACACCGTTCCGTGCGTGCAGCCAAGTTCGGAGGTCCGCGGGCGCCGCGGCGTGAGCGCGCGGACGAGCGGCCGGCGGCGGTAGAGTCAGGTCCATGAGCCAGACGCCTTCGCTCCGACGTCCCGCCGTCGTCCGGCGCGCCGACGACGCGCCGGCGAACCAGGTCGAGCTGGGTACGGCAACGACCACGCAGGTCCTGCTGGGTGCCGCCGACGACACGCCGCACTTCGCGATGCGGCGGTTTCGGATGGAGGACGGCGGTGGGATGCCGCTGCACACGAACCAGGTGGAGCACGAGCAGTACGTGCTTCGAGGCGCCGTTCGAGTTCCTCTGCCTGGTGCCGAACCGGCCGGACCGGATCGACCTGGTCGGCTGAGGGTGAACCCGCACCGCCGTCCGCCGGCCGTGCTCCGCGCGGCGGGACTCTTGCTGGCGGCGTCCTTGGCGACGGAGCCTGCGGACCTGGCGGTGGCAGCCGACGGCGAGACGCTGCCGCCCGATCTCCGGACCCGCACGGACGGCATCGACTGGCCCGGTTTCCTCGGCCCCGACCGGGATTCGAAGTCGCCGGAGACGGGCATTCGAACCGACTGGACCGGGGGTCTGCCTCTCCTGTGGCACGTGGAACTCGGCGAGGGCTACGCCCCGCCGTCGGTGGCCCGGGGTCGGCTCTTCTACTTCACGCGCTATCGCGACCGGGCGCGTCTGCTCGCGGTCCGCGCCGAGACCGGCAAGGAACTCTGGCGCTCCGAGTACCACACGGACTACGAGGACTACTACGGCTACGACGGCGGCCCGCGCACGGCGCCGCTGATCGACGGTGCGCGGGTCTACTCCGTGGGAGCTGACGGCTTCCTGCGCTGCAACCGCATAGTGGACGGGGCCGTGCTCTGGGAGCGCGACGTGCACGCGGAGTACGGCGTCCAGCAGAACTTCTTCGGCGTCGCCAGTTCGCCCTGGATCGAGGGCGAACTGCTGATCGTGGCGGTCGGCGGCAGCCCGCCGGGCGCGCCGAACATCCACAGCGGTCGGGTGAAGCCGAACGGTACGGCCCTGGTGGCCTTCGACAAGCGAACGGGCGAGGAGCGCTACCGCGTTGGCGACGACCTGGCCAGCTACGCGAGCCCCGTGGTGATCGACTTCGACGGCAGGCGCCTCGGTTTCCAC
>WTGL01000315.1:5090-8066 GCA_011523565.1 Acidobacteriota bacterium
CCGGGAGTTTGACCGCTTCGACTGGCGGGCCCGCCGCTTGACCAGCGTGAACGCCGCAAACCCGGTGATCGTCGGCAACCAGGTGCTGCTCACGGAGTCCTACGAGAGGGGCGCGATCCTGCTTGAGTACAACGGCGCCTCCAAGGGCGACTCGACCGCCTTCCGATCGATCTGGCGGGACGGACCGCGCAACCAGGCGATCGCCGCCCACTGGAACACGCCCGTCCACCACGAGGGCGTCGTCTACGTCTCGAGCGGCGAGAAGTCGCCGAACGCGGAGTTGCGGGCCGTCGACTGGGCGACCGGCGAAATCCACTGGAGCCAGCCCCGCCTCGCGCGCACCCAGTTGCTCTACGTCGATGGTCACTTCGTCGTACACAGCGAAGTCGGCGATCTGCTGCTCATCCGGGCGACCCCCGAGAGTTACCAGCAGATTGGCCACATCCGGCTGCGGGCCGAGCTCGACGGCAGGACGGTCGATCTTCTCCGCTACCCGGCCTGGGCGGCGCCCGTGCTTTCCCACGGCGTGCTCTACGTGCGTGGTCGAAGCCGGCTGGCCGCTCTGGAACTCATCCCGCCGCCGGCCCCGTGACGGACCTGCGAGCGGCGTCGATTCTGGTTTCGAGCTCCGCCCGGGCTCGGTTGACGGAGGCCGGAAGGAGGCTCCGCCAGTGTCTGGAGACCGGCGACGAAGTCCTGCTCCTCGCGCCGTCCCGCGGTGCCGCGGACGACCTGTTGCGAGGCCTGACGGGGAATGGCGCCGGTGTGCTTGGGGTTCACGCGATGTCCTTCCGGCAATGGGCGCGCGAAGCTGCGTCGCTCGACCTTGCCGCGCGCGATCTGCGACCCATCACCCCGCTCGGAACGGAGGCCATCGCCGCCCGCGCCGCGCGGCTGGCGGTGGCGGCCGCCGAACTGGAGCGCCTTTCGCCGGTTTCCGGCATGCCGGGATTCGCTCGTTCGCTGGCGGCGACGATCGGCGAACTGCGTTCGGCCGGCGTTCCACCGTCGATTCTGGTCGAGGATGACGGCACGCGGGACCTGGGCCGCCTGCTCGAGCGCTTCGCCGACGAGATGGCGCGGTTCGGGCTGGCCGACCGCTCGGCCCTCCTCGGGTTGGCCGCGGAGGCCCTCGCGGGGGGGCGGGCGACCGCGCCACCGCGCTCGATCTGGCTCGATCTTGCCGTGCGCAGCCGCGCCCAGGCAGACCTGTTGAGGGCCCTTGCCGCGTGCAGCCGGAAGGTCGTGGCGACCGTCGCCGCCGGTGACAGCGAGTCGCTGGATTGGCTGACCTCGGTGCTGGGCGACGAGGTCGTGACGAACGTCGATCAGGATGCGGACGGCAAGCCGCAAGCCGCGCTCAGCCGCGTGCAACGCCTCGTCTTCGAGACGGGCGTGGACGCTGAGGGGATGCCTTCGGCCGAGGAGACGCCGCCGTCCGTCGACCTGTTCTCGGCCGCGGGGGAGGGCCAGGAGTGCGTCGAGATCGCGCGTCGCATCCGCCGCGCCGCGGCAGGCGGTCAGGCCTTCGACCGCATCGCCATCCTCGTGCGCCAGCCAAGTGCCTACTTGCCCCTGGTGGAGGACGCGCTCGGTCGTGCCGGAGTTCCGGCCTACGTCACGCGGGGTTCGCTGCGCCCCAACCCGGCCGGCCGCGCTTTCTTGGCTCTGCTCGCCTGCGCCGGTGAACGGCTCTCGGCGAGCCGGTTCGCGGAGTATCTCTCGCTCGGCCAGACGCCGGAGCCGGCCGCGGACGGTGCGCCGCCCAGGCTCACGGATGTTCCGTGGGTGGAACCGGCGGGCGAGCAGCTGGTGCTCAAGTCACCGGAGCCGGCGGAGCCGCAGCCCCCGCCCGCGTCCGACGACCCGGAGGACGCGGACGGCGTCCGGGAAGACGGGGCGCCCGCCGGCGCGCTTCGGGCCCCGGCGCGGTGGGAGCGCCTGCTGGTGGACGCGGCCGTGGTGGGCGGCTCCGGGCGCTGGCGGAAGCGCCTGGAGGGACTCGACGCCGAGTTCCGGCTGCAACTGCTCGAGGCCGCCGACGAAAGCGAGAGCCGCCGGGGCTACCTCGAGCGTCAGATCGCGCGTCTTGGCACGCTCAGGGACTTCGCGCTGCCTCTGGTCGAGTTTCTGGACGATCTACCGGTGCGCGCCGACTGGGGCATCTGGCTCGACCGTCTCGGCCGGCTGGCGACGATGGCGCTCCGGCGCCCGGAATCCGTGCTCCAGGTGCTTGCGGAGCTACGGCCGCTCTCCGAGGTCGACGAGGTCGGTCTGGACGAGGTAGAGCGAGTGCTCGCCGAGCGCCTGCGCTTGAGCCGTCGCGAGCCACCGAAGCGCCGCTTCGGACGCGTCTTCGTGGGCGCGGTGGAGGAGGCTGCCGGACGGTCCTTCGATCTCGTGTTCGTGCCGGGCCTGGCCGAGGGAGTCTTCCCGAGGCGGTCCAGCGAAGACGCGCTCCTGCTGGACGAGCGGCGACGCGCCCTGGATGGCGCGGGCTTCCGCCTCGCGGTCGACGTCGACCGCACCCGCCGCGAGCAACTCCTGCTGCGTCTCGCCGCCGGCGCGGCCGGTGGCTCGCTGGTCGCCTCCTACCCGCGGGTCGATCTCGTGCAGGGCCGGGCCCGAGTGCCGTCCCTCTATGCCCTCGACCTGCTGCGGGCCGCCGAGGGTCGGTTGCCCGACCTCGACACTCTCGGCCGGCGGGCCGCCGCCGCTGGCGCGGCGGTCGTCGGCTGGCCGGCGCCCGCCAACCCGGAGGAGGCGATCGACGAGGCGGAGTTCGACCTCGCCATGCTTCAACCGCTGCTCGGCGGTGGACTGTCGGAGGCGGAACGCCGGGGACGGGCGCGGTTCCTGCTGTCCTCGAACGAGCACCTTGCGCGGGCACTGCGGGCACGGGCCAGGCGCTGGCGCAGGGGGTGGTTTCCGGTCGACGGCCTGGTGGACGTGGGTGACGAGGCCCGGGAGGTCCTG
>WTGL01000315.1:8076-10543 GCA_011523565.1 Acidobacteriota bacterium
CGACGAACTCGTGCAACTGGAGCAGTTGGATCCCCTGACCCGCGGCAGCATCTTCCACGAGATCCAGTTCCGGCTGTTCGGCGCCCTCCGCGAGGCGGCGCTTCTGCCGGTGACATCCGCACGGCTCGAGGACGCGTTCGGCGTCCTCGATGTCGTGCTGAAGAGAGCCGAGCGCGACTACCGGGACCGGTTGGCGCCGCCCATCAAGCGCGTATGGCAGGCCGAGTTCGAGGGCCTGCGCGCCGATCTTCGGGGTTGGCTGCGCCACGTGGCGGACGAGCCCGGTGGCTGGATACCGATCCACGCCGAGCTCGGCTTCGGCCTCGCTCGGTCGGGCGAACGGGACCCGCAGAGCGTCCGGGAAGCCGCGCCGGTGCTAAGTGTTGCATCGCTCAGGGGCTCGATCGACCTGGTCGAAGCGGACGCCGCCGGTCGCCTGCGGGTGACCGATCACAAGACCGGCGTCGCGCGTCACGCCGGCAGCTCTCTCGTGATCGGCGGCGGCAAGGTGCTGCAGCCAGTGCTCTACAGCCTGGCGGCTGAGGCCGTTCTGGGCCGCGACGTCGTCTCGGGCCGGCTCTTCTACTGCACGCAGCGCGGCGGCTACAGCGACGTTTCCGTCCCGCTCGACGAGCGGAGCCGCGGCGCGGCCCGCAGGATGCTGGCCACCGTCGACCGCGCCCTGGAGGAGGGCTTTCTTCCCGCCGCGCCTGCGAAGGACGAGTGCCGCTACTGCGACTACCGGTCGATCTGCGGCCCCTACGAGGAACTGCGCGCCGCTCGCAAAAAGAGGCGACGCCTCGGGGCACTCAACGACTTGAGGCTCGAACGATGACCGGCCAGGCCGTGCGGCCACTCGCGGACGAGGCCGCTCGCAGGCGGATCCGGGAGGCGCTGGACGAGAGCCAACTGGTCGAGGCGGCTGCCGGCACCGGCAAGACGACCGTGCTCGTCGAGCGTCTGGTGGCGATCCTGGAGCAGGGCCTCGGCAGGGTCGACGGGCTGGCGGCCGTCACCTTCACGCGGAAGGCAGCAGGCGAACTGAAGCTGCGCTTGCGCGAGGAACTGGACAAACGGCTGCTCAAGCTACGCGCCGCCGGCGTTGCCGACAGGCGCACGCAGAACCTGGAGACGGCGATCTCGCGGCTCGAGGAAGCGTCGATCGGCACGATCCACTCGCTTTGCGCTGAGATCCTCCGGGAGCGGCCGGTCGAAGCCGGCGTCGATCCGGGCTTCGGCGAACTGGCCGAGGACGAGGCGCCGCGGCTCTTCAACCGCGCCTTCCGGAGCTGGATCGAGGAGCAGCTCGAGTCGATGCCGCCCGGTCTGCGCCGGGAACTGGCGCGGCTCACGGCGGGGCCGTGGTCGCCGCGGCAGCCGCCGCTGGAGCGGTTGCGCGACACCGCCTTGCGACTGGTCGAGTGGCGCGACTTCCCGTCGAGCTGGCGAAGGCCGGACTTCGACCGCGAAGGGCGGCTTGTCGACCTTGCGGCGCGGGTGGAACGCCTTGCGGGTCTCCTGCGGCACGGGCGGCGCGGCGACATCCTGCGACGGGGCCTCTACCGGGTCATCGAGCTGGAGGCCTGGATGGCCCGTGCACGGGAACTGGGCGCTTCGGGACCGAACGGCGGTGGCGGGGAAGCGGACGGCGGCGAGGCGTTTCGGGATCAACTGGAGGCGAGGCTCGTCGAGCTGCAGCGTCGCCTGAGCGGCTACGGCGCGCCCCGCAAGGGTCGCGGCGGCTTCGCGGAGGGCGTGGCGCGGGACCAGGTGTGGGGACTCTGGCAGCGGCTGGCGGAGCGGCTTGAGGAGTTCGTGGGGGCGGCCAACGCGGATCTCGCGGCGCTGCTCCGTGACGAGCTGGCTGGGGCGGTCGAGCGCTACGAGGAGGCAAAGACTTCTCTCGGCAAGCTGGACTTCCACGACCTCCTGATCAAGGCCCGGAACCTGCTGCGGTCGGACGGTACGGTCCGAGCCCACCTGCAGCGGCGCTACAGCCACCTGTTCATCGACGAGTTCCAGGACACGGATCCGCTTCAGGCCGAGATCCTGCTCCTGTTGGCCGCCGACAGTCCCGAACAGGGCGACTGGAGGCAGGTGCGGCCGGCAGCGGGCAAGCTCTTCGTCGTCGGCGATCCGAAGCAGTCCATCTACCGCTTTCGCCGCGCCGACGTCGTGCTCTACCACGACGTGAAGGAGATGCTCGCCGACCGCGGCGTCGAGGTCCTCCACCTGACGACCAGCTTCAGGTCGATCGCTCCGATCCAGCGGCTTGTGAACAGGGCCTTCGAGCCGTTGATGACGGGCGACCATGACGCCGGCAGCGCGGACTACATCGCCCTCGGCGAGCACCGCGAAGCGATCGCCGGTCAACCCGGCGTGATCGCGTTGCCGCCACCCAGGCCCTACGGTCCCCGCAACCTGAGCAATCGGGAGATCGAGGCGTGCCAGCCGTATGCCACGGTCG
>WTGL01000315.1:10553-11112 GCA_011523565.1 Acidobacteriota bacterium
CTGGAACCGGGACACGTCCCGCGAGTACGTTCGGGGACTGGAGGCCGTGGGCATCCCTCATCTCCTGCTTGGCGCCCGTTCCTTCCACGAGCGGGAAGAGGTGGAGGCGCTACGGTCGGCCCTCAAGGCGGTGGAGTGGCCGGACGACGATCTCTCGGTCTACGCGACGCTGCGTGGCGGCCTGTTCGCGTTCGACGACGAGCTTCTGCTGCGCTTCAAGGCCCGCTATGGCGGCTGGGATCCGTCCCGGGCCCCGCGGCGGGCGCGGGAGAACGGCGAGCCGCCCGAAGAGTTCCGCTCCCTGGTCGAGGTGCTGGACTTCCTCGCCGAGCTTCACCGCCGCCGGAACTATCGGCCGATCGTCCGCACCGTGCAGGAGGTGCTGGCCAGGCCCCGGGCCCAGGCGTCGATGGCGCTGCGGCCCGCCGGCAACCAGGTGCTGGGCAACGCGCAGCGGGTGTGCGATCTCGCCCGCCGCTACGAGCTCGCGGGCGGCCGCTCCTTTCGCGGTTTCGTCGAGCAGTTGGACGAGGAGGCCGAGCGCCCGGCGAGCACCCAG
>WTGL01000315.1:11122-22255 GCA_011523565.1 Acidobacteriota bacterium
ATGACGGCCGGCCTGTCTCGCGGCGCCGAACGGACCGTGCGCCCGGAGGACGGCCTGTGCGCGATGAGGCTCCTCGGCCTGTCGCCTCAGGAGCTGCTGGACGCCAAGGAGATCGAGGACCGGCGAGAGGAGGCAGAGGGCGTGCGTGTCGCCTACGTGGCGGCGACTCGCGCCCGCGATCTGCTGGTTGTGCCGGCAGTCGGCGATGCGAAACGGAAGGGCTGGGTCCAGTGCCTGAACGACGCGGTCTATCCGCCGGCGGAGCGGTGGCGGCAGTCCGAGCCGGCGGAGGCCTGCCCGGAGTTCGGCGAGCGGTCGGTGGCAAGGCGCCCGGGCGAGCACGACCACCAGCCGCAGCCGGAGACCTCGGTCCGGCCTGGCCGCCACCCCTTCCCGGGCGTCGCGGTCGACGGCGGTGACACGGGCTACGACGTTGTCTGGTGGGACGCCGAGTTGGTCGACGAGAAGCCGCCGGCGAGCTACGGCCTGCTGGGCGAGGATCTGCTGATCGAGGCTGGTGACGACGCGAACCGTGAACGGTTCGAACGCTGGCGGCGCCATGGCGAAGAACTCGTTGCGCGAGGCTCGGAGCCGAGCGCCCGGCCGGTCGCCGTCACCGAGCTCGAGAGAGAGCCGCCCGGAAAGGCCGCCGAGGTCGCAGTCGAGGAACTGGATCGCAGCCGGGACCGGCCTGGCGGAGTCCGTTTCGGCAGCCTGGTCCACACCGTGCTGCGGGACGCGCCGCTATCGGGCGAACCGGGGCGGGTCGGGGAACTGGCCTCTCTTCACGGCTCTCTGATCGGGGCGACGCGTGCCGAGGTCGAAGCGGCCGAGTCCGTCGTGGCGGCGGCGCTCGCTAGCCCGGCGGCGGACGCGGCTCGCGCCTCGCGACGGGTGCTGCGCGAGACGCCGTTCCTTCTTCCGCTGGCCGGCGACTCCGAGCGCCGCATCGTCGAGGGGGCGATCGATCTCGCCTACCTCAAGGACGACGGTAGGTGGATCGTCGTCGACTGGAAGACCGACCTGGGCGATCTCGACGCACCCGCCGGTGCTTCCGGCGACAACGGTGTCTCGCGCGGCGAGCGCTACCACCGGCAGGTTCGCTGGTACTGCTACGCGCTGGAGCAGTTGACCGGTGCGCCGGCCTCGGGCCGCCTGGTGGTGCTCTAGTTGCAGCCGGAACTTCTCCGCGACGTCCTCGTCTTCGAACGGCTTCATGCGCTCGACACGAGCTTACAGCCAGCCTGCAGGAGCCGGTTTCGGAAGGCTGACTGAAGCCCCAAGGAGCCATTCGTAGGCGGGCGTAGCCTCGATCCCACGTGGAACATCGGACGGGAGGCCTGACCGTGTGAGGGTCAACAGGCGCTTGCGAGCGTTCGGAAAGCGCGTCTCGGCATCAGCCAGCGCCCGAAGCTCCCTGGACGCCGTGTCGTGGTCCGAGGCGTCGGCACAGACCTGGATGAGTGCCGTCTCGCCGTCCGGTGATCGGGCCAGGAAGTCCACTTCGTAGCCCTTCGGGGTCCGTACGTAGGTCACCTCGCACCCCCGGCGCTCCAGTTCGATGAGGACGGCAGTTTCCAGCGCATGCCCCAGATTGGCTCGTCCGCTGCGGTCGAACGCGGGAATGAGACCGGCATCGACCGGATACGCCTTGCGCGGGTTCACCATGCGTTGGCGCTCCGAGTCGGCCTCGATCCATACCGTTCGCACCAAGAAGCAGTCCTCAAGGTAGGCGAGGTAGTCGTGGACGGTGTCCCTGCCGATGGCGATCGCCTGCGCCTTCAGCCTGGCGTGGAACTGCTCGACGCTGAACAGAGACGCGGCGCTTGACAGCACGTGGCGGGCCAGCCAACGCAAACCCGTCACGTTGCGGACGGCGTACCGATCGATCACGTCGCGCAGGATGGCCACGTCGACGTAGTCCCGGAGTAGCTGTAGCCGGGCCGCCGCCGGCAGTCCCTGAGCTTCCGGAAACCCTCCGGTGGCGAGCCACTGGCCGAAGGTCGATTCCAGTCTGGTTGCCTCCCCTTCCGTGGCGGCGGACGGATCAAGCGGTGGGGCCGTGCCCTCGTGCCGAAGTGCCTCCTCGAAGCTGAACGGGTAGATCGCGACCGTCCATCCGCGTCCACGTAACTCCGTGGCGATCTCGCGGGAGAGCAGGGCAGCCGAGGATCCTGAGATGTACAACTCGCTGCGCTGGGAGTCCAGCAGGCGCCTCAGGAGGCGCTCCCAGCCCGGCACTACCTGAATCTCGTCGAGCAGCCAGGCTTCGACCGCGGCGTCAGCATTCTCCAGATAACGGCTTGGGTACTCGTCGATCAGTGCGCCCAGGGAAAGGGCGTCCAGTCCGGCAAACCGCTCGTCCTCGAGCCTCAGGAACGGTAGGCGCCATGGTGCGATGCCTCCAGCCATCTTCTCGGCCCGCAACTGATGCAGGAACGTCGTCTTTCCCGCACGTCGCATTCCGATGACGGACGTGACCTTGCCCGGCAGCCGGACCTGGCCGAAAACGCGGCGTCTCGTGAACGACGGCTCCGCATCTTCTAGTCCGTCGGCGAGCTGGGAGTCGAAGGCGAGTCGGAGTCGGTCCAGATCCGGTGACATCGGCCTACGGTTTCTCCTTCCCGGGAGGAGAAACGGGGTTCGCGTCGGCTGCCGCGAGCGGGACGCGCGGCCGCCACTTGACCGCCCCTCTGCCGTCGACGAAGACCTCGCCCCGGAAGCACTTCTCGCTGACGTAGGTCGCGAATCCTCCGTCCGCGATCGTACCTACGACCTCGCCGTCCACCACGAGGTCGTACACCTCCCGCTGCTGGAGCGCGGCCGTCTCGCGGGGAACGATGAGCCGGAAGCCCGGGGGAGGTTCGGCCGGCATCTGTCCGACCTTGGCCAGTTCCGTCGTCGCGCGCCGCCAGGCATCGCGGGCCGAGCTCGGATCGGTCGTCAGGTCCGCGGCCCTGGGAGCTTGGGACACGGAACTGGCGGACCCGGCCTGCCTTTGCGGTGCAGCCGCCACGGCGCTCTCGGTGTCGGGGCCTGCCGGATCGTCGACAGCGGAACGAGCTGCTTCCGGCTCAGAAGTACTTTGGACTTCGCCGGAGAGCCTGGCCGATCCTTCGTCCATCTTGTAGACGGTCTGGCCCTCGGGAACCCCGGCTCTCATTTCGTCCTCCAGGCGGTTCACAAGTGCCGGAGGCCATCCGTAGTAGCGCGCGGCTTCCCGCAGATCCACGAATCGGACCGCCGTGCGCTCGGCCTGTGCGAGGGTTACCGCCTTCAGTGTGCCGCGGCGAATAGCCGCCCGGACCGCGGCCACGGTCACCTCGGCCAGCCGTGCGGTGAGCTTGATCGATAGAAGAACGGTCCCGGCCATGGCCTCTGTTGCCCTCCGTCATCGTGTGACGATTCGTAACAATGTAGCGTATCGTAACACAGCCATCCCAGGGCGCGGTCCGGCGTCGAGGGACTGCCGGACGCCTACACCACCTCGCCGATGTACCGCTCCCGCGCCAGTCGCCAGAACACGACCAGGAAGGCAGTCAGCGGGATCGCCAGGATCATGCCGGCGATGCCGTTGAGGGCCGAGCCCCAGAAGAAGACGGCGACGATGATCGCCATGGGGTGGAGCCCCGTGCGGTCGCCCATGATCCGCGGCGTCAGCACGTAGGCCTCGATGAGCTGAACCAGCGCGAAGACGACCAGCACCCAGATGACGAGGTTGAGGCCGCCGCCCTCCTGCCAGTAGCCGATCGGCAGCGCCACCGCCAGGCCGACGATGCTGCCGAGGTAGGGAATGATGTTCAGGAAGCCGAGCGCCAGGCCGAGAACGAGTCCGTAGCGCAGGCCGGCGATGGAGAAGCCGATGGCGAACAGCGCACCCTGGAGGAAGGCGATGACGAGTTGGCCGCGGAAGAAGGCGACCAGGATGTCGATGAACTCCTGAATCAGGTAGATCACGTCTTCCCGCGTTCTCGGTTTGAGGAAGGGGAAGAGGTGGTCCAGCTTGCGGAAGCGGTCGGGGTCGATGATCAGGAAGAAGCACAGGTAGACCGGCAGGACGGCCCAGGCGAAGAGCGAGGCGAGGCCGGCCCCGACACTCGTGAGGACGTCCACGGTGGCGTCGCCGACAAGTTCGAAGCCTGGGAGCAGGCTCGCCGGGTCGAGATTCTCGATCGCCTCACGCACCCGGCCCGCGAATGGAATCGTCTCGGTGAGTTCGTTGAGCGCCGGCAAGGTCTCGGTTACCCAGTCCACTACGCGATCCGATGCGTCGGGCAGCGCGTCGATCAGCCCCGTCATCTGTGACGCGGCCAGGGCGCCGAAGAACCAGGCGAAGCCGGCCACAGGCAGCAGCAGGGACAGCAGCACCGCGGCCACCGCCAGGATCTTCGGGAACCGCAGCCGCTCGTTCAGCAGTTCGTAGTAGGGCCGGAGCACGAACGCCAGAACCGCCGCGACCGCGAGCGGCAGGAAGACGTTCGAGAAGGCGGCGAAGAAACTGCCGATGACCCAGAACAGCGCCACGACCGCGGCCAGGATGACGGCGGCCGCCGCGATCGTAGCCGCGGCGGCAACGGTGGCGCGTTGGCGTTCGGAGAG
The DNA here is from genome assembly GCA_011523565.1 of Acidobacteriota bacterium. Taxonomy (GTDB): domain Bacteria; phylum Acidobacteriota; class Thermoanaerobaculia; order Multivoradales; family Multivoraceae; genus Multivorans. Next base: position 15,722 of record WTGL01000315.1, read on the forward strand.
TTCGATCTGCACGGGCCGGTTCGTCCCTGCCGGGACGCTACCACCGGAAATCGACTCCGGGGTGGATACCATCGCGCCATGGCTGCGAAGCGCCGCTTCCGGACCGTCAAGGGCATGCACGACCTGGTCGGGAAGGCCCCCGTCTTTGCGTTCGTGGAGGAGAAGGCGCGCGAGGTGTTCTCCCTCTACGGGTACGACGAGGTGCGGACTCCGGTCGTGGAGGAGACGGAGCTGTTCGTGCGAGGTGTCGGCGAGGGCAGCGAGGTCGTCGGCAAGCAGATGTACACCTTCGACGACAAGAAGGGTCGCAGCCTGACGCTCCGTCCGGAAGGCACGGCGCCGGTGGCACGCGCCTACCTTCAGCACGACATGGCGTCCTGGCCTCAACCGGTCAAGGTCTTCTACATGGGCCCCTACTTTCGGTACGAGCGTCCGCAGGCGGGCCGCTACCGTCAGTTCCACCAGATCGGCGCCGAGTTGATCGGGGATCCAGGGCCCTACAGCGACGTCGAGCTCCTGGTCATGCTGCTGCGCTTCCTGGAGCAACTCGGGTTCGAGGACCTGGAGGTGGGCCTCAACTCGGTCGGCGATGTCGAATGCAGGAAGCGCTACTCCCAGCGGCTGCGGGAGTACCTCGCACCGTACCGTGACGAACTGGGCGCGGACAGCCGGCGACGGCTGGAGACGAATCCCCTGCGCATCCTCGACACGAAGGTTCCGAAGGAGCGAGAGCTGCTCGAGAATGCGCCGCGGTTGTTCGATGACCTGGGCGGTCGGGCTCACGACCACTTCCGGGAGGTGCGCGAGCAACTCGTCCAGGCGGATGTCGCCCACCGGATCGAGGACAAGCTGGTGCGCGGCCTCGACTACTACACGCGGACCGTGTTCGAGATCACGTCCACCGCCCTGGGCGCCCAGAACGCGATCCTGGGCGGCGGGCGCTACGACGGTCTGATCGCCGAGCTCGGCGGTCCGAGTGTGCCCGGTATCGGTTTCGCGATCGGTCAGGACCGGCTGGTCGACCTGGTGCTGAAGATCCCTGGAGCCTTCAAGCGTCTGAACGCCGAAGCCCATCGTCGAAGACCTGTGTGCGTGATAGCGATCGGCGCCTCGTACCGTCGGCACGGCATGGAACTCGCGCAGGAGTTGCGCGCCGCCGGTATCCCCGCGGTCTGTGAGTTCGATTCTCTCCGGCCTCTCAAGGCTCGACTGAAGCAGGCGGCCCGGCATGACTGCCGGTGGGTCGTGCTGTTCGGTGAGGACGAAGAGAAGAGCGGAGAGGTTGTGTTGAGGGACTTCTCCGACCGCACCCAGGAGACGATCCCGCGGGACGGTTTCGCGGCGGCCGTGGCCGCGAAGATACGTCCTGACGAGCAGCCCTAGTTGTGCGAGGATCGGGGGCTTCGTGGGCCGGCGTCCCGATTGACGGGCGACCGGGACGAAGGCAGGCATACGGACCGAACGGACACGCACGTGAAGAGAACGCAGGCAGGAACCCTGACGACCGAACAGGTCGGCCGGCAGACGAAGGTCCAGGGATGGGTCCATCGACGCCGCGATCACGGCGGCGTGATCTTCCTCGACGTGCGCGACCGGAGCGGCGTCGTGCAGGCGGTCGTGCACCCGGAAACGACGCCGGATGCCGCCGCGGCCCTCCAACCCGCGCGGCTGGAGTGGGTGGTCGAGGTCGAGGGCGAGGTCGTGCGCCGCGACCCGGACAAGGTGAACCCGAAGATGGCGACCGGCGAGATCGAGGTGCGGGTCGAGACCGGCCGCGTGCTGGGCCGATCCGAGCCGATGCCGTTCGGGGTGGAGGGCGCTCAGGACGCGAGTGAGGAGACCCGCCTCAAGTACCGGTTCCTCGACCTTCGCCGGGCCGGCCTGCAGCGCAACCTGAGGATGCGCTCCGACTTCACGATCGAGAGCCTGGCGTACTTCCGCGAGCAGGGCTTCGTCAACATCGAGACGCCGATGCTCACCCGGTCGACGCCGGAGGGAGCCCGCGACTACCTGGTGCCGAGCCGCCTGAATCACGGCAGCTTCTACGCCTTGCCGCAGTCGCCCCAGTTGTTCAAGCAGATCCTGATGGTCAGCGGGCTGGAGCGCTACGTCCAGTTCGCGCGCTGTTTCCGCGACGAGGACCTGCGCGCCGACCGGCAGCCCGAGTTCACGCAGATCGACGTCGAAATGTCGTTCGTCGACGAGGAGGATGTCTTCGCCCTCGTCGAGGGTCTCTTCTCGCGGGTGTTCCCCCTGGCCGGGATCGAGCCGCCGGTCTCCTACCCGCGTCTCTCCTACGACGACGCGATGCGGCGCTACGGCTCGGACCGTCCGGATCTGCGGGTCGATCTCGAGATCACGGATGTGACCGACTGCCTCCGGGACACGGAGTTTCGTGCCTTCCAGGCGGCGATTGCGGCCGGCGGCGTGGTGCGCGGCGTCCACGTCCCGGGCGCCTCCTCCTCAAGTCGCCGCCAGGTGGACGAGTACGCGGACATCGCCCGTCGCCACGGCGCCGCGGGCGTGCTCTGGGTCAAGCGGGAGAACGGCGTACCTTCGTTCCTGGTGAAGAGCGCCCTGAGCCAGGGGCAGGTGGAAACGCTGGCCGACCGGCTCGGCGTCGAGGAGGGCGGCATGGCGCTCCTCGTGGCGGCGCCGGAACCGACGGCGGCTGCCGCCCTCGGCTCGCTGCGGGAAGAGGTCGGCCGGCGCTTCGGCCACATGCGCGAGAACGCGCACGAGTTCCTGTGGGTGCACGACTTCCCGCTCGTGACCTGGAACGGCGACGAAGGGCGCTGGAACGCGACGCATCATCCTTTCACGTCGCCGCACATGTCCGACCTGGATCGCCTGGAGAGCGACCCGGGCTCGGTCCGCTCGCGCGCCTACGACGTGGTGCTCAACGGCAACGAGATCGGCGGCGGCTCGATTCGTATCCACGACCGGGACGTGCAGAAGCGGGTGCTCGCCCTGCTGGGGATCGACGCCGAGGAGGCCGAGCGTCGTTTCGGCTTCCTGTTCGAGGCGCTCAGCTACGGCGCGCCGCCCCACGGCGGCATCGCACTCGGCGTCGACCGGATCGTCATGCTGATGGCGGGCGCCGACTCGCTGCGGGACGTGATCGCCTTCCCGAAGACGGCCTCGGCGGTGTGCCTGATGACCGAGGCGCCGTCGACGGTCGACCAGGAGCAGTTGCTCGACCTGGGGCTGCGGATCCGTCCCCAGGGCGGCCGCTGATTCCGCCGTGGCGGAGCTCGCCGCGGACGGGCCGCGCCGACTGACGCTCTCGCACCCGCGCGGCGTAAGCGAGATCCTGGTTGGACATGGACTCCTCGCCGCGGGTGGTGGAGGTGCGCTCGAAGATGTCGCGGGCTGGTGCCGCGGGCGGGTCGTGTTCCTGGTCACGAGCGAGGTGCCGGACCGCCACTGCGGCGAGGCCGCGCGCGATCTGCTCGAACCGGCCGCGCGGATCGAGACGATCGAGGTTCCCGACGGTGAGGCGGCAAAGACCCTCGAGTGCGCCGGTTCCGTGTGGCGGCAGATGCTCGAGCGCGGCGGCAAGCGCGACAGTCGCCTGGTCACCCTCGGCGGCGGCTCGGTGGGCGACCTGGGAGGCTTCGTGGCGGCCGGTTTTCTGCGCGGCATCGACTATGTCCAGATCCCGACCACGCTGCTGGCCCAGGTCGACGCTTCGGTCGGCGGCAAGACGGGCGTGGACCTGCCGGGCGGCAAGAACACGGTCGGCGCCTTCCACCATCCCCGCTTCGTGCTCGCCGACACCTTTTCCCTGCGTTCCTTGCCGTCCGGCGAGTTGAGGGCCGGGCTGTTCGAGGTGGTCAAGATGGCCGCGCTGCTCGATCTCGATCTTCTGGCCTTGGTGGAGGAATCGCTGGATCGCCTGCTCTCGGTGGACGCCGACATCCTGACGCCCGTCGTCGCGGCTTCGATCGCAGCGAAACTGGGCGTCGTCGAAGCCGACCTCGAAGAGGGAGACCGCCGGCGGCTGCTCAACTTCGGCCACACCCTGGGGCACGCGATCGAGTCCGAGTTCGGCTACCGGGACCTGCGCCACGGCGACGCCGTGGCTCACGGCATGCGGTTCGCGCTCCGCCTCGCCCTGCGCCGTGGTCTGGACCCGGAGTTCGCGGCGCGCCTGGGGCGGATGATCGACCGGCTGGAGCCGCCGGACCTCGGCGTGGTGGAGGAGCGGCGCGGCGTTCACCTCGACGTGGACCGCCTCGTCGAGGCGATGGACCGCGACAAGAAGGCGCGGGAGAGCGGACTCGTCTGGATCCTGCCGGCCGCGCCGGGTAGGGGCGAGATCGTCGCCGATCTCGATCCGGCGCTGGTGCGGCGCGAACTCCGGGCCTTTCTCGCCGACAGCCGTGGTCCGTCGTCCGGGAGCGCGCGGTGAGCACCGGAACGGATAGCGGCACGGCCGCGGCGACGGTCGGGACTGATTCCCGCGAATCGCGGGAATCCGGAAGAGGAGGCCTGTGGAACCGGCTGCGCCGGGGCCTGGGCCGTACCCGCAACGGGCTCGTCGGCCGGATCAGCACCGCGCTCGGGGGCGCAGCCCGCATCGATGAGGAGGTGCTGGAGCGACTCGAGGAGTCCCTGATCGAGTCCGACCTGGGCGTCGAGACCTCGCTCGAGCTCGTCGAGCGGCTGCGTCAGGCGGGGGATGCGGGGCCGATCGCGGCCGGGGACGAGTACGCGCTGCGGCAGTTGCTGGTCGACGAGGTGGCGGTGCTCCTGCTCGACGCGCCGCCGGCCGCGCTGCCGGCGGCACCGCGCATCACCCTCCTGGTGGGTGTCAACGGTTCCGGCAAGACGACGTCCGCCGCGAAGCTGGCGCAGGCTTCCCTGGCCCGGGGCGAGAAGGTCCTGTTCGCGGCCGGCGATACCTTTCGAGCCGCGGCCGCGGAACAGCTCGAGGTGTGGGGAGGACGGCTGGGGATCGAGGTGGTCCGGCGCCCCAAGGGCGGCGATCCGGCCGCGCTCGTCTTCGACGCCGTGCAGGCGGCCACCGCGCGCGGGATCGACCATCTCATCGTGGACACCGCGGGGCGCCTCCATACCCGCGGCCAACTGATGGAGGAACTGTCGAAGGTCCATCGTGTCGCGCGGCGGGCGGGTGGTGAGGCCTGGAACGTCTTCACCCTCCTCGTGGTCGACGCCGGCAACGGCCACAATGCGCTCGTGCAGGCACGCGAGTTCGGAGCGGCGGTCCCGATCGACGCCGTCTTCCTGGCCAAGCTCGACGGGACGGCCAAGGGCGGCATGGCGGTCGCGATCGCCCGCGATCTGCGCCTCCCGGTCGCCTACCTGGGCGTGGGCGAGACGGTTGAGGACATGGTCGAGTACAAGCCGCGGTCCTTTGCGGCCGCCCTGTTCGGATGAGCGCGGCCGGGCCTGGGGCGCACCGGCGTTTCGACGACGCGGACCGGCGGGCGATGGGCCGGGCCCTGACGCTGGCGCGACGCGGCCGCTCGACGACGGCGCCGAACCCGATGGTCGGCTCGGTCGTCGTGCGGGACAACGAGGTCGTCGGCGAGGGCTGGCACCGGCGCGCGGGCGGCGAGCACGCGGAGGCCATGGCGCTCGGGCAGGCCGGCGACCGCGCCCACGGCGGCACGATCTACGTCACCCTCGAGCCCTGCAACCATGACGGCCGGACACCGCCCTGTGCGGGGCGGATCCTGGAATCCGGGGTCAAGCGCGTCGTCTTCGCCCACCGTGATCCGAACCCCGAGGTGGAGGGCGGCGGCGCCGCGCGGCTGCGGGCGGCGGGCCTGCGGGTCGAGAGCGGTCTGCTCGCCGATCAGGCGGTCGAGATGAACGTGCCCTTCCTGATCCGCGTCCTCCACCGGCGCCCCGCCGTGACGCTCAAGTGGGCGATGAGCCTGGACGGCCGGATTGCGACGGCGACCGGCGACAGCCAGTGGATCTCGTCGGAGCGGGGGCGTCGCTGGGCGCTCGAACTGCGGGAAGAGCACCAGGCGATCGTGGTCGGCAGCGGCACGGCGCAGGCCGACGATCCACGGCTGAACCGGCGGCTGGGCCGGGCGCAGGGGCCGATCCTGCGGGTGGTGCTCGATCGGCGGCTACGGCTGTCGGCCGCGGCGCGGATGTTCGAGGTCGAGGGACCGGTCGTCGTCTACACGGAGGCTCCGCGGGAGATCGGCTCCTCGATGTCGGCGGACGCTCGGGATTGGGCGACGCGGCGCCATCGGCTGCGCCGCGCCGGCGCCGAGGTGGTGGGTCTTTCCGCCGTCGAGCCGGCCGGCGTACTGGAGGACCTCTTCGACCGTGGGGTCTCCAACGTGCTGGTCGAGGGTGGCGGGGAAGTGCTCGCCGCCTTTTCCGGCTCCGGGCTGTGGGACCGAGCGGCGGTGTGCTGCGCGCCCGTTCTGATCGGCGGCAAGGCGGCGCCGGGTCCCCTCGGCGGCGACGGACCGCGGCGGCTGGCCGATGCCCTGCGCCTGGACGAACTGCGAGTCAGCAGGCGCGGACCGGACGTGATTCTCTTAG
>WTGL01000315.1:22265-23593 GCA_011523565.1 Acidobacteriota bacterium
CGGTGCGCTGCGGGCCGGCAACGAGGTGAACCTCGAGCCGCCGCTCTCGGCCGGGGACCCGTTGGGCGGCCACTGGGTCCAGGGGCACGTCGACACGACGACCCGGGTAGCGCGGGTGGAGGAGCAGGGGGACCACCGCGTCGTCACGTTCAACGTCCCGGCCGGACTGGAGACGGGCATCGTGCTCAAGGGCAGCATCACGATCGACGGCGTCAGCCTGACCGTCGCGGCGCTCGACGAACGGACCTTCGACGTGGCGCTGATCCCGCACACCCTCGAGGTGACGACCCTTGGCGGTCTGAAGCCGGGCGACCGGGTGAACGTCGAGGGGGACGTCCTCGCCCGCTACGTGCAGAAGGCGGTGGAGGCAGCGGTCGCCGCCGCGCTCGAGTCGAAGTAGTCAAGTGACGTCCCTCACGCTTCGGGAACACGTCGCCGAACCCGCGAACCTCTGGATTCGTCACAGCTTCTCCCGCTGGCCGGTGGTCGGGGACGACGGACGGCTTTGCTGCGATTTCGCCACCGGCGGATTGCGGACCGCGGACGCCGGACCGGCGCCAGCCGCCTCCGACGTTTGGCGACTCGTCCGCAGGGCCGCGGACATCGTCTACGTTCCCCCGCTCCCGGCCGACTGCGCTCCGCTCCACGCGGCGATCGTCGAGGCCGCGGCCGGTGCCGGCGCGCCCCTCGTTCTGCACGTCGTGGCGGAAGGCGTCTCGGTCGCGCTTGCCGCCGGTTGGCGATGGCTGCGGCAGGACGCCCCTCATTCGCCGCGGCCCGCGTCCGGCGTCAGCCCCTTGAGCCCCGTTGTCGCCGCGGCCGCCGAGCTTCCCGAGAACGCCACCGTCGCCGTCGATCTGCTCGACTGCCTGGTTACGGAGGCGGCCCTGCTGCGGGAGAAGCTCCGTGAGGGTCCCCAGCCCGACCTGCCATTCGCGCCAGTCCCGGCCCGGCACGCGACCCTCGTCTGGCCCCTCGTCGGTGGCTGGACGGATCAGCCGGGGGTCCTGGAGACGGCCATGCCCCGGCTCGCGGCCGCCGGGGCGCGTCGCGTCGTGCCTCGCGCGATGACGTTCGATGCCCGCGAGCGCCACCTCCTCGCCGAACGTCTGGAACGGACTTGGCCTGAGGCCTTCGACGCCGTCTTCCACGGTGACGATTCGCCCCCGGACGAGGTGGCCTTCAGAACTGCCGCCGAAGCCGCCGGTCTCGAACATCGCCTGCCGCGGCCGCTGCCCGCGCCCCCGCTGCCTGCAAGACTCCGCCTCGCCCGCGAACTCGCGGGCCACCTGATCGAACTCGGCGACGCCGCCGTCACCGGGGGCGAC
>WTGL01000280.1:0-505 GCA_011523565.1 Acidobacteriota bacterium
CACCGTCTCGCCGTTCCAGCCGGCGAACGTGAACTGCTCGTAGCTGCCCACCCGCGCCGCCGACCTCTGCTCCGCGTTGATCGCGGTGAGCGCCTTCCTGCCGCTGCCGTCCGGCGCGCTCACGTAGAGCTCCGACGGGCCAGCCAGGTCGTTGTGGAGGGTCACGAGCCGGTCCTCCGACACCGCCAGACCGGCAATCGAGCCCTCGCCGTGCAGCCGGGTCACCCCACCGCCGGCCACATCGACGGCGAACAGGCTCCGCTGGCCGACGTCGGCCGCGGTGACGTAGAGCGTGCCGCCGTCGGCCGAGAAGGCGAGGCCCGACACGGAACGGTCCCAGTCGGCGGTCAGCGGCCGCTCGTCCGCGAGCCGCGCACCGTCGAGGCGGGCCAGCCGGACGTGGAACCGGTCGGACTCGTAGCCCGGCCGCTCCATCGCCAGCCAGGCCAGCGTGTCGCCGTCCGGCGACAGCACCGGGTGACTGTCCCAGGCCGGGTTGGAGGCG
>WTGL01000280.1:515-3472 GCA_011523565.1 Acidobacteriota bacterium
ATGACCGCGTCGCCGCCATGCCCGAAGGCGAGCTCCTCGGCGCCGCCGAAGGGCCTCGGCGGGGCGTCCTGGTCGAGCCCCCGCATCAGGTCGACCGGTTCTCCGACAGCAGCTCCCGAGTCGTCCAGATCGACGACGAACACATGGGAGCGCCGGCCATCTTTCCAGACATCCCAGTGGCGCACGAAGAGGTCGTCGTAGGCGACGCCGGTGGTCTTTCCGGACGCCCGCTCCTCGAGCCGTTCCACCGTGCAGTCAAGCGTCTCGCACTCGACGAACACATCCATCGTCAGGGCGATCCTCCGGCCGTCCGGAGACACGACCAGGTTGCCGACGTCGAACGGCAGGTCCGTCACCTGGCGCGGTTCGCCTCCAGCGAGGGGAAGACGCCAGACCTGTGAACTCCCCGAGCGCGTGGAGAGAAAGAAGAGATCCCGGCCGTCGGGTACCCAGCGCGGGTGGTAATCGGCCGCCTCGTGTGTCGTCAGGCGGCGGGGCGGTCCACCCTCCACCGGTACGGACCAGAGATCCGTTCGACCCCGGTTCGCGGCCAGGTCGGTCGTGCGGACGGCAAAGGCGACGGCCGATCCGTCCGGTGCCATCTGCGGGTCCGAAAGCCGCTCCATCGCCAGCATGTCGTGGACCGAGAACGGGTGCGTCTCCTGCGCCGGAAGCGCCGCCCAGGACGAGGCGGCCAGGGCGGCGAAGACGGCCGGTGCGAAGCGCTGCATGGCTGCCGCGCAGGCTATCGCAGAGGCGGTGGTAGACTCCGGTCCTTCAGCATGCGTCAAACCGCCGTGAGAACCCTCCTCTGTCTCGCATCGGCCCTCCTTACTGCGACGGCCGTTGCCCAGACCGACCGCCTGACCTCGGCGGCGCTCAGCGGTGACGTGCTGCGCCTGAACGTGACGGACGGCGTGCAGGCGGTGCGCCACTTCGAGTTGCCCGAGCCGCCGCGCGTGGTGCTCGACCTGTTCGGCATCGACCGCTCCGTCGCCGAGATGCCGCTGCCGGCGTCTGGCAGCCCCGCGCTCGAGGTGCGCACCGGCAAGCATCCGAACTTCCTGCGGGTGGTCGTCGACCTCACCCAGGCTCTGCCCGGATACCAGGTCCGCCAAACCGGCGGACTGATCGAGGTCGGTCTCGGTCCGGCCGCGCTGCCGTCATCAGGGGGCGGCGTACTGATCGAGAGTTCTCCGGTTCCGGACGATCCCTCCAGGCCTCCCCGGGATCCGGCGCCGGTCGTAGCGGTCGGCGTCGAGGCAACTCCTGCCGCCGAGGCCGCTCCCGCTGCCGATCCGGTCGTCGCGGCCGACAGGGCTCCCGCCGCCGCACCACGGGCCGCCGGTGAATCACCGAACCTGGACGATCTGTCCACCGACGAACTGCTGGCGCTGATCGAGGCGGAACTCGAGGATCTCGACCAGGGCCAGTCCGCGGAAGAGCTCATCGAGCAGGTTGAGGCCGAGTTGGACGCCGCGAGCAGCACGCCGCCCGTCCGCGCGGAATGGCGTCTTCGCCGAACTCCCGCGCGGCCTCAGGCCACACCGCCCGCTGAGGGTGAAGAACGGCTGCCTTTCCGGTTCGTCGACGAAGAGCCGGCCAAGCCGCCGCCGGACGACGACGAAGACAACTAGCGCCGTCGCTGCCGCCCTGTAGCCTGCCGGCTGCTCAACACCAGAAGCACCAGTGGTAGGGCGGCCGGAAGTAGGTGATCAGGCGGCCGCAGACGATGACCCCGACCCAGCAGGCGAGAGAGATCGCGGCGGCGGTACGGGCCCGGACGGGCGCCGCGGTGCCCGCGGCGGCAGCCCTTACCGGACGATACGCAAAGCGGTAGAAGACCAGGATGTTCAGACCCGCTATCGCCATCAAGGAGAACTTGATCTGGACCGCCGGGTTGTAGAGATACTGGTTCGGCGCGCTGACGACGAACAGAAAGCCGGTACAGACGTTCAGGAGATAGCCGCCGACTCCCCAGGGCACGAGCCGGTGCAGGGCCGCCATCGGAATCCCCCGCGCCACGCCAAGCAGCCGGAGATCCCATGAGCCGATCGCACCGATCAGCAGCGAGAGGCCAAGAAAATGAAGCGACTCCACCGTCGGCCAGCCCCACGACGTATGCATGAAGTCGTAGATGCCGCTCTTCTGACCGATCGAGTACAGCAGGTCTTCCATCGCCGCCTCAGTACTGGAGGTGGGAAGCCATCATGACCTTCGCCGTGTAGGCGAGAAACCGGCCCGAGGTGATCACCGCGGCCCACAGCACGAGCGAGACGAGCGCCAGCATCCGCTCCCGTGTCGGGGCCGGCGCCGCATCGTGCCGGGAATCCCTCAGGACTCCGCGCTGGAGCGTCCTCATGATCCAGAGCGCGACCCCAATAGCCACCAGCTTGAAGTAGAACAGCGGATTGGTCAGCGCCTTCGCCGGGTACGCCAGCAGCAGCAGGAGCCCGGAAGCCGTGACCACCGCCAGGCTCGCCCACAGCACGGGAACGTAGCGTCGCATCAGCGAAAGCGGAACCCCGGGCGCCACTCCGAGGACGCGCAGATCCGTCACCACATGGATGCCAGCCACGAAGGCCATCCCGATCGAGTGAAACACCAGGCTCGAGAAGAAGGCGCCACCCGACTCCCGCATCCAGGTGGAAGGGCGAGTTTCTTCCAACCAGATCAGGAAATCGACCATGTCGCGGACAGCGAGTCGATCCCGCTATGAGGACCTGTGCGCCTCGATCCAGGCGTTGATCAGCTCTTCGAGAATGTCCAGCGGCACGGAACCATTGGCGAGCACGGCGTCGTGGAAGTGGCGCACGTCGAAGTCCGCACCGAGCGTCTCCTCGGCCCTTGCCCGCAACTCGCGGATCTTCAGCTCGCCCATCTTGTAGGCCAGCGCCTGGCCTGGCCAACTGATGTAGCGGTCGGTCTCGGTCGTGACCTCGTGCAACGAGAGCGCC
>WTGL01000169.1:0-1412 GCA_011523565.1 Acidobacteriota bacterium
CCCAGCCGAAGCTCTCGAGGAACACGGTGCGCACGTGGCCCGGCGCCGGCGCCGGCAGCTCGCGGGCATCGAACAGGACCCGGATCTCGTCGCCGGGGCCGATCACAACCTGGCGGTCGTCGACCTCGGTGAGCAGCTCGCGGACGTCCCCGAAGCGCGTGTACCGGCCCGGGAAGGGCAACCACGGGGACTCGGTGCTGGTGCGCTGGTAGTCGAACAGGTGCGGGCCGTTGGGGGCGGGCCGTGTCGGGGCGGAGAACCCCCGGTAGGCGAGTTCCGCGGACGCGGCGTCGAGACGGGCCTGCACGACGACACTGTCCGTTCCGCCCATGTCCGTGCTCCAGGCCACCCTGTCCCAGTGCAGCCAGCGCGTGGTGACGATGCGCAGCCGCGTGGCGCCCGCCGGCAGCGGCGGCGTGTCGACGACCATCGTCTTCGTCTTGCCGGGGGGAAAGCCCATCGGGTCCAGGAGCGTTTGCCAGCCGGACGCCGTTTCGACTTCGAGCCGGGTCATGACCATCTCCAGGCCGCCGTGCTCCACCGCCTGGGCGATGGCGAGATTCAGGCTCGCGTCGGCGGGAAACACCCAGCCGTCCAGCCATAGCCGCACCGGCTTCCCGGGCGCCTCGCCGAGGTCGAATGTGAAGGTCCAGGGCCTGGCCGTGTGACCCTGGTAGCGCGAGCGTTCGTAACCGTCGGCGTAGACCTCATCGCGGGCCCGGACGCGCTCCGTCACGTCGCGGCCGCGGCCGTCGGTGGCCCGGACCACGGGCCGGATAGCGGTGCTCGCAACGACCTCGTCGGCGGGGCGGCCGACGTGTCCCCGGCCCGGAACGATCCGGAGGTTGCTGGCCACGTCGACATCGCGCGGGTGGTCGACCACCCAGAGCCGCGCCCGGTCGATGTAGGCGGCCTCCCATAGCTCTTCCGTGATCCGCATGTCGTAGAAGCCATCGCGCGGCGTTGCACCGTCGACGCGCACCAACTCGTCCGGGTCGTAGCCGTTCCAGATGCCGTCGGCCAGCGGCATGCCGAGCGGCGCGCCCCACAGCAGGTCGGTGACGAAGGTGATCTTCTCGCCGTCCCAGGTGTACAGGAAGGGACAACTGCCCTTGAGCACCTGCTCCTCGACGATCGTCATGTTCTCGCCCGGCTCGAGGCGGTTCTGCGGCACGCCGTTCGCCCACACGACGCGGATCAGGTCGGCCTTCCTCCGGTTGCCGAGACCGATGTGGGTGATCGGCCGGTCGACCTCGATGTACTGGTACGCCCGCTCGGACTTGACTTCGATCGTCGTGCCGCGGCCAAAGACGTTGTTCTTCTGGTTGCCGATGTCGAGGCCGACCAGGCGAACCCGGAGCCAGTTGTTCTCGGAGCCGTTCAGGTTCTCGATCCGGTACAGACCGGAGGTG
>WTGL01000169.1:1422-5346 GCA_011523565.1 Acidobacteriota bacterium
GACGGCGACCAGATCCTGGTCGCCGTCGGCGTCCAGATCCTCGGCCCGCACCGCCGAGATCCCGGCGTCGCGGGCCAGTCCCATGACCTGGGCGAACTGGAACTCGAGCGCCTCCGGTCCCGACGCGGAGGTCTGGGTCAGTACCCGCAGCTCGCCATCGGCGACCAGGGCGAGGTCGCGGCGGCCGTCGTTGTCGGCGTCGAGCAGGGCCAGGTCGGTGGCGCCGTTAGGCAGGGGGACCGATTCCGACGTCAGCGGGAAGGGGGTGAGCGCACCGTTCTCGCCGGCCTTCAGTATGACCGTGGAGGCGCCGGCGAGCACGAACTCCGGAATCCCGTCGCGGTCGAGGTCGGCGGTGCGGACGACGCGCACCGGCGTCCCGGTCGCGAGTGCGGGCTCGGAGTCGTCGCCGAGCAACCGGCCGACGAGCCTTCCCAGCAGGTTGCCCTCTGGTGCTGGAGGCGTTCTCTCCGCGAAACGCCCCTGCCGGAGGTTGTCGAGCCACAGGACGCCGGCGTCGTAGGCCAGCAGCAGATCCGTGTCACCGTCGCGGTCGGCGTCGGTGGCCTGGAGGTGATGGAACCGCCGCGGCTCAACTTGCGGAAGCGCCTTGGCTCCCAGGGCCTCGAGCGGGTCCGCGAAGACCTCCTCGCCGGACACGTTCCGCAGCAGATCGGGCGCGCCGCCGGTGCGCGCGACGGCGAGATCGAGGTCGCCGTCGCTGTCGAAGTCGATCAGGTCGGCGGCGTCCACGCCGAGCGGCCGCGCCAGGAAGCGGTCGCTGGCGTCGCCGAACCGGGGCGTGTCGGCGGAGGCATCGACCTGCCAGACGGCGAGGGGATCGCCAACGGCGACCAGGTCGAGCCGCCGGTCGTTGTCGGCGTCGCCGGCGATCAGCAGTCGGGCGCCCGTTTCCGGGGCCGTGCCGGGCGCCGCGAGCCCGGCGGAGGCGCGCCGCAACTGGAGCCGCGAGAGTGGAGGGTCCGAGCCATCCTCTGTGGCCACCCACGCGATGTCGGGCCGGTCGTCGCCGTCGAAGTCCGCGACTTCGAGCGCTCGGCCGGCGGCGGCCGCGTTGTCGAGGCGGGTCGCCCGGAAACGGACGACGAGCGCCGGCCCGAAGTCCTCGATCGGCGACTCGTCCTCGAAGCGCTCGACGGGAATGCCCTGGATGTTCGTGAAGACCTCGACCTGGCTGCTTGTCCAGCCGGCGGTCCCCTTCATGACGTTCGTGACTCTCCGGGCTTGGCTGCGTGCGCGGTCCAGGTCATCCGCTTCCAGTGCGTCGAGGACTTCCTCGACCACTTGTTCGGCGGTCGGCTGGGCCTGCCAGATCAGCTCCCGCACGCGGAGGTAGTCGTCGCTCGCGCGGCCGCGGTCGCCGTCCCCGAGGGCGGCCTCTCCGGAGAGCAGCAGGATGACCAGGTTGTCGGGCCGCAGGCGCCTCAGCCGGTCGACCGCGGTCCGCCGATCGGCTTCGGCCTCTGGTCCGCTCATGATGTCCGCGTGCCGGAACAGGGCGTACTGGGTCTCAGGGTCGTCGGGCGCGGCTCGGGCGGCTCGACGGTAGTCCACCAGCGCCTCGTCGTTGCGGCTTGTCCACTGGAGGATCTCGGCGCGGATCAGCAGCAGGTCGGCCCGGTCGCCGCCTAGTTCCAGGGCGTGGTCGATCGCGGAGAGAGCCGCCTCCTTCTCGTCCTGCCGGAGCAGCGCGACGGCCAGGTTGGCGTGACCGAGAGGTTCGTCGGGCGCAAGCTCGATCAGTTCCCGGTAGGTGCTCTCGGCCTCGGCCTCGCGCTCGTTCTCGAGTTGCGCGTAGCCGATACCGTGCAGCCGCACCTGCTCCTCGGTCGGCTGCGCGGGCGCCGCGGCTGGCGTGAGCGCGGCGAGGAGAAGCAGGGCGGGGAGTGTGCGAGGCATGGCTTGCGGTGACAGTTCGCGGTTGGGCACCGACATCCTACGGCGTGAGCTTCTAGAGTAGTCGCTGCCGTGACCGCCAAGCGCCTCTTCCTGATCGACGGGTATTCGACGATCTTCCGGGCCTTCTACGCGATCCGGGGTCTGTCGACGTCGGCGGGCGAGCCGACCAACGCGATCTACGGCTTCATCAACATGCTGCGCAAGCTGCTGCGCGAGGAAGAACCGCCCCTGCTCGGGATCGCGCTGGACGTGGGGCGCGCCACGGTGCGGACCGAGGCGTACGCGGAGTACAAGGCGAACCGGGCGCCGATGCCCGAGGATCTGCGGGCGCAGATGCCGGCGATCCGACGGGCGATCGAGGCCTTTCGCATCCCCATCCTCGAACTGGAGCGCTACGAGGCGGACGACGTGCTCGGGACCCTGGGGAGGAAGGCGCAGGAGGCGGGCTACGACGTGACGATCGTCAGCGCGGACAAGGACCTGTTCCAGTTGGTCAGCGACCGGGTGTCGCTGCTCCACACGGGTCGCGAGAAGACCTACGACCCGGCCCTGGTCGAGCAGGACTTCGGGGTGCCGCCCGGGCAGGTGGTCGATGTCCTTGCCCTGGTTGGCGACAAGGTGGACAACGTACCCGGTGTGCCGGGGATCGGCCAGAAGGGCGCGCAGACGCTGATCCGCGAGTACGGCGACCTCCGGGCTCTGCTCGAGGCGGCGCCGGAGCTCAGGCGCAAGGCGTACCGGGAGGGCCTGGAGCAGCACGCCGACAAGGCCCTGCTGTCGAAGGAGCTGGTCACGATCCACACCGATCTCGATGTCCCCTTCGATGCCGAGGCCCTGAGGATGGAGACGCCGGACTACGAGGCGCTGGCGGAGCTGTGCCGCGAGTTCGAGTTCTGGAGCCTGCTCAAGGAGCTCGAGAGCGAGAGCGGCGGCCCCGAGATCGAGCCGGCGGTCATCCTGGACTCCGTCGAGGCGTTCGAGGAGGCGGCACGGGATCCGGGTCCCCGCGTCGCGGTCGGTGTCGTTTTCCGCCGTGGCGGCGAACCGGTGGGGCTGTCGTTCGCGCCGGTCGGAGGCGCTGCCGGCGGAGACGACGGCGGGACGGTCGCCCGGGCCGCCTTCGCGGACTTCGGGCGTCCCGGCATGCGGGAAGCCGTGGCGGCGACGCTGCGGGCGTGGCTCGCCGACCCCGGTCTCGAACTGATCGGACACGATCTGAAGGAAGTCGTCCGGCTCTGTCCGCACCGGGAGGGTCGTCCGCGGGTCGCCGCGCGGCTGGTCGACACGATGCTGATGGCCTACCTGGTTCATTCCGCGGTGCGGAGCTTCGGACTGGCGACCGTCGCCCTCGACCGCCTCTTCTACAAGGCGACGACACCGGCGGACGCGGGATTGGGAAGTGCGACGGCGGCGCTCGGCGAGGACCCGGGTCTCGGGATCTACGCGGCCGAACAGGCAGTGCTGCCCGCCCTGATCCTCGAGGCGATCGCGCCCCAGTGGGGGGAGTCGCCGGGGGCGCGCGAGGTCTACGAGGGCATCGAAGCGCCCCTGTTGCCGGTCCTCGCGGCGATGGAGGAGGAGGGGATCGAGCTCGATGCCGGCGTGCTGGGCGAGATGTCGCGCCGCCTCGAGCTCGATAGCGGCGACCTCGCCGAGGAGATCTTCGACCTCGCGGGCGAGCGGTTCAACATCCAGTCGCCGGCCCAGCTCGGCGTCATCCTGTTCGAGAAGCTCGGGCTGCCGGTGCTCGGCCGCACCCGCAAGACGAAGAAGTACTCCACCGGCGCCGACGTGCTGGAGCAGCTCGCGCAGCGCGGCTTCGACCTGCCGGCGAAGGTGCTCCAGTACCGGGAGCTGACGAAGCTCAAGTCGACCTACGTCGACGCGCTGCCGCACCTGGTGGCGGAGGACGGGCGGCTCCACACCCGCTACCACCAGGCGGTGGCGGCCACCGGCCGGCTGTCCTCGCACGACCCGAACCTGCAGAACATCCCGATCCGCACC
>WTGL01000169.1:5356-6141 GCA_011523565.1 Acidobacteriota bacterium
CGACTACAGCCAGATCGAACTGCGGGTGCTCGCGCACATCTCGGGCGACGAGGCGTTGATCGACATCTTCCAGCACGGCGGCGACATCCACCGCTCGACCGCGGCCACCGTCTTCGGCGTGTCTCCGGCGCTGGTGACCGACGAGCAGCGCCGGGCCTCCAAGACGATCAACTTCGGGATCATCTACGGCATGTCCGCGTTCGGCCTCGCCCGCGCCCTGGGCATCGCCCGTGGCGAGGCGCAGGCCTTCATCGACGCCTACTTCGAGCGCTTCCCCGGCGTGCGCACCTACACCGAGCGGACGCTGGCGCAGGCCGAGGAGGAACTCCGCGTCGAGACCCTCTACGGCCGCGTCCGCTACCTGCCGGACATCAAGAGCCGCAACCGCGCGGTGCGCGAGAACACGCGCCGGATGGCCGTCAACGCCCGCATCCAGGGCACGGCGGCCGATCTTCTGAAGCTGGCCATGATCGCCGTGGACCGCCGGCTGCGGGCGGAACTCGGGGCGGCCCGGCTGCTGCTGACGGTCCACGACGAACTCGTGCTCGAGGCGCCCGCCGGCGCCATCGACGAACTGTCGGTCCTGGTCAGGGAGGAGATGGAGGGAGTCGCCGACCTGCGGGTGCCGCTCGTCGTCGACATCGACTCGGGTCCCGACTGGTACGAAGCGAAGGCCTGACTACCCGCCCCTGAGCGCCGGAATCACCTGATTCCCGTACGCCGCGAGCGTGCCTTCCTTGTCGTCGTGCATCAGGTAGACGGCGAAGTGATCGACCCCCAGGGAC
>WTGL01000169.1:6151-47503 GCA_011523565.1 Acidobacteriota bacterium
GAGGATCTTCGGGTCCGCCAGTTGCAGCACGAAGCCGTCGGCGTGGCGGCCGACCACGTCCAGCGCCTTCGGCCCGTAGGCCGCGAACCACACCGGAAGCTCGGCGCTGCTCTCCTCGCGCCAGGGGATCCGCACCGTGGTGCCGCCCAGGTCCGCGTCGCGGCCGGCGAACAGCGCCCGGATGACGTCCATCGCGTTCACCGAGGCCGCAAGCGACTCGGGCCGCCGGCCGATGTAGCGCAACGCCGAGTCTCCCCGCCCCATCGCGCAGAGCGTGCGTCCCGGGTACATGGAGTCCAGCGTCGCGAACAGGGAACCAAGCACCGTGATGTCCCTCGTGCCCGGGTTCGTCACCATCGGCCCGACGCCCATCCGCTCCGTCCTCGTCAGGATCTGCGAGAAGATGACGAACGGCTCCGGCCACAGGACGTGGGAATCGAAGAGCCAGCAGTTGTCGAACCCCCGGCCCTCGGCCATGACCGCGAGTTCGACCACTCGGGAGATCGGCGGATCCGGCTGGAGGACCACGCCGAAGGACATCTGGTCAGTGCTCGTCATGGTCTTGCTCCTTTCCCGGGGCAGGTCGGGCAGGTTAGCAGCGAGCGTGGCCTACTCCCGAGGCCGCAGCACCCGCCGCCGGTCCCCCTCGCGCCTCGTCAGCCGCTGGCGGTCCAGGTGCTCCAGCAGGGGAATCGCCCACTTCCGCGTGAGGCCGAAACGGTCCTTGAAGTCGGCGACGGTGAAGGTGTCCCAGCCCGTGGCGAGCAGGTCGGCCTGGAACCGTTCCAGGGAGCTGGAGGCCAGGACGAGGCCGTTCGGAAGGCGGGCCAGACGGCCGCGTTCGACGAGGTAGCGGAGCACACCGTCGAACAACTGAGGCTTGGCGCCGAGGGAGCGGCAGAGTTCCTCGGGCGAGCCGGGGGTGAGTCCCTGCTTCTCGAATCCCTGGACGATGTCCCGGGCGAGCTTTGACTCGGCGCCGGTCAGTTCGCTGGTGCGCCCGGGCAGCGTGACGAGGTCGCCGTCGACCGTCACCGCCCGGTCGGAACCTCCCTGGCTTGCCCAGTCGAGGTAGGCGGGGGCGAGGTCGCCCGCGCGGGCGCCGAGCAGGCGCCGCACGAGTTCGGCCTTGGGCATCCCGCGCGACAGGCGGTCGGCGTCGAAGTGCGCCTCGACCAGCCGCCGGGCGCGGCGCGAGACGCTGCGCACGGTGCCGGCGGTGACGAAGCGGTCGGGTCCCGCTTCGAGTAGCAGGCCCTCCCTGGCGGCGCCGGTCAGCACGCTCGCGGCGTCGCCGCGGTCGACTCCCAGACGCAGGGCGAGTTCGGAGGTCGCAAGGCCGGCCTCCCGGCCATCGGCAGTCCACTGCACGGCGGCCGCGACCGTGTCGGCGGTGAGCGCCTTGAGCGTCGTCCCTAGGGCCTTGCCGCGGCGGTGCCGCCAGGCCGGGTCGAGCACTTCGCCGCCGCCGAGGGTGGTCTGGGGAGATGGCCGGCGGATGACGAAGCGGTCGCCCCGAATCGCAAGCAGCGGCTCCTCCAGGCGAATCTCCGCGATGGCCTCCCCGCCGGGCTCGAGGCCCTCGGGTGACAGAGGTCGCAGCTTGCCGACCCGCTGAGCCGCCATCACGTGCAGCCGCACGGAGCAGCTCCCCTGGAGCGGTTCGGGTGCCGACTCGAGTAGCCGGCAGCGCACGAGCAGGGAGGACGTGGCCCGGTAGACCCCCTGAGCGGTCAGTTCGCAGCCCCGGGCAACGTCGTCCAGGCCGACGCCAACCAGTTGCAGTGAGGTGCGTTCGCCGGCCTGCGCCCGCGCGCGGCTCTCGCCGTGGACCTCGATGCTGCGCACCCGGGCGCGCGCGCCGGACGGCACAACGTCGAGTTCGTCGCCCGCCGCGATGGTTCCCCTGGCCAGGGTGCCGGTGACCAGCACGCCGAGTCCCTGGAGCTGGAACGCGCGGTCGATCGGCAGGCGGGCCGGCAGCCTGCTGTGCCGGTCGAGCGGCGCCGCCTCGCGCGCGAGTCCCACCAGGGTCTTGCGAAGTCGCTCGAGTCCCTCGCCGGTTTCGGCCGACACGGGCAGGATGGGCGCCTCGGCGAAGGGAGTGTCGGCCAGCGTCTCCTCCAGCTCCAACTGTGCCAGCTCCAGCAGATCGGTTGGCACCAGGTCGGTCTTCGAGAGCACCGCGATGCCGGCCGGAATCCGGAGTAGCGAGCAGATCGCCAGGTGCTCCAGGGTCTGGGGCATGACCCCTTCGTCCGCGGCCACGACCAGGACCATCATCTGGATGCCGCCCAGGCCCGCGAGGGCATTGCGCACGAACCGTTCGTGGCCCGGCACGTCGACGAAGCCGATCTGCCAGCCGTCCTCGATCATCGACGCGAAGCCGAGATCGATCGTGATGCCGCGCCGTTTCTCTTCCTCCCAGCGGTCGCAGTCGACGCCGGTCAGGGCCATGACAAGGCGCGTCTTGCCGTGGTCGACGTGGCCGGCGGTGCCGACGACGAAGCGCTTCACGATGTTCGCTTCACTGGCCGCGCCCCGGGTCGATGCCGTAGGCGCGGAGCTTGCGGTACAGGTGGCGCCGGTCGATTCCGAGATCGCGGGCGGTCTGGGAGACGTTGCCGCCGGCGGCGATCAGCCGGCGCTCGATGTAGAGCCGCTCAAAGGCCTCCCGCGCCTCCTTGAGTGACGCGTAGTCGTCCTCGATCGGGGCAACCGCGCCCTTGCCGCGGATCCGGGGCGGCAGATCCGCGAGACCGACCGCCTTTCCGGGCGCCATGATCATCAGCCGCTCCGTCAGGTTGCGGAGCTCACGGACGTTGCCCGGCCAGGAGTAGGCGACGAGCCGCTCGAGCGCCGCCGCGTCGACGGCCTTGGGACGGCGTCCGGCCTCGGCGGCGAAGCGCTCCATGAAGTGGTCGACGAGCGCCGGGATGTCCTCGCGCCGCTCACGCAGGGCGGGCACGTGGAGCGGGATCACGGCCAGACGGAAGTAGAGGTCCTCGCGGAAGCGCCCGGCCGGCAGCTCGTCTCCCTCCAGGTCCTTGTTCGTCGCCGCCAGCACGCGGACGTCGACATCGATCGGATCGCTGCCGCCCACCCGCTCGAACCGCTGCTCTTCGAGCACCCGCAGGACCTTGGCCTGCGTGGCGAGCGACATGTCCGCGATCTCATCGAGAAACAGAGTGCCCCCGTCGGCCTGTTCAAAGCGTCCGCGGCGGTTGCCGGATGCCCCGGTGAAGGCGCCCTTGACGTGCCCGAAGAGTTCGCTCTCGATGAGTTCCTCCGGGATCGCGGCACAGTTCACCTCGACGAAGGCGCTGCCGCTGCGCCGCGACAGGCTGTGCACGCGGCGGGCGACGAGCTCCTTGCCGGTCCCGTTTTCGCCGGTGATCAGGATACGGCTCTCGGCTCGGGCGGCAAGCTCGAGGTCGCTGCCCAGCTTGCGCATCGGCTCGGAATCGCCGATCAGATGCCGTTCCGGTTCGAGCCGGCTGGAGAGTTCCTGCACTTCTCGTTCGAGGCGGTAGCGCTCGAGCGCGTTCTTGACCGAAACCACCACCCGGTTCAGCGCCAGGGGCTTCTCCAGGAAGTCGTGGGCGCCGATCCGCATCGCCTTGACGGCCGTGTCGATGTTGCCGTGGCCGGAGATGACGATGACGGGTGTCGTGAAGTGCCCATCCCGGAGTTGCGAGAGCAGGTCCAGGCCGTCGTGGTCGGGCAGCCACACGTCGAGCAGGACGAGATCGAACTCGTCGCTCGACATCAGGGCGCGTCCGCTGACTCCGTCCGCGGCGGTGGTGACCGAGTGACCCTCGTCCTCGAGGATCCCCCGCAGGGTCTGCCGGATGCCGGCCTCGTCGTCGACGACCAGAATGCGGGCCTTGCTCGTCATGGGAACGCTGCCGGTCCGGAGCTACTGGGGCAGCTCGATCGAGAACGTCGTGCCGCGCGGTTGGTTGTCCTCGACCCGGATGGAACCATTGTGGTCACTGACGATGCGCTGGACGATGGCCAGGCCAAGCCCGGAGCCCCTTCCCTTGGTCGAGAAGTAGGGCAGGAACAGCTTCTCGCGCGCCGCCTTCGGGACGCCGCTTCCCGTGTCGCTGACGGACAGGTCGAAGACGCCGTTGCTGCGGCCGGCGCGGACCGTGACCTGGCCGGGCGGCGTAGTGGCTGCGATCGCGTTGTCCAGCAGGTTGACCAGAGCGGAACGCATCTGGTCGGCGTCGAGCCTGGCGTGCAGACCGTCCTCCCCGGCTTCGATCCGGGCCTCGACTTCGACCCCCGGTTTCAGTTGGCGGTAGAGATCGACCGTTTCGCCGATCAGCCGCTCGATGTCGACGTCGCGGGGCTGGGGCCGGCGCATGCGGGCGTAGCGGGCGAACTCGTCGACCAGGTTCAGCATGTTCCCGACCTCCCGCACGATGACGGACGACCCTTCCTCAACCGCGGCATCCAGGCTCCCGTCCCTGTTCCTGGACTTGCGGAGCATGCGTTCCGCGGCGAGCTTGATCGGCGTCAGCGGGTTCTTGATCTCGTGCGCGATGCGCCGGGCCGCTTCGGTCCAGGTGGCGGCCTTCTGGGCGTCGAGCAGAGCGGTGAGATCCTCGATCACGATGACGTGGCCGAGCAGTTCGAAGCCGCCGGTTCCGCTCGGGGCGCGCAGCGGACTCGTCTTCACCTCCAGCGTCTTCCAGTCGTCCTTGCCACCGAGGCTGACTTCCCGGCGCGCCGGCGCGGTTTGCGGGCGCCGGCGCGCACCTGTGGCGTCGGGCAGGTCGGCGAACACGGCTTCGATGCCGCGGTCGGGCAGCAGCTCGCCCAGAGCTTCCGGGGGCGAGCCGGCGAGTACCGTGTCGGGGGCCAGGCCCAGCATCTCGAGCGCGGCCCGGTTGCAGGTCAGGATCCTGCCGTCGCGATCGAGCGACAAAACGCCGGCGGTACCGCTCTCGAGCACCGCCTCGATCCGCGCGCGCTCGGCGTCCAGACGGCGATTCGTGGCGACCAGATCGCGGTTCGAGTCCTCGAGCGCGTCGGTCATCCGGTTGAAGGAGTCGACGAGCACCTGGACCTCGTCGTCGGCGGCCGCCTCGACGCGGTGTTCCAGGTCGCCGCCGGCGATGCGCCGGGTGCCCGCGGCCAGGGCCTCGATCGGTCCGGTCACCCGGCCGGCCACATAGAGGCCGACCCAGCAGGAAACGAGCAGGATGCACAGCGTGACGGTCAGGAACAGGAGCCAGTACGCGGCCCGTATCTCGTCGCGCTGGGCGTGCAGTTGCCGGCGCGACTGGTAGGCGCCGATCAGGGTTTCCGTGTTGCCGGCCAGTTCGGCATCGAGGAGCCTCCCGGCGACGGCCACGGTGGCTTCGTCGTCGGCGCCGGTCGCCGCCGCCCCCAGGATCAGGCGTTCCTCCTGTCCGGCAACCTGGTCGACGGCACGGGCGGCGCCGGTGCGGATCGCTTCCAGCAGCATGCCGCGGGTCGGTTCGGGCATTTCCGACAGGGTCCGGGGTTGGACCGCCCCATGGAGGAAGGTCGTGTCCCGGTAGACGGCCAGGTAGTCCAGGTCGGCCGACGACAGGGTTTCCCCAAGGGCGCGCGACAGGCTGCCGCGGCCGCGCGGATCGTCCAGGTCGAGATCGGCCGTTTCGCTGAGGAAGCGTTCCGCGTCGCGCAGCAACTGGTCCTGGTGGGTGGACGTGAGGGCCTGGGAGACCTGGTTCGCCGGTTCCAGCAGATCGTCGATATCGGTGCGGAACATGCGGTCGATCGAGCCCTGCAGGAGTTCGGTCGCGTAGAGGAACAGGACGAGCCCCGGAAGCAGCGACAGGCCGATGTAGGTGAGGATCAGCTTGGTGCGGAACTTGGCGCCGAGACGCTGCCGCCGCCGCTCGATCCACAGCTTGGTCAGGTTGCGGACGAGGACGAACGCGACGATCAGGATCAACACGACGTTCAGGTTGCGCAGCGCGAACAGGAGGATGCTGTTGTTGAGCGCCGCGGGATCGATCTCGCGCCCGCGCTGAAGCGCGTAGTAGCCGGCCGTCGGTACCGCGAGAGCGAGTACGAGAAGCCAGACCAGGAACCGGTTGCTCTTGATCAGCTCTCGCAGCGAGCGCGGGGGGGCGTCCCGGGTCGTGGTCATCTCACTTGGCCCCCGTGCCCCGGACCAATGGGCGGAACGGAGGGAAGGGCGGGGTCTGGACCCAGGCGGTATGGACCCGATCGGGAATCAGGCCGAGACGGGTGCGTGACCGCAGTTCCGCGCGCACCCGGAGGACGAACCGACCCGCCAGGTCGTCCTCCAGCTCGATCGACGGCAGCTTCTCGAAGACCGTCAACGCCTGCTCGAGGTCGTCGGCCGAGGTGACGACGCGGCTGGCGTAGAGCTCGCCGTCGCGCCTGAAGTTGACCTGGTACTCCCGGGTGAGGGCGTTGTACATCGCCACGACCTGCAGCCGGGTTGCGCCGACGCGCTTGTCGAACCACCGGCGCCGCAGTCTCTGGACCTGGATGTCGTACGTGAACCCGGTCGGCAGACCGCTCTCGATTTTCTCCCAGGTTCGTTCGTCCAGGGCGCGGTCGAGGCGGAAGCTGACCAGGAGCGCCGCCCCGTCGCGCACGACGGACAGCGCGGCGATGCCGGCCTTGCGGTTTCGGGTGGAACCTTCTCGTGGGGGCTGGGCCGCGAGTATGTCGGCGCCCAGGACGCTCGACAGGCTGAGCGCGCAGATCAGCCGCCCCGCCCACGGGACTCTCATGGGGACGACACTACCAGCCCCGGCGGGCTGCCGGCGGCTGCGTTACTGCGGACCGGCCAGAAGCGGCGCCCAGGCCGAAGGCTGCTTCGGATCGAGAGGCAGGTCCGCCTGCGGCGGCAGCTCTTCCCCGACCATCCAGGTCCAGCACTGCGGATTCGCGACCAACTCCTTGAGCAGCTCGTAGTGGAGCTGGTGGCCGCCGCGCACGATCTCGAAGTGGCCCCAGATCGGAGCGCCCAGCAGGGTGAAGTCGCCGACCGCATCGAGCGCCTTGTGACGGACCGGCTCATCGACGAAGCGCAGGTCGGTGTTCACCGCACCCTTGTCGTCGAACACGATGCAGTTGTCGACGGAGCCGCCGAGGCCCAGTCCGGCCCGCTGCATCTTCTCGACATCCACCTGACGGCAGAAGGTTCGTGCCGGCGCCAGGTCGCGTTCGAAGCTGGCCCGGTCGACTTCCATCTGCAGCCGCTGCCGTCCGACGGCGCAGCCCGGGAAATCGATCGTGTAGTCGAGTCGCAGGCCGGGGTAGGGGGAAGCTCGCAGCCACTTGTCGCCGCGCTTGAACTCGAGCACCGAGGTCATCGCCACGATCCGCCGGTCGGCATTCTGCCGGCGAATCCCGGCCGCCTGCAGGAGCAGCAGGTAGGGCATCGCCGAGCCGTCCAGGATCGGCACTTCGGGCCCGTCCATTTCCACGACCAGATTGTCGATGCCGAGGGCGTAGACCGCGGCGAGCAGATGCTCCACGGTCGACACGGTGACGTCGTCGCGGCCGAGTGTCGTTGCCAGCTCGAGGGAACTGACGTCCTTGAGGTCGGCCCGGACCTCGACGCTGCCGGCATCGCTGCGCCGGAACCGGACCCCGGTACCGGCCGGCGCCGGTAGGATCCGCAGATTGGTCTGCTTGCCGGTATGGATGCCCACGCCCGAAATGGCGGTCGACCGGCGGATCGTCTGCTGCCGGAAGAGCTGGTCGCGGGTGCTGTCGGACCTCAAGGGCCGGCCCGGGTTTCCGTTCGGTCCGTTGGCGCGCCTGTCCATCGCCGGGTTGACGGAGCAGGGATCATGCCAGCCGCCGCAAAGCCGGTGCAATCCATTGAGTTTCAAGGGTTTCTCGGTCGCTTCGACATCGCCCTGTTTCGCTTGCGGGTTGTTCCCGCGGCCGGAACTGTGGCGTGTTTGCCACACATCTGTGGCGCCTCGACCGCACGGCTGGGGTCCGTCGCAGGGGTAGACTCCCGCAAGCGTCGAGCGGCAGGCCGTGGACCCGGGTGCCGCGCGAGATGCCTGGGATGAACAAGCATGGCCAAGCGCACCAACCGACACTCCCCGGCGGGCGGCCTGCCTCTGGCGGTGAATCGAAAGGCGCGGCGGCAGTACCGGGTGCTGGAGCGCTTCGAAGCGGGCATCGAACTTCTGGGCACTGAGGTCAAGTCGATTCGCGGCGGCAAGATCCAGTTGCGGGACAGCTACGTCGCCTTCCGGGACCACGAGGCCTGGCTGGTGGACGCCCACATCTCGGCCTACAGTCACGGCAACCGAGAGAACCACGAGCTGGAGCGGCCGCGCCGGTTGCTCCTCAACCGGCGCGAGATCGACCGTCTCTTCGGGCGCACACGCGACCGGGGCCTGACGGTGGTTCCGCTTTCCGTCTACCTGAAGGCAAACCGGATCAAGGTCGAGTTGGCCCTGGCAGAGGGCAGGAAGTTGCACGACAAGCGGCAGCGCGAGCGCGAGAGGACTCTCGATCGGGAGGCCAGCGAAGTGTTCCGCGGGCGCCGGCGGATGCGTAGCGGCCCTTCCGGCCAGCGGAAACCCGGGGAGCACCGTCCGTGAGCGGAAAGAAGATCGTTGTGCGGGGCGCCCGCGAGCACAACCTGAAGAACATCACCGTCGAGATCCCGCGCGACCGGTTGGTCGTCGTCACGGGCGTGTCGGGTTCCGGCAAGTCCTCGCTCGCCTTCGACACGTTGTTCGCCGAAGGGCAGCGTCGCTACGTCGAGTCGCTCTCGGCCTACGCCCGCCAGTTCCTGCACCAGGTCGAGAAGCCGGACGTCGACTCGATCGAGGGTCTGTCGCCGGCGATTTCGATCGAGCAGAAGTCGGTGTCGCGCAACCCCCGGTCAACGGTCGGCACGGTCACCGAGATCCAGGACTACCTGCGGCTGCTGTACGCCTCCGTGGGCGTGCCTCACTGCCCGGAGTGCGGCAAGGAGATCCGGCCCCAAACCGTGCAGCAGATGGTGGACCGGGTTGCCGCTTTGCCGGAGGGCACGCGCCTGCTGCTCCTCGCTCCCTACGTCCGGGGCAAGAAGGGCGAGTACCGCCGCCAGCTCGAGCAGATGGTCCGTGAGGGCTTCCTGCGCGCCCGCATCGACGGCGAACTCGTCGAACTCTCGGGGGATCTGCCGGCGCTGGACAAGAACAGGAAGCACACGATCGAAATCGTGGTCGACCGGCTGGTCACACGACCGGGGATCAAACAGCGGCTGGCCTCTTCGTTCGAGACCGCGCTCGAGGTGGGGCGCGGGCTGCTCATCGTGGCGCCCCAGGGTTTGCCCGAGGAAACGATGTCCCAACACTACGCCTGCGCCGACTGCGGCTCGAGCCTGGCGGAGATCTCTCCGCGCCTGTTCTCGTTCAACAGTCCCTACGGCGCCTGTCCCGAGTGCGGCGGTCTGGGTTCCTCGATGGCCGTGGACGAAGAGCGGATCCTCGACGATCCGCGCCGGTCGATCAAGGCAGGCGTGCTGCGGCCCTTCCCGACGACGTCCAGTTCGTGGCGATTGCGGATGCTCAGGACCGTGGCGGCCGAACTCGGCTTCGACCTCTCAACCCCCTGGTGCGAGTTGTCGGAGGAGGCGCGGCAGGTCGTGCTCTACGGCTCGGGGAGCCGGGAGATCGCGTTCGAGATCAAGGGGCGGCGGTCTTCCTACCAGTGGCGTGGGCGTTACGAAGGCGTGGTGCCGATGCTGACGCGGCGCCACTCCGACACCGCGTCGCCCGGCGTGCGGGCCGAGATCGAGAAGTACATGTCCGTTCGCACCTGTGGCTCGTGCGCGGGACGCAGGCTCCGCCCCGAGGCGCTGGCGGTGACCGTCGGCGGCCGTTCGATCGACGACCTGACCTCGATGCCGATCGGCGACCTGCGGGGTATGGTCGGCGGTCTGGGGCTGACCACGAAGGAGCGGCAGATAGCCGGCAAGATCCTGCAGGAGGTGGAAGATCGGCTGACGTTCCTCGAGGATGTCGGTCTCGGTTACCTCCATCTGGACCGGACGTCGGGGACTCTCTCCGGAGGAGAGAGCCAGCGGATCCGGCTAGCCACCCAGATCGGCAGCAAGCTGCAGGGTGTGCTCTACGTGCTGGACGAGCCCTCGATCGGCCTGCACCAGCGGGACAACGCGAAGTTGCTCAGAACGCTTCAGGGAATGCGCGACCTCGGCAACTCCGTCCTGCTGGTCGAACACGACGAGGAAACGATGCGCGAGGCGGACTGGATCGTCGACCTGGGACCGCGAGCTGGCGAGCACGGTGGCGAAGTGGTGGCGGAAGGGCCGCTCGCCGAGATCGAGCAGGCGCAGGGTTCGCTCACCGCGTCCTACCTGCGTGGAGAGTCGGAGGTGCCGGTGCCGGAGGGACGGCGGCCGGGCAACGGGAGCTGGCTCGGCATTCGCGGCGCCCGCCAGAACAACCTGGTCGACCTCGACGTGGACCTGCCGCTGGGATGCTTCATTCTGGTCACCGGGGTGTCGGGCTCGGGCAAGAGCAGCCTGGTCAACGAGGTTCTCTACAAGGCGCTGGCAAGGGCCTTCTACCGCGCCGCCGACGCGCCTGGAGACCATGACCGGATCGAGGGCCTGGAGCATCTCGACAAGGTGATCGCGATCGACCAGAGTCCGATCGGCCGGACGCCGCGCTCGAACCCGGCGACGTACACGAACGTCTTTACGCCGATCCGCACCCTGATGGCGAAGACCACGGAGGCGCGAGCGCGCGGCTACAAACCGGGCCGGTTCAGCTTCAACGTGAAGGGCGGACGCTGCGAGGCTTGCGCCGGCGATGGTCAGAACAAGATCGAAATGCACTTCCTGCCCGACGTCTACGTCACCTGCGACATCTGCGGCGGCCTGCGCTACGACCGGGAGACGCTTCAGGTCCGCTACAAGGACAAGAACATCGCGGACATTCTGGCGATGAGCGTGGAGAACGCGCGGAGCTTCTTCGCCAGCATCCCGGCCATCGACCGCATTCTCTCGACGCTGGACGAAGTGGGACTGGGGTACATCCGGCTCGGCCAGCCCGCGACCACACTTTCGGGCGGCGAGGCGCAGCGCGTGAAGCTGGCCACCGAACTCTCGAAAAGGGCGACCGGACGCAGCCTCTACCTGCTCGACGAGCCCACCACGGGACTCCACTTCGACGACGTGCGGCGCCTGGTTGCCCTGCTGCAACGACTCGTCGACCGGGGCAACACGGTGCTGGTCGTGGAGCACAATCTGGACGTGATCAAGAACGCGGACTGGATCATCGACCTGGGGCCGGAAGGCGGGGCCGGCGGAGGCCGGGTCGTGGCGGTCGGTACCCCGGAGCAGGTCGCGGCCGCCCCCGAGAGTCACACCGGAGCTTTCCTGCGCAGGGTGCTGGCGCCGCGAACGCCGGTGCGAAGGGCGAGCTGAGGAGGGCCGGAGGGGAAAGCGTGGCTGCCTCGAGCCCATCCTCGGACCTGGCCGGTCGCCGGCAGCGCCTGCAGCTCGAGACGCTGTACGACCTGGTCGTGGCGCTCTACTCTCACGAGTCGGAGCAGGGTCTGCTCGACGACCTGTTGCAGCGGGTGTGTGCGGCTGTCGATCCGGCGGCCGCGGCCGCGGTGACCCGGGACCGCTTCGGCGTCGCCCGCGCCGCCGCGACGGTGGGTTTCGGCAGCCGTCCACCGTCTGCCGAGACTCTTCTCGCCGGTCCCCTGTGGCATGATCTGTTGGCCCAGGACGAAACCGTGGCCCGCAGCGGCGGAAAGCTGGCGGATCGCGAGTTTCGTTCCCTGGTGGCGGCGCCGCTCAAGTCGCGCGACTCCCTCCTCGGCTTCGTGGCGGTGCTCGACAAGGAGGCGCGCGGCGCCGGTGCACCCGGGTTCAGCGAAGGCGACCGGCGCTTTCTGAGGTCAGTCGCGGCGCTGGCCGGTGTCGCGCTGGACGGCCTGCGCCAGGTCGAACGTCTGGTCACCTCTCGTGAGCGTCTGGCGGAGGAGAACAAGCTCCTCAAGGAACGGCTGGACGACTTCGCGGAGGTCGGAGGGCAGCGGATCGTGGCCTACGCGCCGGCCATGCGGCGCATCCTGGAGGTCCTCGACCGGGTCGCGCCTCGCAGCGTCAGCGTCCTGCTGCGGGGCGAGAGCGGCACCGGGAAGGAACTGATGGCCGCGCTGCTGCACGGGCGCTCGGAACGCTCCGGACCGCTGGTGGCGGTCAACTGCGCCGCCCTCCCCGAGAGTTTGCTGGAGAGCGAGCTGTTCGGTATCGAGGGGGGCGTGGCCACCGGCGTGCGAGCTCGCCTGGGCCGCTTCGAGCTCGCGGACCGCGGCACGCTCTTCCTCGACGAAGTGGCCGATCTCGATGTCGCTTCGCAGGTCAAGCTGTTGCGCGCGCTCCAGGAGCGCGAGATCGTACGCGTCGGCGGGCACCAGGCGATCCCGGTCGACACCCGTGTCGTTGCGGCGACCCACCAACCGCTGGAGCAACTCGTGGCCGAGGGCCGCTTCCGGGAGGACCTGTACTACCGCCTGAAGGGGATCAGCGTCGATTTGCCGCCGCTGCGCGAGCGGCGCCGGGACATCCCGCATCTAGTCAGGTACTTCACCGAGCGCTTCTGCGACCGTGAGGCGGTCGAGCCGCCCCAGTTCGACCGCGGAGCCCTGAATCTGCTCCTGGCGCACGACTATCCCGGCAATGTCCGTGAGCTTCAGAACATCGTCGAGGGAGCCGTCTCCCTGGCCGACGGGGTCGTCGACGCGTCACTGATCCAGTCGTTGATCGGAGGCACGGATTCGGGCCCACAGGGCCCGGAGCCGCTCGATCTGGAGACCGTCAAGCGCCGCCACGTGCGCCGGGTGATCCGCATGACCGGGGGCAACAAGAGCGCCGCGGCGAAACTGCTTGGCGTGCACCGCCGGACGTTGTCGCGCGGCCGTTTCTGATCTGTCCGCCGGCGGTGAGGCGCGATCGGGGCACTATGTCCCTATGAGGGCCATAATGTCCCGATCGTAGGTCACGTATGGCCTCTTGTCGGAGTCCAACCGGCCCCAAAGGTCGGTTCGGTCTCCCGTTGGGACATGTTGCCGCGCTCGCGAAATCCGGGTCGGTTCGCCCCGGTCTTGCGGAAAGCCCTGTCTGGCCTCAAATCCTGGCTCCAGCGGACCGCCGTCCCCATGTTGGCAGCGGACTTGCTCGTGGGAGGGGGAATCGAAGGGAGGTCAGCATGATGGTAGGGTCGCAGTTCAGTTTTTTGGACCGTGGAGGCGCTGCCGCGTCCGCGTCCGGTGCGAGGGTTCTGTCAGGTTTCCTGGACTGGGTCTTGACCTCGGTTCCGGCCGGCGTGTTCTGGTCTTCTGCTGTTGTCGCGAGTTTCGTGTGGTTTCTGCTGAACGATCAATTGCATCCCGCGGTGATCTACTGTCTGAAGCTGTTTCTAACCGCCTAGCGGCGCCGGACCCGTCGCCCCGGTGCGCTCCGCTTGTTCCTCCATGTCTGATTTCGGGGTACTCGAAGAGACCCATCTGACGTTCAGGCTCGCGCCTGACATGGAGCTCAAGGCGCGGGCCAGCGCCTGCGCGGTGGCGAAGTCCATACGGATGAGCACCGACAAGGTCGAGGAAGTGGGCATGGCGGTCGTCGAGGCGTGCATCAACGCGATCGAACACAGCGGGGCCGCTGACGGGAAGTTGTATCTCGAGTTGGCCGTGTTGGGGCCGGCGGAAGCCGACGATCCTCGGGTGCTACGGATCACGATCCAGGACCAGGGGGTTGGATTCGATCCCGGCAAGCTGGTACAACCGAGGATCGAAGACAACCTCAGGTCCATCCGCAAGCGGGGCTGGGGCTTGAGGATCATCGAGGGCTTGATGGACGAGGTGAACGTGCTTTCCGGTGAGGGCGGAACGTCGGTCGTCATGTCGAAGGCGCGCTGACGAATGCGCGAGGGAGCTTGATTGGGTCCATGACCGAGGGTCTGAAGTTGGATGTGGAACGCCGCCCGAATCTGGCGGTCATCTACACGGACGGTTACATCAACAACCAGGGGGGCGAGGAGATCGCCGAGGCCGCGTACGCCCTGCTGGACGACGGCTACAGGTCGCTGCTGCTCAACCTCCAGGGCACGAAGATCGTCAACTCGATCGGCATCTCGATCCTGATCGAGATCATCGAGAAGATGCTCGAGGTGAAGGGGCGTCTCGCGTTCTGCAACCTCACGCCGACGATCGAGAAGACGTTCCACATCATGGGTCTGGCCCAGTACTCGACGATCTACCCCGACGAGCAGGCGGCTGTCAGTGAACTCCAGTCGGGCGCGTCCTGACGCTCCAGCCAGCCGGCCCGCGGGTGTCGGCGAACTCTGGCGCCTGGCGGCGTCGGCGGATATCTCAGAGTGGGAGAGCGGTGCGTTTCAGACGCGGCTGGTAAGGCAGTGGTGCGAGGCGCACGGACTGGCTGGCGCCCAGATCTACCGCCCGGACGGCGGACCGGTCGCGTCGTGGGGCGTTCTCGGGAAACAGGAAACCGGCCTGGAGCACGACCTGGTTCTCTACTACGCGCCGGGCGACGAGGCTGGGGCGAGCGGGAACCGCACCGCCGCTCCTGGCGCGGGAACGCCCGCGGGAAGCGAGCTCGCGGGCATCCTGGCTGTGGGTCTGCGGCTGCGCGAGTTGGCGGATGAACTGAAGGATCGGAAGTTCCACGACAACTACAACGTGGTCACGCTGCAGGCGGTCTACGATGTTGGACTGGCGATCGCCTCGACCCTGAACCTGGAGGAGTTGACCGAGGAAATCCTGCTCCGCGCCGTGTCGCTGCTGGATGCCCGGCGCGGTGCCTTCTACCTGCGGGACGCGGAGGGCCGGCTGGCCCTGGCCGGAACGATCGGCGGCGGCGCCCGCGAGGTGATCGATGCGCCCCCCGCCGCGAGTTCCGACGGAGCCGCTCTCGAGGAAGCGGCGGCGGGTGTCATTCCGGCGGCCGAGCACTCTCTCGCCGTGCCGATCGAAGGCGACGGCGGCAGCGGCAACGTCGGCCTTCTGGTGGTTGCCGACAAGGAGAGCCGAACCGGCATCGGGCCCTTCGCGGCTCCGGACCGCCGGGCGCTCTCCCTGTTCGCGAACCAGGCGGCGATCGCGCTGACCAACGCGAACCTCCATCGCCAGGCCCTCGAGAAGGAGCGGCTGGAGCGCGAGGTGGAACTCGCGGCCGAGATTCAACAGGGCATCCTGCCGTCCGACATGCCGAGCGTCGGCTGCTTCGAGACCGTGGGCTGGAGTCGGCCCTCGCGCCAGGTCGGGGGCGACTACTACGGCTCACTGCAGTTCGCCGGTGCGCGTCGCGGAATGGTGGTCGCCGACGTCACCGGCAAGGGGATGCCGGCGGCTCTCCTCGTTTCCACCCTGGACTCGGCGCTCCGACTGCTGATCGACGATGCCCTCCCCGGCCGGGAAAGCACCCCGGTGGAGGCTTCGGCCGAACTGGTGGAGCGGCTCAACAAGCACATCGTCGAGTCGAGCGCTCCCAATCGCTTCATCACCCTGATCCTGGTGGAGGTCGATCCGGGGAACCGCTCCGTGCGCTATGTCAACGCAGGACACAACCCGGGGCTGCTCGTGCGTCGCAGCGGCGACGTGACGCCGCTTGGCGCGAGCGGCTTGCCGCTTGGACTCCTGCCCAGCGCGACGTACCGGGTTGATGCAGTGGAGATGGAACCGGGCGACCTGGTCTGTCTCTACAGCGACGGCATCACAGAATGCGAGTCGACGGCGGATGAAGAGTACGGGCAGGAGCGCCTCGAGACGTTCCTGCGGGAGCGGCGCGACCGGCCACTGTCCGAGATCGTCCGGGCCATCGACGACGAGGTCAGCCGTTTCGGGGCCGGCCTGCCGCAGGGGGACGATCAGACGGTCGTGCTGATCCGCTGCCGGGCAGCCTGACTCCCCACGGCGTCCGCGCCACGGATTGAACCCCGGACTAGGGGAAGTTCGGGTTCTCCCCTTCGGGGTCGTCCTGCGCGCGCCCCACCATGGGAACGAAGCGCACGACATCGACCTGCCGGCGGACCAGGCCGTCGGCGGTCTTCCGGATCACGACCAGATCCTGGAGGGTTCGCCCGACCGGAGCCACCAGGACGCCGTTCACCTTGAGTTGCTCGATCAGGGGCGGGGGAACTTCGGAGGGCGCCGCGGAGACCAGGATGCCGTCGAACGGGGCCTCCTCCGGCCAGCCCCGGTAGCCGTCGCCCACGCGCACCTCGACGTTGCCGTAGCCCAGCTCGTCCAGCACCGTCCTCGCCCGCTCGGCCAGGTCGTCGATGATCTCGATCGTGTACACCCGGCTGGCAAGATGCGCCAGGACGGCCGTCGTATAGCCGGAACCGGTACCGATTTCCAGCAGCTTCTCGTCGCCTTCGAGTTCCAGCAGGTCGGCCATCAGGGCCACGAGGTAGGGCTGCGACACGGTCTGGCCCGACCCGATCTGCAGCGGTTCGTCACGATACGCCTCGTCCCGCAGCGCCGGGGGCACGAACTCGTGGCGGGGCACCGTCTCCAGGGCGCCCAACAGCCTCGGCTCCTCGATTCCGCGGCCACGAATCTGCTCGTCGACCATCACCCTGCGCTCCAGGGCGTAGGAGTCGTCACCTGAGCTCGGCTGCGCCGCGATTCCGAGGGGAAACCACAGGCAAACGGCTGCGGCAACGGTCCACGTTCTCCACGGGGAGTGACCGCATGTGGCTTCAGGCCGGCTGCGGAGCGGATGCGGAAGCCCTTGCATGACCCCTTATGATAGGCAAATCCCGTGCCGGATCGTCGATCGCCGAGACGAGGTGCTGGACGCGGGTCTTCCCGGAGCCGGGCGAAGCGGCGAAAGGGCAGCCGCGAGCAGGCCGGGCCGCGCCTCCGGTCTCTGGACCGGGTGAAGGAGGAAATCGTCGGGGCGGTCGAGCGGTCGCCGGCCGACGACACCGAGATCCTGTGGCTCGAGAGCAGGCGCTGCCGAACCGGGTTGCGGGTTCGGGATCTGGACAGCTACAGGCGACGGTCCTGTCAGGTCATGGTCAGGGTGCGCGACGGGCGCCGCGCCGGGGCTCACCGCACCGGTGGCGGCCAGGCCGGCGAACTCGACGCTCCGGTCCGGCTGGCGATGGCGGCGGCGCGCGTCTCCGCTCCCGAGTCGCTGCTCTCGCTGCCCGACGGGAACGAACCGCCTCTTCCCTCGGTCTGCGTCCAGGATCCGGCTCTGGTCCGGCTCCACGCGGAGGCCGCGCGTCGCCTGCTGGCGGCGGCGCTTGGCGACGATGAAGCGGCGATCGTCGAGTGGACCGTTGGACAGGCCGCGGTCGCCAACAGCCGTGGTCTGGTGCGCGGCCAGCGGGCCACCGCGATCCAGGTCGAAGTGCGCAGCGGCGACGGCCCCGGCGCCGGCTTCGTCCGCCACGCCGCCCGCTCGGTCGACCGACTGGATCTCGACCGGCTCGTGGAGACCGCCCGTGAGCGC
Source organism: Acidobacteriota bacterium (assembly GCA_011523565.1). Lineage (GTDB taxonomy): Bacteria > Acidobacteriota > Thermoanaerobaculia > Multivoradales > Multivoraceae > Multivorans. The sequence continues at coordinate 23,670 of WTGL01000169.1, forward strand.
AGGGCGCCGGACGGAGACGCCGGGCCGCCGCCGGACGGCGCGAGCGTGGTCCTCGCTCCCGAGGCGACGCTCGATCTGCTGGAACTTCTGAACCTCCACGCCTTCTCCTCTCGCTCCATCGTGGAGGGGAAGTCCTTCCTGATCCAGCACACGGGTGTGCAGGTCTTCGACCGGGGGCTCCACCTCGTGGACGACGGCAGTTGCGAACGCGGCCTTCCGTTCCCGTTCGACCTGGAGGGGCGGACGAAGACGGCCGTCGAGCTGGTGTCGGCTGGCGTGCCCAGGACACCGGCACTCGACACCGCAACCGCGGCGCGCGTCGGCCTCGAGCCGACCTGCCATTGCACCGGGGGTGAAGAGGCCTACCCGCTGAACATGTTCCTCAGCGAGGGAGAGCGGGACGACCGCGCCCTGTTCGAGATCGCGGACGGGGGTGTCTGGATCAGTCGGCTGGACGATGTCGAGTGCTTCGACCCAGGGCGCATGCGGGTTCGGGCGAGGGCGCGCGGCGTACGCCGGATCCGCGACGGCCGCCTTGGCGAACCCGTCGCCTCCCTGGTCTGGGAGGACAGTCTGCTACGGGTGCTGTCCAACCTCCTGGCGATCGGAGCGACCTGCTACTCCAGCACGTCACGGGACGGTTTCCTGGGCGGAACGACGGCGCCCGCGGTCGCCGTTAGCGACGTGGACGGCCTTGCACCCGCGTGACGGCCCCATGCCCGACGCGGGCGGGATGGTGGAGCAGAAGGGACTTGAACCCTCGACCCCCACGTTGCGAACGTGGTGCTCTCCCAGCTGAGCTACTGCCCCACAGGCCGCCTGTCAGCCACCGGCCCAGGCGCGGAGCGGGGGATTCTAGCAGCGACGGGTGTATGATGGGCGAGCGTGGCAGCGGCGCCGCATTCGGCGGTGCCGATTTGTCGTAACTGACTGATTACCAAGAAGAAAGCTGACATGACGAAGGCGAAGAAGAGCGAAGGCGATGGCGACGGTGGCAACGTGACTTCGATGGATCTGGCTCGCGAGGCGGTCGCCGAGGGTGTGGAGAAGGCGCGCTCGGCGGTCAGCCAGCGCGTCGATACGGCGCGCGAGCGGATGCGCGACTCGAAGCTCTCCGAACGGGTCAAGAAGGCCTCGGGTCGGGCCGGCGAGGCCGCTCGCGAGGGCTACGGGGTCGCCAAGGAGAAGCTCGGAACCGGCTACGAGCGGGCGCGCAAGGATCTGGACCAACTGGTTGGCGACGTGAACGTTTACGTCCGGGATAACCCCGGCCGCGCGGTGCTGATCGCTGCCGGCGTGGGCTTCGTACTGGGGTTCCTCCTGCGCCGTGACCGCCGATCCTGAACAGCCCGCGATCGAGGATCGGATCGTCGGGAGTCTGACGCCCGGTCTCGACTGGATGTCCCTGGTCCGGACCTATCCCCTCGCGTCGGTCACGGTGGCCGCGTCGATCGGTTTCCTGATCGGCCGCGCCCGCGGGCGGGAGATCATGGGCATCCTCGGCGACCTCGCCGGCGAGCGGGTCGACGAGAGCGTGCGAAGCTTCCTCGTCCGCTAGCGACACTCCGGGCCCCGGGGTCTTGGGGGCCGTTCAAGCGGTGCGCCACCTGCTCCATCTCTCCGATATCCACTTCGGGCCGCCTCACTACGAGCCGGCGGCGGCCGGAGTGGAAGCGCTGGTGAGGGAGAAGCGGCCGGATCTGATCATCGTGTCGGGCGACCTCACGCAGCGCGCCAAGGCTCGTCAGTTCCGGCAGGCTCGCCGTTTTCTCGAAGGTCTGGGACGTCCCTTCCTGGCGGTGCCGGGGAACCACGACGTGCCCATGTACCGGGTCTGGGAGCGGCTCTTCGACCGCTACGGCGCGTACCGGCGGCACTTCAACGTCGATCTGGAGCCGTCCTTCGTGGACGATGAGATGGAGGTCGTCGGCTTCAACACCGCGTTCAACCTCACGATCGACAACGGACGCTTCACCGGCAGCCAGTTGGCCGGCGTCGGCCGACGGTTCGGTGCCGGCGGCTTCGGCTCGGATAACGCCCCGGTGCGGATCGCGGTTGCTCATCATCCGCTGGCTGCCCTGCCCGAACTGATGGGCTGGCGGACGGCGCGCCGCAGCGGCGAGGCACTGGCGGCGTTCGCCGCGGCGGGCGTCGACCTCGTGCTGTCCGGCCACGTCCACGTCGCCGCCGTGGGCAGGGCGCCGGGTTGCGAGCGCCGGCTGTGGCTGGTGCATAGCGGCACGTCCACCTCAGGGCGCGGTCGGGGCGCCGAGCAGGGCCGGAACAGTTGCAACTGGATCACGCTGGACGCGGGGCCGGCGGGGCGCACGGCGCGAGTCGAGCAACTGGCCTGGTCGGAGGATCGCGGCCTCTTCGAGGTCGCCTCGATCCACGACTGCAAGCTGGCGTGACGAACGTGGAGCAGCGTGAGAGTTGATTGAGCGGGGTGGAACGACGATCGACCTGTCGGTGTTCGACCGCGTAGCTGCCCGGGCCGAGACTCTGGACAACGGTCTCGGTGTCGTTCTGCTTCCCCAGCCTGCCGCCGAATCGATCGTCACGGTCGTCTGCTATCGCGTCGGCAGCCGCGACGAGGGTTCAGACGAGGGCGGTCTCGCGCACTTCCTGGAGCACATGATGTTCAAGGGGTCGGCGCTCTACCCGCCGGGAGCGATCGACAGCTTGACCCAGCGTCTCGGGGGGACGAACAACGCCTTCACCTCGCACGACGTAAGTGCCTATCACTTCCAGTTCGAGCGCCGCCACCTGGATGAGGCGCTCAGGATCGAGGCGGATCGGATGCGGGGTTTGAGCCTGCTGCGCGAGGAGGTCGAGAGCGAGCGCGACGTGATCCTCGAGGAGATCCGGATGGTCGAGGACGATCCCTGGGATGCCCTGGAGCAGGCGGTGGCCCGGCGCGTCTTCGGCGATCACCCCTACGGTCGCCCGGTGCTGGGGACGAGGCGGAGCCTGCGCGGGCTGGATGCCGCGTCCCTGGGTTCGTTCCACCGCCGCCACTACCGTCCGGGCAGAGCGGTGCTGGTAGCGGCCGGAGGTCTGCCGTCCGACGCGATGGACCAAATTGAGGCGGCCCTGGGGAACGCACGCATCCCGCCCGCATCCGGATCCCGCGCGCGCCTCGGACCGCCGGTCTTCGATCCTGCGGCCGAACGCCGGGTGGAGCTGCGCCGCGGGGAGATGGCGCGTCTTCTGGTCGCGCATCCCGCGCCCGCCGCCGCCGATCCGCTGTCCGTCCACGTTCGTCTCGCCCTCACTGTCCTCGCAAGTGGACGTGCGAGTCGCATTCAGCGGGAACTGGTTGAACAGAATCCGCTGGCGCTCTGGGCGGCCGGCGCGGCTAGCGGTCACTGCCTCGGGGGCATGTCGACACTGACGGCGGAGGCGGCGACGGGGGTCGAACCGGCGCGGCTCGAGGCCGCCGTGTGTTCGCGGATCGACGGCCTGGCCGCGAGCCCCCCGTCGACCGTGGAACTCGAGCGGGCGAAGCGCGTCTTGTTCGCCGACTGGGTCTTCATGCACGAACGGATCGGGGAACGGGCCATCTCGGCCGCTCTCGAGCATGCCCTCTTCTTCCCGGGTTTCACGCGCGGCTCGTACGAGGCGCTCGCCCGCGCCACGGCCGCGGACGTCTCCGATGCCTGTGCGGTCTGGCTGTCGCCGGCGAACCGGATCGTCGGCTGGTCGCTGCCTGCCGGGACACGGTGAAGTTGGAGCGCGAGCCCTCACGCCTCGACCTGTGGTCGGGCCGGCTGCGCCTGGCCGCCCTGCGCGTGCCGGACTCCGGCGTCGTGGCGGCGCGAGCCTGGCTGCGCGGCGGCGCCCGCACAGGTCCCCCGCCCGGGCTGGCGCTTCTTTGCGGCCGCATGCTGGTCGAGGGCACCGCGCGCCGAACCTGGCGCAAGATCGCCGAACAGGCCGAAGCACGCGGCGTGTCGCTGAACGGCTTCGCGAGCGCCGAGGTCCACGGCCTCTCGATCGACGCGCTGGCCGACGATGCGGGTCTGGCGCTTGAGTGGCTGGCCGAGCTGATGCTCGAGCCCGGTTTCGATCGGGCGCGCTTCGAACTGCTGCGCGACCAGACCCTGGGCGAACTCCGCAGTCTCGCGGATCGCCCCGAAGTGGTTACCGGCTGGACCTTCCGGGATCAGCTCTACCACCCCCACCCGCTCGCGTCGCCGAGTCAGGGTACGAGCGAGTCGCTGGCCGCCCTGACGCCGGAGGACTGCATGCGGTTTCACGGCGATTCCCTGGCGCGGGGCGGCGTGGTCGCGGTGGCGGGCGATATCGACGAGGACGCGGTGCTGGCGGACCTTGAGCGCTTTTTCGGAGACTCGGCGGGAGGCGCGATCCGACCCGTCGAACCACCGGGGCCGCGCGGCCGGAGCGAGAAGCGGATCGAGATCGTCACCGGCTCCCGGGAGCAGGCGCACGTGTACGCGGGGCACTTCACGGTCGACCGGCGGCATCCCGATCTGCCGGAACTGCGCGCGCTCGGCATCCTGCTCGGATCCGACGGTCTGGCGGGACGGATCCCCCATCGCGTTCGCGAACGGGAGGGCCTGGCCTACGCGACTCATGTCGATCTACTGGCCGGCGCCGGCACCGATCCGGGCGCCCTATCGGTCTACCTAGGAACCCACCCGGATCATGTCGAGCGCGGGTTGGAACTGGTTCGCGAGGCGCTCCACGAGGTGCTGGAGCGGCCGCCCGAAGTGGCTGTCCTCGAAGCGTGCAAGACCGGCATGTTCGGCCGCGAGCCCTTTCTGACGGAGACCGCCGGCCTGTGGGCCGGCCTGCTCGTCGATGCGCTGCTCTTCGAGCTACCGAGTTACCGGCGCTCGTGGCGGCTCGAACGGATCGAGCGGCTCAGCCCGGACGGTCTCCTCCAGGCGGCGCGGCGGCACCTGAAGCCGGAGAGGATGCTCGTGACGGTGGGAGTGCCCGGCCAGGACGGCCCGCGAAACGCCTCTCGATAGATCTCGACCGGGTCAGAAAGCCTCGCAGCTCAGCGCCGTGGTGTCGATCAACGCAGGCCCCAGCCCCTCATCGATGGCGTAGGGCGCCTCGGCGTCTCCGAAGTCGACCAACACTCGATGAGCGAGATCCGTCGCGCTCGCGATCAGCACCCAGTAGTGGCCGTTCATCTTGCAGCCGTCCAGCACCTTCACCAGCACTTCCCAGTTCGACGAATCGAAGAAGGTGAAGAGTCCCGAGTCCGCTGCCTGGTAGTCGCCGGAGCTCACAGCCGACGCCGCGCGCTCAGCGCCCTGCAGAGTGAACGAGGCGGTCACATCGGCGTGCCGCAGGTCGTGTGCTGCTCCGATCTCGAGAATGTCCGCGACCTCGGGCGGCGATTCGGGCGCCGGCACATCCTCGCAGCGGAACGCGCCGATGTCCGCCTGAGCGCGGGACGGCGCGCCGCCGGCGGACCGGTAGACCTTGGAAGGGCCGCCCGCGGCATCGATGGAGAACTCGTAGCTGACATCCGTCGCGGCCGCGGAGAAGACCCACCAGTGACCGTTCACCTCGCAGCCATTCAGCACCTTCACCAGCACCTCCCAGTTCTCTCGGTCGAAGAAGGTGAACAGGCCTGAGTCGGTCGAGGATCCGCCCATCTCCACCGGAGACATCGCACTCTCCTCGCCGTCCAGGAGGTACGCGCCGCTAACCCGGAACGTGTCGCCGTGCAGGCAGAGGCTGCTCGAGTCGTCCTCGCAGACACTCGACAGGGGTTCTCGGGGGAGATAGATCCCGGAGCCGATGACGGCCCTCTGCTCCGAGTTGGGCACCGGGAAGCTCACCGCGTAACCGAGCTTCGGAGAACCGGTGTCCTCGTCTCCCTCGACGGTGGGGTCGTCGTAGTAGTACTCCAGGAACTTCCTACCCTCGCGCCGCGCACCTCCGATCAGCTCCTCGGCGAACCTCACGCCGTTGATGTCCGTCCTCGTCATGTCGGTGGGCGTGCCTTCGACATCCGGCCTGGTTGCGTGAAACAGGATGATGCCCGAGCCACTCACGACCCACAGGTAGATGGAACCGGACTTCCAGTCTCCTCCTTCCAGCCGGAAGGCGTTTCTGATCCCGACCAGGGCGCTGTAGCCTTCCGATCGGACGGCTTCGCGGTACACCTTGACCGCTTCCTCAACGAAGGTGATGAGTGTCTCGCGGTCCTTGACCTGCGATGCGGTGACGGCCGGTTTCGGCAGATGAGTCGCGGGCTTGTCCGGTACGTGGGAGACGTCCTGCGACCAGCCGCCGACCAACGTGAATCGTCTTCCGGTGATTCCGGAGATGTACTCGACGGCGTACGCGGTTCTTGGCTCCCCGTCGTGGTACTCGACGAAACCGCCGCCCCGGGCGCCGGCCGCCAGGAGCTCCTGGACGACCTTCTTCCCGTTGTCGTCCTCGACGTCGATCAGGTTCTTGTTCTCCGCCGTGCGATCGCCCCCGTGGATGAACGGCTCACCGCTCTGGAGGAAGATGATGAGAAACATCGACCCCGCCTTCAGGGGCCCCTCCTGTTTCAGCCGGTCCCTGAGCTTGGCGCCTTCGTCTACCTGTGTGATCGCCTCGAACTCTGCCTTCGCCCCTTCGACGAAGGCCTTGAGGGTCTCGCGGTCCTTGACCTGGGCGGCAGTCGTTCTGGCCTCGGCGGCCCCGCTTGCCGACACGAGCAAGGCGAAAACGGCGAGCGCCAGCGCTCCGTTGCTGTTCGATCCCATTGGGCTCTCCTTCGTGGCATTCTAGGTCACGAGATGGCGAGAGTGCTGAGGACGGTCCTGTACAGGCGCCACGTCGAGTCCGGGGCTCGTTTCGGGCCGTTCGCCGGCTACCAGATGCCGATTCAGTATCGGGGAGTGCTCGCCGAGCACCGCGCGGTGCGTGAACGCGCCGGCATGTTCGACGTCTCCCACATGGGGGAGATTCGCGTGCGTGGTCCCCGCGCCCTGTCCCTGCTGCAGGGCCTCACGCCGAATGACGTGGGCGCGCTCGCGCCCGGCCGCGCCCACTACAACGCCCTCCTGACCGAGCGAGGCACCTTCGTCGACGATCTGCTTGTGTACTGCCTGGGTGCGGAGGACTACCTCCTGGTGGTCAACGCCGCCTCCCGCGCGCGCGATCTGGAACTGATCCAGGCGGCGGCGCAGGCGGAAGGGGGCGTCCGCGTCGATGACCTTTCCGCCGAGACGGCGCTGATCGCGGTCCAGGGCCCGGAGGCGGCCGGGATCGTGGCGGACGTCGTCGGCTCCGAGGCGTCGGAACTTCGCTACTACTCCTTCCTCCAGCAGGCGGCGGAGGGCCGGCTGGTCTCCAGGACCGGCTACACCGGCGAGGACGGGTTCGAGATCTACACTCCGAACGAGAGCGCCGAGACGCTGTGGCTGGAACTGCTGGAGCGGGGCAGCGACCGCGGTCTGGTGCCGGCCGGACTGGGCGCCAGGGACACACTGCGGCTGGAAGCCGGGATGATGCTCTGCGGCCAGGACATCGACGAGACGACGACGCCGATCGAGGCGGGGCTGGCGTGGATGGTCAAGTGGAAGAAGGGTGACTTCGTGGGCCGTGAAGCGCTGGCCAGCCAGCGTCAGGGCGGCTGCCGCCACCGGCTCGTGGGGTTCGAAGTCGTTGGTCGCGGCATCGCCCGCCACGGGCACCGTCTGACGGTCAGCGGCCAGCCGGGCTGCGCCGGGCCCGTGACCAGCGGCGCCTTCGCGCCAACCCTCGGACGGGCGATCGGCATAGCACGAGTGGACTGCGGCGACAGCTACGTTCCGGAACCCGGCGCCGCCGCTTCGGTGGAGGTGCGCGGCAGGGAGATCTCCTGCCGTATCGTCAAGCTACCCTTTTACCTTCGTCCGACCAGTGGAGGTTGACCGCTTCGATGATTCCCGAAGACCGCCTGTACACGGAGCAACACGAATGGCTCAAGCTGGAGGACGGCGAGGCCGTGCTCGGCATCACGGACTTCGCCCAGCAGGAACTCGGCGACGTCGTGTTCGTCGAACTGCCGTCGGCGGGCCTGGCATTCGAGGCCGGTTTCGAGATCGGCGCCATCGAATCGGTCAAGGCGGTCGCCGAGATCTACACGCCGGTCGGGGGAACCGTGAAGGAGACGAACGGCCAGCTCGAGGACGCTCCCGAACTGGTCAATGAGGATCCGTACGGAGAGGGTTGGCTGGTGCGGCTGCAGCTTTCGGGCGAGGCGCCGGACGATCTGATGACGGCTTCCGAGTACGAGGCCCTGCTGGCCGCCGGCTAGTGCCGCCGCGCGGCAGAGGCAGTCCGATGCGAGGCCTGGAAACCGTCATCCTGTCGTCTTCCCTGGCGGCATGGTCGGTCGGCATCCTGGCCCAGATCGGCGTTCTGCGGTGGAACCTGACCTTCGAACTGGCGCTCTATCCGCTCTACATCCTGGCCGCCTTCACGGGCTGGTTCTTCGGTAACGTCTACGTTCATCGTCTGAGGCGGGAACGGGGGTCGGCGAGGCGCAGGCTCGACGAGATCGTGCTCCAGATAGCTCGTTCGCGACTCCTGTTCGTTCTCTACCTGTTCGGACCGCCCGGCTGGCTCTACCTGTTGCGATCCATGGCCAGGCGGGAGCAGCTCGAGGCGATGCCGCTGGTGCCGATCCTGACCTTCGGCGTCTACGCGGCCCTGTTCTCGGTGCCGGTCGTGCTGCGAGGCTTCGCCGCGCCTCGCCGCAAGCTCGAGCTCGGCGGCGGCAGCGACGACCCATAGACTCGCCGTCATGGACCAGGCGGCAGCGATCGCGTCCGGGACTCACGGGATCTCCGCCCGGATTCGGGCGCTCGAGGACGACCTGGAGCGACGCGGCCCGGTGCTCGTGGCGTTTTCCGGTGGGGTCGATTCGGGGCTGGTGGCGGCTCTGGCGCACCGCGCCCTGGGCGACCGCTCGGTGGCCATAACGGCCGCGGCCGAGACCCTCGCCGGAGAGGAGCTGGATCATGCCCGCGCGCTCGCGGCCGAGATCGGAATCCGCCACGAGGTGACGGTGTACAGCGAGCTCGACGATCCGGAGTTCCGCGCCAACCCGCGGCACCGCTGCTACGTGTGCCAGGGCATGAGGATGGACCGCATGGTGGAGTTGGCGGCGAAGGGCGGTTTCGCCGCGGTCTGCGACGGCACTAACGCCTCCGATCCGGGGCCCGATCGTCCGGGCCTTCGGGCGGTGGGCGAACGCGGCGTCTACAGCCCGTTGCTGGCCCACGGTGTCTCGAAGGCCGAAGCGCGTCGCCTCGCCCGCGCGCTCGGACTCACCGTCTGGGATCGACCCGCCAACGCCTGCCTGTCGTCGCGGATACCGCACGGACAACTGGTGACCCTGCCCAAGCTGCGACGGATCGAGGCAGCGGAAGCCGAACTCCGGAACCGGGGTTTCCGCGTGCTGCGGGTGCGCCACGACCGCGAGGCCGCTCGGATCGAGGTGGGCGCGGCGGAGCTGGTCGAGGCGCGGCGGCAGTGGGGCGAGATCGAGACGCGGATGCTCGAACTCGGCTTCGAGAAGGCGGCACTCGATCCGCGCGGTTACCGAACCGGCGGCGCGGACGCCGCCTGATCCTGCTGCTGCCGGAGGCGCGATGCGGCGGGAGGAGCTTCTCGAACTGCTCCGGGGCGTGGCCTCCGGCAAGGTCTCGCCGGAAGACGCGCACGAACGGGTGGCCCGCCTGCCGTACGTCGACCTGGGCGCGGCCCGGCTCGACCTGTTCAGGGAACTCCGCAGCGGGCTGCCCGAAGTGGTCTTCGGCGAGGGAAAGAGCGAGGAGGAACTGGTCCGGATCGTCGAGTCGATGGTGGAGCACTCGGGCCGTGCGCTGGTCACGCGGATCGGGGCTTCGGCCGCCGATCGGTTGAGCGCCGCGGTCACGGACGGCTGCTACGAGGCCCGGGCCCGGGTGTGGACCGCAGGCCGGTTCGCGCCGGCTTCGGGCCGGCGGATCGCGGTGGTCAGCGCGGGCACGTCGGACTTCCCCGTGGCGGAGGAGGCGGCCGTGTGCGCCGGCTGGCTGGGCCACGAGACGGTGCGCATCCAGGACGTGGGTGTCGCCGGCATCCAGCGCCTGCTCGACGCGGTAGACGAACTCCGCCGCGCGGATGTCGCCGTCGTCGTGGCCGGCATGGACGGCGCCCTGCCGACGGTGGTGGCGGGTCTGGTGCCCTGCCCGGTCGTCGCGGTGCCGACCAGCGTCGGCTACGGCGCCAGTTTCGAGGGGATCGCGCCGCTGCTCACCATGCTGACGGCGTGCGCTCCGGGGATTGCGGTGGTCAACATCGACAACGGCTTCGGCGCCGCGGCCCTGGCTCACCGCATCCTGTCGGCAAGCATCGCGTCGCCGTAGGAATAGAAGCGGAACCCGCTGCCGATGGCCTGCCGGTAGGCGTCGAGGACGCGGTTTCGTCCAGCGAAGGCGCAGACCAGCATGAGCAGGGTCGAGCACGGGAGATGGAAGTTGGTGATCAGGCGGTCCGTGGCGCGGAACTCGTAGCCGGGACGGATGAAGAGTTCCGTGCGGCCGGTGCCGGCTTCGATCAGCCCGCCGCCTGAGGCCACCGTCTCCAGGGTGCGAACCACCGTGGTGCCGACCGCGACGACCCTGCCTTCACGGCGCCGCGTGTCGGCTACCGCCGCGGCGGTGGCGGCCGGGACATCGAACAGTTCGGAGTCCATGACGTGGGTTGCCGGGTCCTCCGTCTTGACCGGCCTGAAGGTGCCGGGGCCGACGTGGAGCGTGATGCTGGCCAGTCCGACTCCGCGGCGTTCCAGCGCCTCGAGGATCGCCGGGGTGAAGTGGAGGCCCGCGGTGGGGGCGGCGACGGCGCCCGGTTGTTCCGCGTAGACCGTCTGGTAACGGTCGCGGTCCTCGGGGGTCGGCGGCCGTTCGATGTAGGGCGGCAGGGGCACCTCGCCGATCGCGTCGAGCCGGGAGTACAGGGGTTCGTCGAAGCGAAGCCGGAAGCGCCTGCCGCTGCGTTCTTCGACCCGGCCCGCCGGCCCGCCGTCCAGGAAGAGGAGGGCGCCCGGGTCCATCCTCCGCCCGGGACGCAGCAGGCACCACCATTCGGCGGGCGCCGCGCGCTCCACGAGGAGCACCTCGACCCGGCCGCCGGTGGGGCGCCGGGCCCGCAGCCGGGCGGGAATGACCCGGGTGTCGTTGACGACAAGCAGATCGCCCGCATCGAGGAGGTCGGGCAGGTCGCTGAAGCGCCGCTCCACTGTGCCGTGGCTCACCACGAGCAGCCGGCTCCGGCCGCGTGGTCCGGGGTGCTGGGCGATCGCTTCCGGGGGCAGGTCGTAGTCGAAGTCCGAGGTCCTCACCGCGCCGGCGCTTCAGGTCTGACCCAGCCAGGTACGGATCGCCCAGGGAGAGCGCGCGCGGGCACGGCGACCCTTGCCGGCGCGAACGCCGGCGAGCCGGTCGCTCAGCCCGTCCGCCAGGAGACTCGAACCGATCACGGCCGCGGCGACCATCAGGCCGGGAAACGCGGCGATCCACCAGGCCGTCGTCAGGTGGCTCTGTCCATCGGCGATCATCGAGCCCCAACTGGCCTGGGGCGGCTGCACGCCCAGTCCCAGGAAGGAGAGCGCCGCCTCGACCAGGATGCTGCCGCCCACCCGCAGGCTGGCGTCGATGAGAAGCGGCGTGGTCGCGTTCGGCAGCAGGTGGCGCACGAGAACGCCGGCCGGCGAGCGCCCGGCCGCCGTCGCTGCGAGGGCGAAGGGCTCCTGCTTCAGCCGCAGGATCTCCGCACGGACCAGGCGCGCGAGTCCCATCCAGCCGGTGCCGCCGATGAGTACGACCAGGAGCCAGGTGCCCGGCCGGTAGAGCGCCGCCAGCAGCAGCACGAGCGCCAGGTGGGGGAAGCAGAGCAGCCCGTCCACCGTACGCATCAGGAGCTGGTCGACAAACCGGCCGCCGGTAGCGGCCAGGGAGCCGACGGCCGTACCGGCGGTCAGCGCCAGGGCGGCGGCGAGAAGACCGATGGTCAAGGAGATTCGCGCGCCGTACAGCAGCCGCGAGACGAGGTCGCGGCCGAGCGCGTCGGTGCCGAGCCAGGCTCGGCGACGCTCGGTGATCCCGCCCTCGCGGTAGTTCGTGACCGCGCCGAGCGGCAGGCGCAGTGAACCGGAGCGCCGGAGGAGGACCAGATCGTCGCCGTCGACCCTCACCCGTTCCGCGAGCCGCGGTGCGGCACCCTCCGTGCGCACGACGAACAGGGCCGACAGCGGCGGCCGCCGGCTCGATTCGGCGGCGTCGAGCTGTTCCGCCGGGTCGTACGGGGCGAGGAGGGGTGCCGCGACGGCGAGGAGGGCCAGGGCGGCGAGGATCCAGGCGCCCGCGCGGGCTGGTCGCGGAAGGGAGGAACGCCTCATTCGGCCTTGATCCTCGGGTCGAGGCGGAGCAGGAGCAGGTCCGCGGCAAGAGACGCGGCGATGACCAGAGCCGCGCCGTAGGCAGTGGCGGCGAGCACGACGGGAACGTCACCGGCCTGGATCGCCTGCAGCGTGGTCGACCCCAGACCGGGCCAGACGAACACCGCTTCGGCGACGATCGCGCCGGAGAGCAGGAGGGGTGCCGAAACCGCGGCCATCTGCAGCAGTCTGGGAGCGGCGTGGGTGAGACCGTGAACGAGCAGGATGCGGGTCTCGGACAGGCCGCGGGCTTTGGCCGCCCGACCGGCGTCAGTCGTCTGGAACTCGATCAGCGAGCTGCGCGTGTAGCGGGCGATGTCGCCCGCCATGGACAGGCCGAGGACCAGGGCCGGAAGCCAGAGGTGGGCCAGCACGTCGAGCACGGCCGCCAGCGGCCCGAGTTCGTAGGCGGCGGCGGAGGTCATGCCCCCGATCGGCGCCAGACCGAGGCCGACACCCACGATCAGCACGGCCATCAGGCCGACCCAGAAGGTCGGCAATGCGTACACGAGGAGGCTTGCCGCCCGCACGCCGAGGTCGAGCCAGGAATTGGGGCGGCGGCCCGCGATCAGGCCGAGGCCGATTCCGAACAGGTACTGGGCGAACAGGGCCCCGCCGGCGAGCAGCAGGGTGGGGGGCAGGGACTCGAACAGGAGATCCGAGACGGGCCGGCCGGTCTGGTAGGACTGCCCCCAGTCCCAGGAAAGCAGCACCGCGCCGAGCCAGCGCAGATACTGTGCCGGCAGCGGCTGGTCGAGCCCGTAGAGCGTCCGCAGCCGCTCCGCGTGTTCGGCCGGTATCCGGGGGTCGTTGGGTGACAGGGGGTCGCCGGGTGCCCCCGCGACCGCGGCGAACGTCAGAGTGAGAACGATCAGGAAGAGGACGGCGGCGGCCGCCAGTCGGCGCAGAACAAGGCGAATCACACGGCCCACGGGCGGCGCTAGCGCCAGGCCCATTCCTTGAGGTTGGCGAGCGGGCTCAGGGCGTTGGGCGCGACCGATTCGAGTTCGTCCTTGAACGCGGCCAGACTCACTGGCTCCCACAGCACGAGCATCGGCTGATCGTCGCGCAGGATGCGCTGCAGCCGGTGGAGATCCTCTCTGCCGTCCAGTGGATTGGCCCGGGTGGCGAAGCTCTCGATCAGCCGGTCGACCTGCGGGTTGGCGTAGCCGGCGAAGTTGAAGCCGCCTATCTCTTCGCTATGGAAGAGAGGCCGAAAGTCGAGGTTGGTGTCGATCGCGAGCGTGGAAGCGGCGGCGTCGAAGTCCTGCTCCCGCATTCGCTGGTTCAGGGCGTTCGGCTCCACGCGGCGCGGCTGGGCGTCGATGCCGACCGCGCGCAGGTCGGCCTGGATCATCTGCATCGCATTCCAGCGCGAGCTGGTGCCGGTGTAGGTCGCCAGTTCGAAACGGAACGGTCGTCCCCCGCGCTCGATGATGCCGTCGCCGTCGGCGTCCATCCAGCCGGTTTCGCGAAGCGTCGCACGGGCTGCCTCGGGATCGTGCGGCCAGGGTTCCAGGTCGGGATCGTGCGCCCAGACACCGGAGATGACGGGGCTCCGGCCGACCTTCGCATAGCCGTGCCAGATCGTGTCCACGATCGCCTGACGGTCGATCGCCAGCGCCAGGGCGCGCCGGGTCGCCGCGTCCGCGAACCATGGCCTGGTGGTGTTCCAGACCACGAAGGTGAACTGGCGGTTGCTGTAGGCCATGAGGCGGAGACCTGGCTGGCCGTCGATCCGGCTGGCATCCGCGGCTCCGATCCCGGTGGCGACGTCCAGTTCGCCGGCCAGGAGCCGGTTGGTCAGCGCCGTGTTGTCCGGGGTGTTGCGCAGGATGACCCGCTCGAGCCGGGGCAGATCCGCCTCGAAATGGCCGGGGTTGCGGCCGAGGACGAGTTCACTGCCAGGCGTTCGGCTCTCGAGCCCGAAGGGGCCGTCGGTGACCAGGGGGTCGAAGAACCAGTCCGGGTCACCGCGCCATGCCGCGAACGGCCGCGTTTCCCAGACGTGCCGGGGGAGGATCGCGCCGGTCGACACGTCCGCGAGTACGGTCGGCAGGGCGGCGTCGAAGTGGAAGCGGACGGTGTGCGGGTCCAGAACCTCGACATCGACGGTCGCCTCGTGGACATAGGAGGAGCCCCAGGCGATGTCATCGTCGGTCTGGGCCAGCCACGTGAAGCGGACGTCCCCGGCGGTCACCGGTTCGCCGTCGCTCCACCTTGCGTCGGTGCGCAGCCGAACGGTCAACTGCAGGCGGTCCTCCGAGAACTCCCAGTCCTCGGCCAGACTGGGCGCCCAGACCGGGGGGCCTTCGCGGAAGTCACCCTGCTCCTCCATGAGCGACAGGAACATCTGGTCGTTGATCGCCGCGTAGGCCAGTGTCGGCGGGCCGATCAGCTCATTTGGCGTCGGATAGTCGAATCGCAGCCCGACGGTCAGGCGCGTGGTGTCGCGGGGAGCGCCGGAGCTGCAACCCCAGCCGACGACGGCGGTCAATCCGGCAACAGCCAATCGCCGCATCAAAGGCACGGAATCATCGTACACCCGGCCTCTCTTGTAGCGTTCAGGAGGATGTGGGACTGGCTCGGCAGCGATGCGAGGCAGCGGCGACGCCGGATGTGGGCTGCGATCGTCGGCGTCTTCGTCCTCGCTGATCTCAGCCTGTTCGGCTGGTTGATCTTCCGGTCGCTGTCGGAGCGGGAGGTGAACCGGATCGTGCTCGAAGCGCGGGCCGAAGCCGAGGAACTGGCGGAGGGCATCGCCAGCCGGGTGGAGGACACGGGGCGCGACCTGTACACCGCCATGGCTACCGCGTCCGAGACGCGCAGCTACATCAACAGGGTTCTGGTCCAGCGCGACATCGTCGACACCGTGGAGGTTCGCGCCACGGACGGCACGCTCGTGTTCCGCAACCGTCGCGAGGAGACGCAGACAGCCCCCGGAGCGCGACCGAACCTGGAGTCGCCTGATCTGGTCACGGACACGTTCACTCGTGAGGTGCCCTACGATCGGGTCGAGGTGCCGGTGGGCAGCATCGGAACGTTCGTGATCGGCATCTCTCGCGCCGAGATCGAGCAGCGGCTGGCCGTCCTGAGGCGGGACCTGCTGCGGCAGGCGGCGATCATCGCCGTGCTCACGGTGGCCCTGTTCGTCGCCGGCTACGTGATCTACAGCCGCCTCTCGCGTCAGGCTGCCGTCGCCGAACGCCAGGCGCAGGAAGCGGAGCAGATGGCCTACGTCGGCACCCTGGCCTCAGGCCTCGCTCACGAGATCCGCAGTCCTCTGAATTCCCTGAATCTCAACATGCAGATGCTCCAGGAGGAGATGTCGGAAGAGGATCCGGTCGCGGCGAGGTCGTCACAGCGGCTGGTGACGATCACCCGCTCGGAGGTCGGCCGCCTGGAGCGTCTGGTCTCCGACTTCCTCAGCTACGCGCGTCCGGCCGACCTCGATCTCGAGGACACGACCGCGGCCGAGTTGCTACGTCACCTGAGCGAGGTGGTCGCCGGCAAGTTGCACGCGCGGCAGGTCGCTTCGGCGATCGAGGACCGCACCGGCGACGTCACGTTCCAGGTCGACCGCGAGCAGGTGAACCAGTTGCTGCTCAACCTGGTCGACAATGCGGTGGCGGCGATGAGCGACTGCAAAGATCCGCACCTCCGGCTGGAGGCCGAGGTCCGGGATGGATCGGTGGTGCTGGCGGTGGGCGACAACGGTCCCGGCGTGGACGAGGCGGAACGCGAGCGGGTCTTCGATCTGTTCCACTCGGGGCGCCGCGGCGGTACTGGTCTGGGGCTCGCGATCGTCCGCCGGATCGCCAACGCGCACGGCGGCGAGGCGCGGGTTCGCCGCGACGGGCGTGCCGGCGCCACGTTCGAGGTCGAGCTGCCGCTCAAGCCCCACGATCGTTGACCGTGTAGCCGCGCCGGTGCTACTGTCGGCGGCCGAATGCCGCCCGGCGGCGTTCGGCGCGGGGGCCAGAACTGCTCCGCGCGGGGAGATGGCAGCAGGGCGAACGACGTTCGGCGCCCGGAGCAGATCGGCGCCGCAGAGAGAACACCATGTACGCAGTGATAGAGACTGGTGGCAGGCAGGTCCGCGTCGCGGAGGGCGACGTCGTCGACCTCGAGCGTGTTGCCGGTGCCGAAGTCGGCTCGGAAGTCGTCTTCGACCGCGTGTTGATGATCGGCGGTGGAGAGGGCGAGACCGAAGTCGGTGGTCCGGTCGTCGAGGGGGCCCGGGTACGGGCGCAGCTCATGACCGATCTGCGTGGGCCGAAGATCATCGTCTTCAAGTTCAAGCGCCGCAAGGGCTACCGGCGTCGCCGCGGTCACCGGCAGGACATGCAGCGCTTTCGGATCGAGGCGATCGAACGGGCGGCCGGGGCATAAGACCGCATTGGAGGGCGATAGAGATGGCGCACAAGAAGGGCCAGGGCTCGAGCCGCAACG
The DNA here is from genome assembly GCA_011523565.1 of Acidobacteriota bacterium. Lineage (GTDB taxonomy): Bacteria > Acidobacteriota > Thermoanaerobaculia > Multivoradales > Multivoraceae > Multivorans. Next base: position 40,573 of record WTGL01000169.1, read on the forward strand.
GGCGGGATTCGAATCCCAAGAACCTCGGCGTGAAACGCTACTCCGGCCAGAGCGTGACCGGTGGCACGATCATCGTGCGTCAGCGAGGCACGCGGTTCTTCCCCGGGGAGAACGTGGGCCGCGGCAACGACGACACGCTGTACGCGCGGGCCGACGGTGTGGTCGAGTTCCGCAACCGGGGCCGGCGCGGCACGCTGGTCAGCGTCCATCCGGCCGGCTAGGGGAGTGGAGCCGGGCTAGGGAGCCTGTGAGGCTGCAGGCGGCCCCGTCGGGCCGTCCCGCGGGAGCGGCTGATGCACTTCATCGACGAGGCCGTCATCGATGTCCTCGCGGGTGCGGGCGGGGACGGCTGCATGGCGTTTCGGCGCGAGAAGTTCGTGCCTCGCGGAGGCCCGTCCGGCGGCGACGGGGGCGAAGGCGGCAGTGTCGTGCTGGTGGGCTCCGGCGGCCTCGGCACCCTGTACCGGCTCACGTTTCCGGCCAACTACCGCGCGGAGCGGGGCAGGCACGGCGAGGGCTCGAACCGAACCGGCAGGAGCGGGGGCGACCTGCTCATCCCGGTACCGCTCGGCACCGAGGTCTACGATGCGAACAGCGGCGAGGCGCTGGGTGAGGTGCTGGGGGAAGAGCAGCACTTGATCGTCGCCCGCGGCGGCGCGGGGGGCCGCGGCAACGCGAGGTTCAAGAGCGCCCGGCAACGGGCGCCGAGGCGCACGGAGCGGGGAACGCCGGGCGAGCAACGGCGCCTCCGCCTGGAACTCAAGCTGCTTGCCGACGTCGGTGTGGTGGGTTTGCCGAATGCCGGCAAGTCGACGCTGATCAGCAGGCTCACCGCCGCCAGGCCAAAGATCGCCGACTATCCCTTCACCACCCTGGTGCCCCAGCTTGGAGTGGTCGGCGCGCCGGCGCTGCCGGTGGAGGCCGAGCCCTTCGTGATCGCCGACCTACCGGGGCTGATCGCCGGCGCCGCCCAGGGCGCCGGACTCGGCACGCGCTTCCTGCGCCACGTCGAGCGCTGCCGCGTGCTGCTTCATCTTGTCGATCTCGGGCCGCAACCGGAGGAAGCCGGTAGTTCGGTCGAGGAGGCCGCCGACACGATCAGCGCAGAGCTGGGCGCCTTCAACGAGGATCTTCTGCGCAGGCCGCGGATTCTGTGCGGCTCGAAGCTGGACATCGCCGCCGCCGGCCGCCGTCGCGAACTCCACGACCTGGCCGCGAGACAGGGAGTGCGGGCGTTCGAGATCTCAGCCGTGGCAGGCACGGGTCTCGTGCCCCTGGTTCGGGAACTTCGGAGCCTTCTCGACGACCGCAGTTCAGCCGCGCAAGTGCCTGCGGGAGCCCGGCCATGAGGGGGCCCGGAGGGCGGATCGGGCTCTTCGGCGGCAGTTTCGATCCGATCCACAACGGCCACATTCTGCCGGTGCTCGCGGCTTACCGAGAACTGGACCTCGACGTCGTCCACTACCTGCCGACCGCCTGCCCGCCGCACAAGCCGCAGGGCACGAGGGCCCCGGCCCTGGCGCGTAACACGATGGTCGAACTGGCCCTGCTGCCCTACCCGGAACTCGTCGTGTCGGATGCCGAACTCGACCTGGGGCGATCCGTGTACACGATCGAGACGGTGGAGCGCTACGCTGCCGAGTTTCCGGATGCCAGTCTGCATCTGCTGCTGGGCGTCGACAGCTTCAACGAACTGCCCGGCTGGCGGCGCTTCGGCGACCTGATCGAGGCGGTGAAGCTGGTCGTCCTGGCACGTCCGGGGGAGCGCGGTCTCGACCCGGAGGTGCGCTCGTCGGTTGAGCGCGCGCGCGGCTACGTGCTGATCCGGCACCGCTCGGTGGATGTTTCATCGAGCGACATTCGGCGTCGTCTGGCACGGGGTGCGGACGTGCGCGCGGATTTGATGCCGGACCCTGTGCTGCGCTACTGTCGCAAGTACGGATTGTATCGTTGACGCAACTGCAGACGCTCCAGGCCCAGGCGGGCACGACCAGCCACGACCACGAAGGGGCCACCGACACCGAGGACCGTGTCCGGGCGGCGACTGCGGCCGCGCTGGATCGCAAGGCGCAGGATCTGCGGGTGCTGGAACTGACCGAGGTCAGCGACTTCACCGACTACTTCGTCATCTGCAACGGCGCCAACGCCCGGCAGGTGAGCAGCATCGCGGAAGCCGTGGAGCGCAGGCTGCGCACCGCTGGCGCGCGGCCGCTTCATCTCGAGGGCGCGGGCCGGGGACAGTGGGTGCTGCTCGACTACGGTGACGTGGTCGTCCACGTGTTCGACGCCGAACGGCGTGAACTCTACCGGCTGGAACGGCTGTGGTCCGACGCGCCGGACCGGACCGCGGAGCTCGCGCCGGCCTGAAGACGATCCTGCGCCGCCAAACCTGTCGCCGGCTCCATGTTTGGCCCCAGCCCCCACCTCACGAGCAGCGTACGCCGAAGAACTCGCTCCGCTGCGTTCTACGGCGGACGCTCCTAGTGGATACGGTGCTGCGACTCCGGGTCAACGGCCAGGAGCGGGAACTGGCTTCCTCGGGCTCCGGCGCCACCGTGCTTGATCTGCTTGGGAGCCTCGATCAGCATCCGAAGACGGTGGCGGTCGAGCTGAATCGCGAACTCGTACCCCGCGCCCGGTTCGGCGAAACGGCGCTTCGGGACGGGGACCGCGTCGAGATCGTCCGCTTCGTTCAAGGTGGTTCGGGGGCGGGCGATCGACCGGGGGTCGTCGAGGCCGCTCGCCTTGTCCGGGGTGGTTGGCGACGCAGTGTTCCGGTATAGTCCCGCGCTGCCGTCGGCGCCGGAGGAACCGGCCGCCCTGGAGACGGTACGGAGGCGGGGCCGCTAGCTCAATTGGCAGAGCAACAGACTCTTAATCTGTGGGTTCTAGGTTCGATTCCTAGGCGGCTCACCACATCCCACCCGTGGCGGCTGAAGGTCCTGCACCGCTGAGGCGCGACGCGAAAGTGGCGGAACTGGTAGACGCGCTAGACTTAGGATCTAGTCCCGGAAGGGGTGGGGGTTCGAGTCCCCCCTTTCGCACGATCGCCACGAAACCGCTAGCGCGCTACACTCAGAATCTAGTCCCGGAAGGGGTCAGGGGTTCGAGTCCCCCCTTTCGCACGATCGCCACGAAACCGCTCCATTCGCACTACCGGAATCGCCTGAGTCCTCCCGTTCGGCCATGACTGTAGTGGTCAAGAAGAGGGAGATCGGCCCCTGCCGGCAGGAAATCGTCATCGAGGTTCCGGCCGAAGAGGTGGACGCCGAGTACCTGCGGGTCGCCAGGGACTACCGGCGCCGGGCCCGGCTCGACGGTTTTCGCAAGGGCAAGGCGCCGCTCGACCTGATCCGCCAGCGGTTCGCGGAAGCGATCGGCGAGGACGTGTCGGAGCGGTTGGCCCCGAGATACTGGACGCTGGCGCGCGAAGAGGAGGATGTCCACGCCATGCTGCCGCCCAGCGTGGGGCCGGTCGATGTGGTTCCCGGCCAGCCGTTGCGCTTCACGGTCACGGTCGACGTCGAGCCCGAGGTCGAGATCGGCGACGACCGGAGCTTCGAGTTGCCGCAGCCCGAAACGGAGCCCACCGAAGCGGAAGTAGACGAGGTGCTGGAGCAGGTTCGCCTGGAGCGTTCGACCTGGGTGCCTGTCGACCGCTCCGCGGCGCGCGGTGACCGGGTGCGCGGCAAGGTCCATCGGGCCGCAATGCCGGGATACGACGAGCAGGCGGCCGGCGACGGAGACGACAATCGCGGCCCGGCTAGCCACGACATCGACCTGGAGTTGGGCGACGAGCGGGTCTGGCCGGAACTCACCGACAACCTGACCGGACTCTCGGCCGGTCAGACAGCCACGTTCGAGCGCGTCGAGCAGGAGGACAACATCGAGCGGCAACGCCGCTACGACGTGGAAGTCCATGAGGTGCTCGAGCGGAAGCTGCCCGACGTCGACGACGACTGGGCCGGCGGTCTCGCCGCGAGCATCGGGAGTGTCGACGACCTGCTTCAGAACCTCCGCTCGCAGGTGGAGGCGCGAAAGATGGAGACGGCCCGCCAGCAGCGCACGGATGCTCTGCTCGATCAGTTGCGCGAGCGGTACCCGGTCGATCTCCCGGAGGCGGTGGTGGAGCGCGAGGCCTTGCAGATGGCGCGGTCCTATGCGAACAACCTTGCCCGGCAGGGCGTCGATCTCGAGCAACAGCAGTTGCCCTGGGAACAGATGATGGAGGAGATCCGTCCGCAGGCGGGCAAGCGGGCTCATGCCTCCTTCCTCCTCGACCGGATCGCTCGGGAAGACGGGATCGAACCGACTCCGCAGGATCTCGAGCGTGCGCTGGACGTCATGGCGCGGGCCCGCAACACCCACCGGGGACGACTGCGGCGCGAACTGGAGCGGGACGGCGGCCTGGAGATGCTGAAGATCGAACTCAGACGGGACAGGACGGTGCAGGCTCTTCTCGAGGTCAATGCGCCGGCCGATCAGTCGGCCGGCGCGGAGGACGAACCTGTCGCCGAAGGAGAGGGCTAGGCCGATGCTGGTACCAATGGTGGTCGAGCAGACCAACCGGGGAGAACGCGCTTACGACATCTACTCGCGGCTGCTCAAGGACAACATCGTGTTCCTTGGGCGGGCGATCGACGACGACGTGGCGAATCTGGTCATCGCCCAGATGCTGTTTCTCGAGTCCGAGAACCCGGAGAAGGACATCTCGCTCTACATCAACTCGCCGGGCGGGTCGGTGACCGCCGGGTTCGCCATCTACGACACGATGCAGCATGTGAAGCCGGACGTCTCGACTCTTTGCGTCGGTCAGGCCGCGTCCTTTGCGGCAGTGCTTCTGGCGGGGGGCGCCAGGGAAAAGCGGCTCGTGCTGCCCAACGCGCGGGTGCTGATTCACCAGCCCTGGGTGCAGGCGCTGGGAGGTCAGCAGACGGACATCGACATCCACGCGCAGGACCTGCTGCGAATGCGCGGCCGGATCGACGAACTGCTCGCGCTGCACACCGGGAAGTCGACCGAGGAAGTCCACGCCGACACCGAGCGGGACAAGATCCTGACCGCCGAAATGGCGGTGGATTACGGCCTCGCCGATCGCGTCGTAGAGCGTCGCGGCGCCCGCTAGCCACCGCCGAGCGGGCGCGCCGATGGCATGTCACGGCCCTGAGCCGTGCTACCATCCGTAGGTGCCCGCGGCCTGTAGTGGTCGCCGCAGGCAGACTGGACGAGGCGCACGAAAGCAAGCAGGAACGAGCCGACGGATGCCGAAGAAGGACAGCGGAGACGACGCCCTCAGGTGCTCTTTCTGTAGCAAGAGCCAGCGCGAAGTCAAGAAGCTCATCGCCGGTCCGACGGTCTTCATATGCGATGAGTGCGTCGACATCTGCCTCGACATCATTGCCGAGGACCGGATGCTGGAGCAGCGCCAGGAAGCGGCCTTGCCCAAGCCTCAGGAACTGAAGAAACTGCTCGACGACTATGTGATCGGGCAGGAGCAGGCGAAGAAGAAGCTCGCTGTCGCCGTCTACAACCACTACAAGCGGATCGACTTCGGCGACCGGGCGAGGACCGACGTCGAACTGCAGAAGTCGAACATCCTGCTGATCGGCCCCACGGGTACGGGCAAGACGCTACTGGCACAGACCCTGGCGCGGCTGCTCAGCGTCCCCTTCACGATCGCGGATGCGACCACGCTGACCGAGGCCGGCTACGTCGGTGAGGACGTCGAGAACATCATCCTCAAGCTCTACCAGGCCTCCGGGAGCGACAAGGAGAAGACCCAGCGCGGCATCGTCTACATCGACGAGGTGGACAAGATCTGCCGCAAGGGCGATAACCCGTCGATCACCAGGGACGTGTCGGGCGAGGGAGTGCAGCAGGCGTTGCTCAAGATCCTCGAGGGCACGCAGTGCAACGTGCCGCCCCAGGGTGGGCGCAAGCACCCGCACCAGGAGTTCCTGCAGATCGACACGACCAACATCCTCTTCATCTGCGGAGGCGCGTTCGTCGGCCTCGAGGAGCGCATCGAGCGGCGCATAAATGAGAAGACGATGGGCTTCGGCGCCGACATCAAGAACCGCGAAAAGCGGGCGGGTGAAATGCTCCGCCACGTGCTGCCCGAGGACCTGATCAAGTACGGCCTGATCCCAGAGTTCGTTGGTCGCCTGCCGGTCGTCGCGACGCTGGAGCAGCTCGACGAGGACGCCCTCGTCAGGATCCTGACCGAGCCCAAGAACTCCCTGGTTCGGCAGTACGAAGCGATGTTCGAGTTCGAGGACGTGAAGCTCACGTTCACGGCCGAGGCGCTGCGGGCGGTGGCCCGGCAGGCCATGAAGCGCAATGTCGGCGCCCGGGGCCTCAGGATCATCCTCGAGGAACTGATGCTGGAACTGATGTACGGCCTGCCGTCCGAAGCCGGCGTCAAGGAGTGCGTCATCAACGAGGATGTGGTGATGAAGGGCATTCAGCCGTTGACCGTCTACGAGAAGGCCGTCTAGCGATGGCTTCCGGATACGTTTCGACGTCCAGCGAGCGGCTGCCGGTGGTGCCGCTCAGGGACATGGTCGTGTTCCCCCAGATGATGGCCCCCTTCATCGTCGGGCGTCGCGGTTCGGTGCTGGCGCTGGAGCAGACACTGCGCACCGCGGGCAAGCTGATCTTCCTGGTCGCGCAGCGCGATCCCAAGGTGGACGATCCCGGCATCGACGACATCCATCCGATCGGGGTCGTCGCGCGGGTCGTCCAGAACGTCAAGTTGCCGAACGGCAACGTGAAGGTCATGGTCGAAGGCCTGCGCCGCGCGGAGCTGCGGACCCTGGAGGAGAAGGACGGCGCCTTCGAGGCCGAGGTGGAGGTCTACGAGATCCACTACCCGGCCGACGACAAGGTCCAGGTCTACATGAGCCGGCTGCTCAACAGCTTCGAGCAGTAC
>WTGL01000169.1:47565-56910 GCA_011523565.1 Acidobacteriota bacterium
GTTGCGGCGGCTGGAGGCGATGCCGCCGGTGTCGGCCGAGGCGACCGTGTCGCGGAACTACGTCGACTGGCTGGTCTCGGTGCCGTGGAAGAAGCGGAGCCGCGAACTGAAGGATCTGAAGAAGGCCGCCAGGATCCTGGACCAGGGTCACTACGGGCTGGAGAAGGTCAAGGAACGGGTGCTCGAGTTCCTCGCCGTTCGCCAACTGACGAGCAAGAACCAGACCTCGATCATCTGCTTCGTCGGTCCGCCGGGCGTTGGCAAGTCGTCGCTAGCCAAGTCGATCGCCGCGGCCACGGGCCGCAAGTTCGTGCGCCTTTCCCTGGGCGGCGTGCGTGACGAGGCCGAAATCCGCGGCCATCGGCGCACGTACATCGGCGCCTTCCCGGGCCAGATCATCCAGATGATGAAGCGGGCGGGGACGGTCAACCCGGTGTTCCTGCTCGACGAGGTGGACAAGATGTCCATGGACTTCCGCGGCGACCCGTCGTCGGCACTGCTGGAAGTGCTCGATCCGGAGCAGAACGACACCTTCGTCGACCACTACATGGACATCGAGTACAACCTCTCGAAGGTCATGTTCATCGCCACGGCGAACGTCGAGCATCCGATTCCGCCGGCACTCAAGGACCGGATGGAGATCATTCAGCTCGCCGGCTACACGCCGAACGAGAAGCTCGAGATCGCGCGCCAGTTCCTGGTGCCGCGGCAGTTGGACAGCCACGGGCTGACCACCGACGAGATCCGGTTCAGTGACGACAGTCTCGGCTTCCTGATGGACTCCTACACCCGTGAGGCGGGCGTTCGCAACCTGGAGCGCGAGATCGCCGCCGTCTGCCGCAAGCTGGCCCGACGGCTGGTTGAGGAAGGTCGCGCCAAGAAGGTGAAGGCGAAGCAGAAGAGCAAGGCAAAGCAGAAAGCCAAGGCGAAGGCCGCGAACGCGGAGCCGGCGATCGCCGTCGATGCCAGCCTGGTTGCGGAGCTTCTCGGCAAGCCGAAGTTCCGGCCCCGCAAGAAGCTCGACGAGTCGGAAGTCGGCGTTGCCACGGGCCTGGCCTGGACTCAGGCCGGGGGCGAACTGCTGGAGAGCGAAGTCGGCCTGATGAAGGGCACGGGCAAGCTGATCCTGACCGGCAAGCTCGGCGACGTGATGAAGGAGTCGGCGCGGGCCGCCATGTCCTATCTTCGTAGCCGCTCGGACATCTTCGGGCTGGAACCCGGGTTCCACGCGGACCAGGATCTGCACATCCACGTACCCGAAGGGGCGATTCCGAAGGACGGTCCGTCGGCCGGCATCACGATGGCCTCGGCGCTGATCTCGGCTCTCCTCCAGGTGCCGGTGCGCGGCGACGTGGCGATGACCGGCGAAATCACCCTGCGGGGGAAGGTGCTGCCGGTGGGCGGGATCAAGGACAAGGTGCTGGCGGCATACCGCGCCGGGATCTTCGAGATTCTGCTGCCGAAGGAGAACGACAAGGACCTCGAGGAAGTGCCTGAGGAGGTCCGGGACGAGATGACCTTCCATCTCGTCGAGTCGATGGACGAGGTGCTGGAAGCCGTCTTCGACGGCCCTGTCCGCCGGGTGCCGGAAGTGCCGGCCGAGTTCCAGAAGCCGGCGGACGAGGCGCCGCCGGCGAACGTCGCCCACTGAAGCCGGGAGGAACGGGACCGTGAAGGTCCGCAGCGCGCGCTTCGTCGTTTCGGCCGTGCGGGCGGCCGACCTGCCCAGGGACGGTTTTCCTCAGATCGTCTTCGCCGGGCGGTCGAACGTCGGCAAGTCGAGCCTGATCAACCGGATGCTCGGGCGCAGGGACCTCGCGCGCACGAGTTCCAAGCCGGGGCGTACGAGGACCGTCAACTTCTTCCTGATCGACGAGTCGTGGTACGTGGTGGATCTGCCGGGCTACGGCTACGCGAGGGTTTCGAAGCGTGAGCGGGAGGCCTGGGGCCGGAGCGTGGAACGGTACCTCCGGTCGGCTGCGGGTCTGGCCAGGGTCGTCCTGCTGGTGGATGGTAAGGTCGCCGGTACACCACTCGACTCCGAAGCGTACGCGTACCTTCGCAGTCTGAAGTTCGATCCCGTGGTCGCGGTCACCAAGATCGACCGCATTGGGCGCGGGGCTCGGGCGCGAACCCTTGCCGAGGTTGCAGAGCTGTTGGGAATGCCTTCCGCGGCGGAGCTGTTTCCCGTGTCGTCTCGAACCGGTGAGGGCGTGGCGCGGCTGCTCGGAGTGTTGCTGAACCCGGAGTTCAGCCCAGGTGGCACCCCCACAGATATCAAGGACCTGAGAAGATGACGACGAACGGAGCCCGGGAAGCGACGAGCAGCGGAAGCGGCGCGCGGGCGGCTGTCAGCGCCGACCTGGCCTTCGACCTGAAGGCCCTCAAGGAGTTGAGCAACCGCGACCTTCTGAAACTGGCGCGCGAGCTGGATGTGGTCGGGGCCGCCGGCCTGGCCAGGCAGGAGTTGAGCTTCAAGATCCTGGAGGCGCAGACGGAGAAGAGCGGGCTGCTCTTCGGCGAGGGCGTTCTCGAGTGCCTGAGCGACGGCTACGGGTTCCTGCGAGCCCCGGAGTACAGCTACCTCCCGGGGCCGGATGACATCTACGTCTCCCGCAGCCAAATCCGGCGCTTCGACCTGCGCACCGGTGACACGGTTTCCGGGCAGGTGCGCCAGCCGATGAACAAGGGCGAGCGCTACCTGGCCCTGATCAAGCTGGAGGCGGTGAACTTCGAGCACCCGGACGTCGTGCGCCAGAAGATCTTCTTCGACAACCTGACGCCCCTCTACCCGGAGGAACGTCTGCGGCTCGAGGTGGAAGGTGATCTCTCGTCCCGGGTGACGGATCTGGTGGCGCCCATGGGCAAGGGCCAACGCGCCCTGATCGTCGCGCCGCCGCGGACCGGAAAAACGATGCTGCTGCAGTCCCTGGCGCGCTCGATCGCGACCAACCACCCGGAAGTCGTGCTGGTCGTCCTGCTGATCGACGAGCGGCCCGAGGAAGTGACCGACATGGAGCGGTCGGTGCGCGGAGAGGTCGTCTCGTCCTTCGGCGCTGCCCGGAACATCGAGGGAGGCGGCTCGCTGACCATCGTCGCGACCGCGTTGATCGACACCGGCAGCCGGATGGACGACGTGATCTTCGAAGAGTTCAAGGGCACCGGCAACTCGGAGTTGCACCTCGACCGGAAGCTGGTCGACAAGCGGATCTTCCCGGCCATCGATATCGACAAGTCGGGCACACGCAAGGAGGAGCTGCTCCTGTCGCCGGATGAGCTGCAACGGGTCTGGGTGCTGCGCAAGGTGCTGAACCCGTTGCCGGTGGTGGAGAGCATGGAGGTCCTCCAGGAACGGCTCAAGAACACCCCTTCGAACGCCGACTTCCTGGCCGCCATGTCCAGGGGAGCGCGGGGAGCTCCGAACTGAGTTCGTCACCTCGTCGGTCCCGCGTGGCCGTCCTGCCGACCGCGCCGTCGTCGGTCCTGGCTGACTACCACGAGCTGCTGAACCTCGCGGGCTACCGCGAGGTCGTCGACCCCTCGGTCGACACGGCGCTCAAGATCAACATCTCGTGGCACTTCTTCTATCCCGGCAGCTCCACGACGCCGTGGCAGCTGGAGGGAGTCGTGCGGGCGATGAAGAAGGACGGCTACGACCCGGATCTCATCCACGGCTGCCACAACCGCACCGTCGTGATCGATGCCAGATTGGGCGAACGGGAGAACAAGCAGATCGACGTGGTCCGGGCCCACGGCCTGCGCAACGTCCACCTCTACGAGGAGGGCGAGGAGTGGCTGGATGTACGGGACGCCGTCGGCGACCTGACCGAGCGCTTCCTGTGCCTGAACGACGTGTACCCCCAGGGGTTCCACATTCCGGCGCGATTCGTGGGCGAGAACATCATCCACCTGCCGACGGTCAAGACGCACGTCTTCACCACGACCACCGGCGCCATGAAGAACGCCTTCGGCGGTCTGCTCAACGAGCGCCGGCACTGGACTCATCCCGTGATCCACGAGACCCTGGTCGACCTGCTGATGATCCAGCAGCACATCCATCGCGGCGTGTTCGCGGCCATGGACGGGACGTTTGCCGGTGACGGCCCGGGGCCGCGCTGCATGATCCCCCGGATCGGCAACGTGGTCCTTGCCAGCGCCGATCAGGTGGCCGTCGATGCGGTGGCGGCGAGGCTGATGGGCTTCGATCCGCTGCAGATCCGGTACATCCGGCTGGCCCACGATCTGGGTCTGGGTTGCGGCGATCCGCGCGAGATCGACGTCGTGGGCGATCCCGCGGTCGCGGACAGCAATTGGGGATTCGTGGGGCCGTTCCGGAAGATGACGTTCGCGGCGAGGATGCAGCACAAGATTTACTGGGGTCCCCTGCGGCGTCCGATCGAGTGGTCGCTGCGCACCTTTCTCGCGCCCTGGGCCTATCTGGCGAGCGTTCTCTACCACGACTCCTTCTGGTATCCGTACAAGGCGAAGAGGCAGATGGCCGAGGTCCTGGCGAGTCCCTGGGGTCGTCTGTTCGCCGGCTGGGAAAGGGCGAAGGCCGACGGGCGCGGCTACCCGGAGATCGAAGACCGGCCGGCCGCCGTGTTCCGAACCGGTTGGCGCGCTTTCCTGACGTCGCTCGGCGTTCTCTGGACGTGTCTGCGCGAAGCTCCCGAGCTGGCGGTGCGTCTGAGCAGGCGCTCGGGAGCGACCGGAGTTCGCGGTTCGGGGTCCTGAGCCGGCGCGTCGCATGATGGCCGAACGGCCCTGGAGGGACCGCGGCGCCGCGTCGATCGTCACGCTGGCCCTGGCCGCCGTCGTCTTCTACGCCGGGACCTTCCATTTCGGCGCGTCCGCGGTTGCCCGGATCACCGCCGCGGCTCTGCTCCTGCTCCTCGCTTGCTGGGGAGGAACGGCGTTCCGCGACCCCCTGGCCCTTGCAACCGCGCGGGCCCCCTGGTGGCCGGCGTTGCCGGCGGCGCTCTGGCTTTCGGTTCTGGCGAGTTGGCTGCTGTCGCCGGTCGGACGCGCCGGAGAGTCGATCGTCGTCTTCCTGTTGCCCGCGGCCTGGGCGGCGGCGGGCATCGGCCGTCTGCTGCACCGGCCGGAGGCGCGGCGATGGGCTCTTGCAGGCTGCGCGGCCGTTGGCCTGGCCGCGTCGATCTGGGCGCTGATCCAGCAACCGCTGCATGAGCAGGGCCGGGCCGCACTGCCGATCGGCCACCACAACCAGTTGGCGCTCCTGCTGGTCGCGTTGCTGCCGCCGGCGGTCCTCGGGGTGTGGCGCGTGCCGTGGCCCGGCGGCGGCCGGCCGCGTATTGTGGCGGCTGTCCTCGTGGGTGGCACCCTGATCTGGACTCTGAGCGCGACGGGCTCCATGTCGGGTCTGCTGGCGCTGGCGCTTCAGGTCCTCGCGGTGGCGGCGTGGACCGTTTGGCGCCTGGGCGCTCGGAAGTGGTTGGCGGGGGTTGGCGCCGCGCTGGCTCTGGTGATCGTGCTGGCGCTCATCGCGGCCTGGGCGGCTCCACGGCAGGAAGTCCCCGCCCCGGTCGAGCGCCTGGGAGCGGTGCTCCGCCTCGAGGACCCGTCGCTGCTGTCGCGCCGAACCTACGCCGTTGCGGCAATAGACGGCTTCGCCGAGCGGCCCATCCTCGGATGGGGGCCCGGCTCGTCGAGCTGGACCCTCGCCAGCCACTGGCGGCCGGCCCCGGGCGTTCATCCTCCCGGCGAGGTGATCACCGATGCGCACAGCCTTCTGGCGCAGGCGCCGTACGAACTGGGGGCACTCGGTTCGTTGCTGCTGCTCGGCGTGATCGTGCGTTACGGCCAGCGCCGGGTGGGCGAACTCGTTCGGTCGACGCCGGGTTCCGCCCGGCGCGTCGACGATCCGGGGCTCCTGGCGGCGGCCTTGCTCGGTCTACTGGGTACGGGGGTCTGCCTGGTGTTCGGCGTCTTTGCCGTTGTCCTGGCGGTGCCGGCGGCACTGATTCTGAACCTGGGTTTGGCTTCGGCGGCGCGTGATACCGGAACGGGAGCCGAGGGCATGCCCTCGGGCTGGCCCTGGCCTCGGGCTCGGGTTCTCGTATTCCTGTGGCTGGCCGCCGCGTTGGGGTGGTCGCTGGAGCGGGCCTGGGCGGCGAGAGCCTACGAACGCGCGATCCAAGCGGCGGAGTCCTCAGGCGGCGTGGTGGCCGAGGCCGCGACAGGCGATCGCTCGGAGCAATCGACCCCCCACCTTCAGGAGGCGGTCGCGGCGGATCCGCGCTTCCCCCTCTACCGCGTGCGTCTGGATCCATGGGCGGCGGCCAGGGCCGCCGACGGGCTGGCGCCGCTCTGGCTGGTGGCCGGCACGGTCGAGAGCGAGGACCTGGAGCGGAGACGGGAAGCGCTGGAACGGGCCTGCGATCTCGATCCACTGGCCGCGCTCGCGCCGTTCGAACTGATGCGGCTGGAGCGCGGTGCGGGGAGTGCGGCCGGGGAGCCGCGGGTGGCGGAGCGGGCGGCGCGGGCGATTCTCGCCGAACCGCTGCTCCTGGCCGCCGTCGCCTTCGAGGGAGACCCCGATTTGCGGGCCGAGGTCCATCGCGGGATCGCCACCTGGCCGGGCCTGCCGCCAGGATGGTTCGAGTCGTTCGAGGAGGTGTGGTTTCTGCTGGACTGGTCGAACGGCGCCGAGGGTCCGCCGCGCGACGTGCTTTCCACCTCTGCGGACGGCCGGGCCGCGGTCTCGTTCAGCCTGTTCGCCTTCCGTCGGCCGCCGTGGCCGCTCTCGATCGGCGCCGTGCCGCTCCGGAGCCATCGCCTGGAGGCGATCGCCGCCCATGATCTGCCTGCCGTGACCAGGTTGCCGCAGACGGCGCCGGAGCCGTTCTGGACCGGACGCTGCGGCCTGGCCGAAGAGGGCTGAACGCGCCGGTCAGGCAACCCCGGTGGCGCTCGCGTCGGCGGCGGCGACGCGGTTGCGGCCGGCGTGCTTGGCCGTGTACATGGCGTTGTCGGCCTGCTGCAGCATGCGGGTCGCTGCGCGTTCGGGGGCGAAGTCGCCGTCGTCTCCGGCCTGCTGCCGTAGCGACGCTGCTCCGATCGTGCAGGTCACATGGACCAGTGGCCGCCGCCGGGGCGGTGGGCCGCCTGCCAGAATCGTGGCCTCCAGCGAGGCCCGCAGGCTCTCCGCGTGGTGCAGCGAGAGATCGAGGTCGACACCCGGCAGGACGACGACGAACTCGTCGCCGCCGTAGCGGGCGGCGAAGCCTCCCGCTTGCCTGGCCGCAACGCCTATGAGCCGGGCCACCTGGCTCAGGATGCGGCTGCCGGTCACGTGGCCGTGGCGGTCGTTCACGCGCTTGAAGCGATCCAGGTCCACGAACAGCAGGCCGATGTCGTCGCCTCGTCGGTTCGCGGTCCGGATCTTGCCGGTGAGTACCCGGTGCAGTGTGCGGTTGTCGAAGAGGCCGGTCAGACCGTCGCGGCGCGGACGGTCGACGACCCGGCGTAGTGCTTCCGCGGCGCTCGATGCGAGCGCCTTGTCGTCAACCGGCATCGAGCCGCTCCAGGCGGGCGGGAACGCTCTTGTGCCAGGGGGTGCCCGCGATCGGATCGCGGTCCGTGACCGCCGTCAGCTCGTTGGGAGCGGTGCCGTCGAGCGTTCGTTGCCCCGTTTCGTCGGGAACGTCGAGACCGAGGCCATTCGGAAGCGAGATGTGTCCTTCCTGCATCCGGTCGCTGATCCTGGTCACGACCTCGGCGGATCCCTGCGGCGTGACCAGGCGGGCGCGGTCTCCGTTCATGAGTTCGAGGGTCTCCGCGTCGCCCCGCGACAGGGTCAGGGCGTCCTCGAAGGCTCTGCGGCGCCATTTCGGATCGCGGTAGATCGTGTTGGCGGTGAACGACCGGCGCTCGCCGGCCGATAGAACGAGCGGGTAGGCGTCACTCGTGATCGCGGGGCCGCGGCTCCTGCCGAGCTCTTCGATCGCTTCGAACAACTCGGGAATGGCTAGCTGGAGACGGCCGGTGGTGGTCTGGACGCGCTGCCAGCTCACGTCGGGCGGGTCGATGGAGAAGACGAGGCCGGTTGGGCTGTTCACGATCGCATCGAAGAGGGCGTCGCCGAGGTCGGCTTCGTCGTCCACGATGCCGGCGCGCCGGATCGAATCGGGGAAGCGCGCTGCGCAGATCTGCGCAGCGCTCCACAGGGCGGCGCCGGACTCGGCGCCGGCCGGCAGCGTTTCTCCCAAGGTGCGGTAGAGAAGGGCCGGCGCCACGCCGGCGAGGCGGGGATCGTCTCGGATCGCCGCCTTGAAGACCTTTCCGAACAGGGATCGGCCGCCCTCCTCGAGGGCGGTCCGGAACTGCTCGACCTGTTCCGGGGAGAAGCCGCCGAGGGCTTCGGTGAGACGGCAGTGGATCTCCGGTTCGGGCAGGGGCCCGGCCTTGTCCGTGATCGGTGGCGGCAGCAGGGGCCGCCGCAGGAAGAAGGCGTTCTCCGGGAACTCGAAGTTGAAGAACACGGCCTCCGCCTTTTCGTACTGCGTGGTCGCCGGCAGCACGTAGTCGGCCAGCCGCGCCGTCTCGGTCATCGCGATGTCGATGACGACGACGCACTCCAGCGCGCTCAGGGCTGCCCGCATCCTCTCGCTCTCCGCCAGCGAGTGAACCGGGTTGGCGCTCTCGATCAGCATCGCCCGGTAGCGGTTCGGATGGTCGGAGAGGATCTCGTCGGCAATCACGTTGCAGGGCACGAGTCCGGCGATCACGGGGGCGCCCGAGATGGGGGTTTTTCGCGGACCGGCCGACCGCGCCGCCGTGATCGGCACAAGCGATGTCGGTACGTTCTGGGCGCCGAGCTTTCCGAAGTTGCCGGTCAGCATCCACACCAGGCGCTGCAGGTAGCTCACCAGGGTCGAGTTGCGGTTCATCTGCACGCCGAGGTCCTCGAACACCGCGACACTCGACGCGGCGGCGATGCGGCGAACGGCCTTGCGGACGAGGTCCTCGGCTACTCCGCAGACGGAACAGGCGGCCCGGATGTCGATCTGTTCCAGGTGCGGGCGTACCTGTTCGAAGCCGTCGGTGCGCTGTGCCGTGAAGTCGTGATCGACGAGATCTTCTTCGAGCAGGACGCCCAGCATCGCCGCCAGCAGCCAGGCGTCGGTGCCCGGCTTGACCTGGAGGAAGATGTCGGCCAGGTCCGCGGTCTCCGTTCGTCGGACGTCGATCACGATCAGGCAGCGTTCCGGGTCCTTCGCGATTTTGCGCAGGGTGACCCGGGCGCGCGGGATGCCGTGCGACTGCCAGGGGTTCTTGCCCAGGAAGATTCCCACCTCGCAGTGGTGGAAGTCGCCCCGCGAG
>WTGL01000169.1:56920-67268 GCA_011523565.1 Acidobacteriota bacterium
TGGCCGGCGACCCACATCTCGCCCGTCTTCTCCTGCGCGAGCGCGTTGGACCGGAAGACCGAACCCAGCGTGCGCAGCGTGGAGCGGGCGTAGAAGCCAGGCAGGTGATTCCCCTGACCGCCCCCGCCGTAGTAGAAGATCGCCTCGCCGCCAAAGCGCTCCCGCACCTCCGAGAGGCGGGCCGCGATTTCGCTGATCGCGGTGTCCCAGTCGATCTCCTCGAAACTGCCGTCGGCGCGCCGGCGCATCGGCGACAGCAGGCGGTCGCGGCTGTTCTGGTAGTGGTTCAGACGTCCCGCCTTCTGGCAGACGTAGCCCTCGGAAACCGGGTTCGCCCGGTCACCCCGGATGCGAGCGAACTGCCGTCCGTCTTCTCCGCCCAACTGCACCTGGATGCCGCAGTTGCACTCGCAGAGAATGCACGCGGTCGGTTCCCACGGGGAGGAATCCGCGGGGCGTTTCCGGAGCTCGTTTCCTGACTTCATGCCGGCTCCTGTTCTCGGATCGGACGTTGCCGACTGATTCGGGTAGCGGCGCAGAGCTTAGCCGTCCGGCTGCTCTCGCCCAGGGCTGCTACCGTGCACGCCGGTGACCCGCGTTCCCCCGCTTCTGAGGTCCCTGGGCCAGCACCATCTTCGTCATCCCGGGTCCGCGATTCCCGCCGTCGACTTTCTGGACGTCGCCGGTCGCCGGGTGATCGAGATCGGCGCGGGCGGCGGGGCGCTCACCCGCCTGCTGCTCGAACGCGGCGCGAGCCGGGTTGTCGCGTGCGAACTCGACCTGCTGTGGACGCTGGAGTTGCGTCGCCGCATCGCGGATCCGCGCCTGGTGCCGGTCACGGCCGACGGCTGCGATCTTCGCTATGACAGGACGCCAGCATCGACCCGGATCGCGGGCAACCTGCCCTACAATGCCGCGACCCGGATCATTCTCGCCGTGCTCGAACGAGCGGCGGTCGGCGCCCGCGCGGCGTTCCTGGTGCAGCGAGAGGTCGCGGACCGGCTGACCGCGTCGTCTGGCGGGTCCGAATACGGGGGTCTGAGCGTTCTGGTCGCTGCCCGGGCGTCGGCGCGCCGGCTGGCGATCGTTCGGCCCGGCAGCTTCGTGCCGCCTCCGGCCGTAACGAGCGCCTTCGTGGGCCTCGAGCGCACCGCGCCGCCAGTCGACGAGGCGGAGTGGTCCGCGTTTGCGAACTTCGTGCGCACGGCCTTCCGGCAGCGGCGCAAGACGCTCGTCAACAACCTCCGGTCGAGCGTGGGCCGCCTGGCAGCCGAAGCGGCGCTGGCGGCGCTCGACCTGCCGCCCAACGCGCGGGCGGAGAGCCTTGGCGTGTCCGAGTTCGTTGCGCTGTTCCGCGAGTTCCGCGAGTCCGGTTCAGCCGTCTAGCTGCATATAGGCATATTTGCCTTGATCGGCTACAATCGGTAGCCCGTGCATGTTCCCTCCATGACCGGTTGTAGAGGGTGCCAGTGATCCGCTCGGAGGATGGCGCTCGCCGCCTTGGGCTGGGCGGGCTGCCGGCAGGAAAGGGAGTCGAACTGGTCGGCCTGCTCCTGCTCGCCCTGGGCGCGCTGCTCCTGCTCAGCCTCTTGAGCTACCAGCCGAGCGACGCCAGCTTCCTGCGGAGCGGCGCGAGTTCGGGCGAGACCGACAACCTGATCGGCCCGGTCGGAGCCCAGGTTGCCGCGGCGGGCTACGGAGTCCTGGGGCTCGCGGTCGTGGTCGTCGCCCTGGCGATTCTCGGCCTGGGCTACAAGCTCGTCCGGGCGCGCGGCAGCTTCCCCTCGCTGCTGCAGGGCGCCGGCATCGTCGTCGCCCTCGTCGCCTTGCCGACCCTGGTCGATCTTGCCGTCGGGGAGGTGCCGCTCCGCGGCGAGGCGCTGGTTGCCGGCGGTTTGGTGGGACAAACGATCTCTGGAGGCCTTCAGAGTCAACTGGGGGCCATCGGCGCCGCGGTGATCGCGTTGTTCGCGCTCCTCTTCGGCATCGCGTTGACGATGCGAGGCACCTTCGAGCAGTGGCTCGTCCGGGTCGCGGCCGGACTGAAGGGACCGGTCGCGTTCTTTGCCAGCAAGCTGGGGCGCCGTCGGAAGACCGCCGGGAAGAGGAAGGTGCGCAAGCGCGCCAGGGAGACCGCCGCGGAGTCGGTCGTCGACTCGCCGCTGCAGGAACTCAAGCTCCGCAGGTCGTCCCCCCAGGAGAAGGTCGATGTCGTCAGGCCGAAATCCGTGCGGCCGGAGGCACTAGCCACGCCGGAAACCAGTCCGCCTGCATTCGCGGCGCCTGGATCGGTGGACGACGCGGACGGACAGGCTGCCGCCGGCGCCGAGCTGCCGCCGATCGATCTGCTGTACCGCGAGGAAGTCAACTCCGAAGTCGACGAGGACGAGGTGCGAAGACTCGGCGAGCTGATCTGCGCCCGCTGCGCCGAGTTCGGTGTCGAGGGGACGATCGAGGGAATCAGCCCGGGTCCGGTGATCACCGTTTTCGAGTTCCAGCCGGCGCCCGGGATCAAGGTCGCGCAGATCATCAATCTGCAGGACGATCTGGCCCTCTCGTTGAAGGCGGAGGCGATCCGGATCGATCGCATGCCCGGCCGCTCCACGCTCGGCATCGAGGTGCCGAACACCCGGCGCACGGTCATCCCGCTGGGCAGCCTGCTGGACGCACCCGGGTTCCTGGAGAGCAAGTCGCCCCTGACGATGGCGTTGGGACGGACCCTGCGCGGCGAGCCGTACTACGCCGATCTGACGAAGATGCCGCACCTGCTCGTTGCGGGCGCCACCGGTGCCGGCAAGAGCGTCGGCCTGCAGGGGATGCTGACTTCGATCCTCTACAAGGTGCGAAGCGACGAGGTCCAGTTCATCCTGATCGACCCGAAGCGGATCGAACTGGGGGTGTACGCGGACATTCCCCACCTCAAGACCGCGGTCGTCGTGGAGCCCAAGCAGGCTGCGAACGCTCTGCGCTGGGCGGTGGGTGAGATGGAGCGCCGCTACCGCCTCCTGGCGGAGGTCCATGTCCGTTCGATCGCGTTTTACAACGAGGCGATCTCGGATCCGGAAGTGGCCCGGCGCCTGCGGTTGCGGGACGAAGAGGCGGACGAGCCGCTGGAAGCGCGCGACTTCGAGCCGCTTCCGTACTACGTGATCGTGATCGACGAGCTGGCGGACCTGATGATGGTCGCGTCGTCGGAGGTCGAGACCTCGATCGCCCGCCTCGCCCAGATGGCCCGGGCGGTCGGAATCCACCTCATCGTTGCCACCCAGCGTCCGTCGGTCGACGTGTTGACCGGGACGATCAAGGCGAACTTCCCGTGCCGGATCTCCTACGCGGCCGCCACGCGGCACGACTCGCGCACGATCCTCGATCAGGTCGGAGCGGAGAAGCTGCTGGGCAAGGGCGACATGCTGTTCATGCCTCCCGGCAGCGGCCGCACGATCCGCCTGCACGGCGCCTACGTGACCGAACAGGAAACGGCGGCCCTGGTTCGCTGGCTCAAGCGCCAGGGTCAGCCCAACCTGGATCCGGCGGTGCTGGAACCGCCGGCGGAAGATCGGTCCGCCGCAGGGAGCGAGCATGGAGGCGGAGACGTGCTCTACGACGAGGCCGCCCGCCTGGTGGTCGCGGAACGGATGGGTTCGGCGAGTTTCCTCCAGCGTCGCATGAGGGTCGGCTTTTCCCGCGCCTCCCGCCTGGTCGACCTGATGGAGCAGGACGGCATCCTGGGTCCAGCCCAGGGCAGCAAGCCGCGAGAGGTCCTGGTGCCGCCGGACTTCTTCGAAGAGGTCGAGCAGTCGCAGATGGCCTTCGAGTAGCGGGCGCCGCGGACGGAGGTCTTCGCCGACGGGTCGCGTAGTCTCCCGGGCATCATGTCCGCGCCGCGAAGACTCAGCCGGATTGCGTTCTTCGGCACACCGGAGTTCGCGGTCCCGGCCCTCGATGCCCTGGAAGCGGCCGGCCGCTTGCCGATCCTCGTCGTCAGCCAGCCGGCCCGCCGGGCGGGCCGCGGCGGCCGTGTGGCGCAGCCGCCCGTGGCCCGCTGGGCGCTCGAGAGAGGCGTCGACCTGCTGCAGCCGGAGGGCGTAC
This sequence comes from Acidobacteriota bacterium, assembly GCA_011523565.1. Taxonomy (GTDB): domain Bacteria; phylum Acidobacteriota; class Thermoanaerobaculia; order Multivoradales; family Multivoraceae; genus Multivorans. Next base: position 61,010 of record WTGL01000169.1, read on the forward strand.
GCGGAGACGACTTCCTCGGCCGGTTGCGCGACCTGGAGTTGGACCTTGCCGTCGTTGCTGCGTACGGTCGGATCTTCCCCCGCACCTTGCTCGAACTGCCCGCGGGCGGCTGTGTGAACATCCATGCATCGCTGTTGCCGGCGTGGCGCGGCGCTTCGCCGATTCAGGCGGCGATAGCCGCTGGAGAGAAAGAGACCGGTGTGACGACGATGGTCATGGAGGAAGGCCTGGACAGCGGACCGATCCTGCTTCAGGAAGCGACCCGAATCGGCACGGATGAGACCGCCGGTGAGCTGTCGCCGCGACTGGCCGCGATGGGTGCCCGGTTGATCGTCCGCACGCTCGAGGCGCTTCAGGCCGGGACCGTCGAGCCGCGGCAGCAGTGCGACGGCGCGGCGACCTATGCGCCCATGCTCCGTTCCGAGGACGGTATCGTGGACTGGAACAGGCAGTCGCGGGAGGTCGCGTGGCGCGTGCGCGCCTACGAGCCGTGGCCGGGGTCGCGGAGCTGGCTTCGCGGGGAGGCTGTTCGGATCGCCCGGTCGCGGCCGCTGGCATCGTGCGCCGAAGTCGAAGGCCGGACAGGCCTCGATCGGCCGGGCGCGTTCCTGGGTTGCCGGAGAGTGGAGGGGTTCGGACGGGCGCCGGTCGTCCGTTGCGGCGGTTCGTCGGCGCTGGCGCTGCTTCGCGTGCAGCGGCCGGGCGGCCGCCGGATCAGCGGCCTGGATCTGGTCAACGGGCTGCGTCTCGCCGTGGGCGAACGCTTCGGAACGGCGCAGTGACTCGCCGGCGGGCCATCCGCAACCTGGATTCCCGCGGCGGGTGGCGCCGGCGGGACGCGGCGATGACGGCCCATGCCAAGGTGCGGGAGTCGGCGGCCTTCGTGCTGGAGCGGACCCTGGACTCGAGGGCGCCGGTGTCGACGTTCCTGGACGGCGCGCTCGAGCGTTGCGATCCGCGCGACCACGCGTTGCTGCGCGAACTCGTGCTCGGGACGCTGCGCTGGCTGCGCTTCATCGACCATGTCCTGGTCTTGGCCGCGCAGAGGCCCCTCGACCGCATTCAGCGGGCTTTGCTGGCGCCGCTTCGGATCGGCGCGTACCAGCTCTTCTTCCTCGACCGCGTGCCACCCCATGCGGCGGTCAACGAGGCGGTCGAGCAGGCGGGAAACCGCACTCACGCGGGCGGTGCCAGCTTCGTCAACGGCGTGCTCCGACGGATTGCCCGCTCGCCGCGCCGCGACGACTGGCCGTCCGAAACCGATGACCTGACGACGCGGCTGGGAATTCGTTACTCCCATCCGGACCTGCTGGTCGAGCGCTGGCTGGGCATCTACGGCGAGGAGCGAACGGTCGGCCTGCTTGGCGCCAACAACCTTCCCAAACCGCTGCACCTGCTGGCATTCCGGGATCGTGGCGGACGCGCGCTGCTGGCGGAGCAGTTGATCGACGACGACGTGGGGGTCGAGCCGTCGGTTCTGGCGCCCCATTGCGTAACGGTCCGGTGGGGGAATCCCCTGACGACGGACGCCTACCGGCAGGGCGGCTTCTACGTGCAGGACGAGGCAAGTCAGTTGGCTGCGATCGTGCCGGCGCCGGCGTCCGGTGAGAGAGTGCTGGACGTGGCCGCGGCGCCGGGGGGCAAGACGTTCGCGCTCCTGGCGGAGCAGCCGGACATCCGGAGCGTTGCCGCCGACGTGTCCGTGCGACGCGTGCTCACGATGAGGCGGAACGCCCGGCGCCTGAAGCTCCGGCCTCGGCTTCTGGCAGCTGACGGCGACGCCCTCCCCTTCGGTCCCGGTTTCGACCGGGTCGTCGTCGACCTGCCCTGCAGTGGAACCGGCACGCTGCGCAAACATCCCGAGCTCAAGTGGCGGATCAGCGCCGGTGAGATCGAGCGGCTCTCGGCGGAGGGTCTGGCCATGGTTCGGGGCGCTTCCGAGTGCGTCCGTCCCGGAGGTCTGCTCGTGATCATCACCTGCTCCATCGAGCCGGAGGAGAACGAGGCTGTGGCCGCGGCTTTCCTGGAGTCCCGGACCGACTTTCGCCGGCGGGATCTTCTGGTCGACCTTCGGCCCCCGGCGGATGGGCACGTCGCTGGACCCGGGCTATGGCGTCTTCTGCCGGCCGCGGATCATGATGGCTTCACGGTCCAGGTGCTCGAGCGCACCGGCGATTGAATAGCCGGCAGGCGGCGTCCTCAGGGTGCGCCGGCGCAGGCATAGCCATATTTTCAAGTGGACATTGACAAAGAGGGTTGTTCTGGCCTAGATTTTCCGGGTGTTCGGGAGTTGGCTTGAAAACTCCCCAGCATACCGGAAGTTCCACCCAAAGACTCGAAGGAGCACACTAGATGGCCGGAAAGGCAGACATCGTAGAAGCCGTCGCCGATGGCGCGGGCTTGAGCAAGAAGCAGGCGGCGGACGCCGTCCAGTCCCTGATCGACAGCATCTCCAGCCACCTGCAGAACGGTGATCGTGTGCAACTGCCCGGTTTGGGGAGTTTCTCGGTTTCGCACCGCGCCGGCCGCATGGGCCGCAACCCGAAGACCGGCGAGTCGATCCAGATCGCCGCGAGCAACGGCGTTCGCTTCAAGGTCAGCCGTCCCCTCAAGGACGCTCTAAACTAAGCAGTCGTCCTTGACCCGCGCGGCCAGAGAGCCGCATGGGCACTAGGCACTCTCACCGCACCAGGCGGTAGAGGCCGGCGAGGCGCGCTGGCTTGACGCCGGCTGCAAACAGCAGCCAGATCAGCCAGTTCGTCGCCACCGTTCGGAGGACGCCGCGTTCGATGAACCGGCGCGACGAGGTCGTAGCACGTCTCGAGATGATCGAGATCGATCCTTGTCGTCGGAGTCGTCGCATGAAATCGAGGTCTTCGAGGATCGGAAGGTCGGCGAAACCTCCACAGCCCGTATAGGCCGCCGCGGTGGCGAACTGGGCCTGGTCGCCGAGCGGCATGCGCAGTCGTTTCGTACGGAAGTCGACCAGGCGGCGTCCCAGGCGCAGGAGCCGCGGCGCGGCTTCGAAGTCGACCAGGAATCCGCCGCCGATGGTGTCGCTGCCGATCGCCCGTTCGATCTCGGTGCGGGCCGAAGCCGGGAGGCGGGTGTCGGCGTGGAGGAACAGCAGCACCTGAGCGCCGCCATCGATGGCCAGGGCGGCGCCGGCGTGAAGCTGCAGTCCGCGGCCCGGTCTTGGCGCGGCCGCCACGGTGGCGCCGGCCTGCCGCGCCAGCTCCACGGTGCGATCGCTGCTGCCGCCGTCGACGACGATCAGATCGTCGCAGTGATCGCGGGCGGCTGCGACCGCAGCCTGCACCGTACCCTCTTCCTCGAGCACCGGCATCACGATCGCGAGGCGCATTCCTGCGGTAGGTTACCGGCGCGGGGTTTCCTCGCACGCCAGTGCACAGGCATGAGTTCCGACACCTCCTTCAGCCACCTCGATCGCCGCGGCCGCGCGGCCATGGTCGATGTCTCGGCCAAGGAGGTCACTCGTCGGGTCGCGGAGGCCTCGTGCCGCGTGCTGCTGTCGGCCGGCACCGTCGAGCGGCTGGACCGGCTGCCCAAGGGCGACGCCCTGACGGTGGCGCGGGTGGCGGGAGTGCAGGCCGCCAAGAGCACGGCCACCTGGGTACCCCTGGCTCATCCGCTACCTCTGGACCAGGTGGAGGTGGAGATCGAACCCGGTGAGGACGGCGTGACGATCCGGAGCCGCGTGGTGGTCACCGCGCGCACCGGCGCCGAGATGGAGGCGCTGACCGCCTGTGCGGCGGCGGCGCTCGCTCTCTACGACATGGTCAAGTCGGTCGAACGCGGGGCCATCGTCACCGATCTGTTGCTGGAGGCGAAGAGCGGCGGCCGGAGCGGCGAGTATCGTCGCGGCCGTTGAAGCGGACCGTGGTGATCCGTTCCGGTCTCGACCGCCTGCTCGACGACGCGGGATGTCTGAAGGGGCGCCGCTACGTCCTGCTCTGTCACCAGGCATCGTTGAGCCGGGACGGCGTTCACGCGCATCTGGCTCTCGGGGCTGTCGAGCGGCCGGTGGCCCTGCTGGGGCCCGAGCATGGCTTCTACGGTGTCGAGCAGGACATGATCGCCGCGCATGACGAGCGCGATCCGTGGACGGGATGTCCGGTCGTATCCCTCTACGGGGACGAGGCGGCGAGTCTGCGACCGCGGCCTTCCGTCTTCGAAGGTTGCGACCTGCTGGTGATCGACCTTCAGGATGTCGGCGCGCGCTACTACACCTTCGCGGCCACCGCAGTGTGGGCGGCAGAAGCCGCGCTCGCGGCGGACTGCGAAGTGTGGATCCTCGACCGTCCGAATCCGCTGGGCGGCCGGGAAGTCGAGGGCAACCTGCTGGATCTCGATTTCGCCTCCTTCGTGGGTGCCTTTCGCGTGCCGCAGCGCCACGGGTTGACGCTGGCGGAGATCGTTCTTCTGGAAGCCCGGCGCCGCGGTTGGAGCACCACGTCGCTCGCCGTCTTCGAGGTCGAGGGTTGGCGTCGTGAACGGACGTGGCGGGACACGGGTTGGCCGTGGGCGGCTCCATCGCCGAACGTGCCGACACCGGACGCCGCCGCCGTGTATCCGGGGCTGTGCCTGTTGGAAGCGACCACGGTGTCAGAGGGCCGCGGCACGACCCGTCCGTTTCAATTGCTCGGCTTGCCCGGCGCCGACGCGCCGGCACTGGCGGGTCGCTGCCGGGAACGTCTCGGGGCGGCCGGACTGGGAGGCGTTTCCGTCGTTCCCGCCATGTTCAGACCTCAGTTCCAGAAGCATGCGGGAAGAGTCTGTAGCGGCGTGGAACTCCGCGTGGTCGACAGAGAAGCCCTCGAGCCAGTGCGGCTCGGGTTCGAGCTCCTTCTCGCCTTTCGCGACGTGCTGGGGACTGCCTTCGACTGGCGTGCCGAGCCGTACGAGTTCGTTTCGGATACGCCGGCCGTCGACCTGCTTGCCGGTACCGACCGTTTCCGGCTAGGCCTCGAGGCGCCGGATGCGCTGGAACGCTGGTTCGCTAGCTGGCGTGAGGATGAGGACGAGTTCCGCGCGGAGCGCGAACCGGTCTTGCTGTACTCCTGAAGCACTGCCACAATCCGGCCGGCGGCGGGTCGCTCCCGGTCCGGCCGTTTCCAGTTGAGTCCTGCCGAACCGAGGTGTAGCCGATGCCGCGGATCCTGATTGCCGATTCCCTGGCGCCGGCGGGCGTCGAGTTGCTGCGCGAGAGCGCGGAGGTGGACCAGCTCCGGGACGAGGACCGTCCACGGCTCGCCTCGTTGATCGCGGACTACGACGCGGTCATCGTGCGTAGCGGAACCGAGATCACGCGCGAGGTGCTCGAGGGAGGAGAGCGTCTCAAGGTGGTGGGCCGTGCCGGTGTGGGCGTCGACAACATCGACATAGCAGCCGCCACGCAGCGCGGCGTGCTGGTGATCAATGCACCGACCGCGAACTCGCTCTCCGCCACCGAGCACACCTTCGCCCTGCTGCTGGCGCTGGCACGCCGGATTCCGTCCGCCGACGCGTCGCTCAAGGCGGAGCGCTGGGAGCGCAAGAACCACATCGGCAGCGAGTTGCAGGGCAAGGTGCTCGGCGTGATCGGTTTCGGCCAGATCGGGCAGCGGGTGGCCACCCGGGCGCGGGCCTTCGAAATGGAAGTGCTCGCCTACGACCCGTTCCTGCAGGCGGAGGTCGCGCGGCGACTCGATGTAGAGCCGGTGACTCTTGACGATCTGCTCGCGGGGTCCGACTTCATCACCTTCCACACTCCGCTGACGGACCAGACCAGGAACATGCTCGACGAGTCGCGCATCGCACTGATGAAGGACGGCGCCGTCGTGATCAACGTCGGGCGCGGCGGCGTGGTCGACGGCGAGGCGCTGCTGGCGGCGCTCGAGTCCGGCAAGCTCGCGGGCGCCGGTCTGGATGTGTTCCCCGTGGAACCGCCGTCGGACTACCGGCTCGCCGCCCATCCGAAGGTCGTGGCCACGCCCCACATCGGCGCCCAGACGACCGAGGCGCAGGAGCGCATCGCCACCGAGACGGCCCGCATGGTGCTCGCGGCGCTCCGCGGCTCGCTGGCGGTGTCGGCGGTGAACCTGCCGTTCCGGTCTTCCGGCTCTCGGGGCGAACCCTTCCTGCGGCTGGGCGAGCAGCTCGGTAGGCTGGCCGCGGTCGCACTCGGCGGCAGCCTGCGGCGGGGCCAGGTCGATCTCTGGGGCATCGACAGCGAACTGCGGAAGTCGGTCGCCGTGGC
>WTGL01000169.1:67278-69719 GCA_011523565.1 Acidobacteriota bacterium
GGGCGCTCTCGTCCCATCCTGCGGCGAGGGAGTGAACTACGTCAACGCCGAGCGCACGGCCGCCGACCGCCGCGTCGAACTCGTGCAGGCCACGCACAGCGACCAGGCCGCCTACGCCCACCTGGTGAGGGTGCGGGCGGTCGGCGCCGAACCGGCGACCGGAGCGTGGATGGCCGACGGCGTAGCCGAGGCCTCGGGCACGACCTACCGCCACGGCGAGATCCACGGCGATCTGCGGGTCGTCTCCTTCGCCGGCTTCCAGCTCGAGTTCCAGCCCCGCGGCCTGCTGCTGTTCCTGCGCAACCGCGACGTGCCGGGCTTCGTCGGCCGGTTGGGCACTCTGCTCGGCGACGCTGGAATCAACATCGCCGACATCCACCTTTCCCGGGAACCGGACGGTGACGCGATAGCCGTGCTGCGGCTCGATCAGGTCCCGGACGACGCCTGCATGGGCGCGTTGCTGGCTGTGGACGAGGTGATCGCGGTCAACCTGGTCGACCTCACCTGAAAGGGCCGGCCCGGCCCTCGTCAGCCCGAAAGAAACGCGGCGATCCCGGCGTCTTTCAGGCGTTGCAGCACGGCGTCGGCCGCTTGCCTGCGCTTGCGCTCGATCTGGACACGGTGCACTCCTCGTCCTCTCGTGATCTTCACGTTGTCGAGGTCGAGTTCGCGGCGGAGGCGCCGGGCCAGCGCCACGGCGCTGCTGCGCTTGCGAAAGGCGCCGGCCTGGATCGTGAAGCCGCTTTGGCGGTCCCGGTTCACCTTGCTCCCGCGCCAGCCGGGGGCGGGATAGGAGATCGGCAGTTGACGCCTCTTCGGCGCCAGGCGCACGACCTTGATCCGGACGTTCGCGAGACCCTGGCCGAACATGCCGAGTTCCCGGGCCGCGCCAACCGAGAGATCGATGATCCGGCCCGTGACGAAGGGGCCGCGGTCATTGATGGGTACCTTGAGCTTCTTTCCGTTATCGCGGTTCTTCACCTGGACCACGGTGCCGAGCGGCAACTGCTTGTGTGCGGCCGAGATGCGGTTCATGTCGTAGGTCTCGCCGCTTGCGGTCGGCCGGCCGTGGAACTTGGCGCCGTACCACGATGCCAGTCCTTTCTCGGTCGTTCCGCGGTTCGGTGACTCGAGGCGGGTGGTCGAGGCACAGCCGGCCAGCAGGCCGGCGGCGAGGACAGCGGCGAGGACGGCTGTAAGCGGGCGTCGGGCGCGGTCCTCGGAAGGCGAGCGTGGCCGGTACATCGGGCTCTCTACACCCTCGGCGCCTCGATGGCCGCGGCGCGGTGCTTCGCCAGTGCCGGTTCCACGGCTTCGGCCAGGAAGTCGTCGACCTGCTGGGCGGAACGGCCGGTAAAGGAGTCCGCGTCGATGAGGTCATCGAGTTCTCGGCGGTTGAGTGGGAAGGCCGGGTCTCGGTCGATCAGGTCCAGTAACGGATTCTCCTCACCTGCCGCGACTCGGGCGTAGGCGTTGAGGCTGTGCTGTCGAATGCTCTCATGCAGCTCTTGGCGATCGCCGCCGCGCAGCGACGCCTCCATGAGAACGGTTTCGGTGGCCATGAACGGCAGCTCGCGCCGTACTCTCGCGGCCACCCCTCCGCGGTTCACCCGCAATCCCTGGGCGATGTTCGCGGCCAGGAGCAACACGGCATCGACGGTCAGGAAACAGTCGGTCAGCACCAGGCGCCGGTTCGCCGAGTCGTCGAGGCTGCGCTCGAGCTCATGATCCGCCGCGACAGGGAGCACATGCGCTCGGCCCGTACCGGGTTGCGCTTGTAGGCCATCGCCGAGGAACCGACCTGGTTCTCGTCGAACGGCTCGGAGAGTTCGCCGACGCCCTGGAGCAGCCGCAGGTCGCTGCCGAACTTGTGGCAGCTCTCCGCGGTGCCGGACAGCGTGTGCAGGACCTGGCTGTCCTGCTTGCGCGGGTAGGTCTGGCCGGTGATCCGCCAGCTCGCCTCGAAGCCGAGCGCCGAGGCGACCCGGGCATCGAGCTCGCGAACCTTGCCGTGGTCGCCGCCGAACAGGGTGAGGAAGGAGGCCTGGGTGCCCGTCGTGCCCTTGGCGCCCCGGCAGCGCAGCCGGTCGCGGCGGCCCGCCACCTCCTCGAGGTCGGTCAGGAAGTCCTGGAGCCAGAGACAGGCGCGCTTTCCCAGCGTCGTCAACTGGGCCGACTGGAAGTGGGTGTAGGCGAGCGCAGTCGTACCCCGCTCCTTACGCGCGAAGCTGGCCAGCTCGGTGACCGTGGCCGCCAGCCGCCCCGCGACCAGGTCGAGCGCTTCCCGGATAATCAGCGCGTCGGTGTTGTCCGTGATGAACGCCGACGTCGCGCCGAGATGCAGGATGCTGCCGGCGTCGCCGCTGACCTCGGCGAAGTGCCGCAGATGGGCCACCACGTCGTGGCGGGTTTCGCGTTCCAGCGCCGCTACCCGCTCCAGG
>WTGL01000169.1:69729-83932 GCA_011523565.1 Acidobacteriota bacterium
GTCCGCATGCTCGCGCAACGCGTCGAGCTGCTGGTCGCTGATCGGCAGCCCCAGCGCTGCCTGGTTCTCGGCCAGACAGATCCAGAGCCGCCGCCAGGTCCGGAACCGGTGCCGGGCCGAGAACAGCCTCGCCATCTCCGCGCTCGCATAGCGCTCGTGAAGCGGATTCTGCGGCGCTTCCCTGGCTTCGGCCATGCCCGCAGTCTACCAGCGTAAGTTGTTGGTGAACCTACGCTTATCCTATGTGTTCGCTCGCCTACGCGCGGTCGAGGAGGCGCAGCATGAGGGCCTTCTGGGTGTGCATGCGGTTCTCGGCCTGGTCGAAGACGCGGCTCTGGGGCCCGTCGACGACGGACGCGGTGACTTCTTCGCCCCGGTGGCAGGGCAGGCAGTGAAGGTAGATCGCGTCGCTCCTGGCCCGGGCCATCAGATCGTCGTCGACGGTGTAGCCCGCGAAGTCGGCGAGGCGCTGCGCTCGTTCCTTCTCCTGGCCCATCGAGGTCCAGACGTCGCTGTAGACGGCGTCCGCTCCGGCGGTGGCGGCGTGCGGGTCGGCTCCGGTTTCGATCCCCGCGCCGGTGTCGGCGGCGAGCCCGCGCGCGAGTTCGAGGTACTTGTCCGCGACTTCATAACCCGGCGGTGAGGCGATGGAGAAGTCGAGGCCGGCGCGGGCGCAGGCGATCATCAGGGAGTGGGCTACGTTGTTGCCGTCGCCGATGTAGCTCATCCGGCGCCCGCGCAGGTCGCCGAATTCCTGGCGGACGGTCATCAAGTCGGCGAGCGCCTGGCAGGGGTGCAGTTCGTCGGTCAGCCCGTTGATCACGGGCACGGTGGCGTGCGCCGCCATCTCGACCACGGTGCTGTGCTCGAAGGTGCGCAGCATCAGTAGGTCCACGTAGCGGGACAGCACGCGGGCGGTGTCGGCGATCGTCTCCCCGCGGCCGATCTGCAGGTCGCGGGTCGAGAGGAAGACCGCCTGACCTCCGAGTTGCCCCATGCCGACCTCGAAGCTGACCCGGGTTCGCGTGGACGACTTCTCGAAATAGAGGCCGATCGACTTGCCGTGGAGCGTGCTTCGATGTGCATCCGGCCTTGCCTCGAGTTCCAGGGCCAGGTCGAGGATCGACTCGAGCTGGCCCTCCTCGAGGTCGGCGGTCGAGAGCAGATGTGCGGGCATGGGAGACGTCCCTCCGTTGGGCCGGATTGTGTGGGGCGGGCTACACTGCCTGTCCCTTGGCTTCTTCGGCGCGAATAATACACCACTCGAACGCACGATTATTCATAGCGCGTCCGGGTGCCGACAGGTGAGCGGCGGAGCTTCCAGCCAGCGACCGTGGGTGCTGGTCACCGGCAACGCGAACAAGCGGCGCGAGGCGGAACGGATCGTCGGCCACCGGCTGGAGACGGCGGCGATCGATCTGCCGGAGATTCAGTCACGAGACCTGATCGAAGTGCTGCGCTTCAAGGCGAAGGCTGCCTGGAAGCGGCTCGAACGGCCGGTCGTTGTCGAGGAGACCGGTCTGGAACTGGCCTGCATGAACGGCTTTCCGGGCCCGCTGGTCAAGTGGATGCTGGAGGCGGTGGGCGACGAAGGCATCGCGAACGTTGCCATTCGGGCCGGCGATCCCCGGGTAGTGGCGCGATGTGCTCTCATGCTCAGGAATGGCGACCGGGAAGTGATCGCCGAGGGTGCGACGGCCGGCCGACTCGTGCTGCCGCCGCGAGGTGGGGGCGGCTTCGGCTGGGACCCGGTGTTCGAGCCCGATGGACTCGAACGGACCTACGCGGAGTTAGGCGATGAGGTCAAGGACCGGATCGGCCACCGAGGCCGCGCCTGGCGACAGTTCCTGCGGTCGCTCGATCGTCCGGAGAAGGCTGATCATGAGCGCTGAGCCTGACGTTTCAAGGCAGAGTGCACAGCCTCGACGCGGGCGCGGAGTTCAGCCAGGCTTCCGGTGTTCTCGATCACGAAGTCCGCGGCCGCTCGGCGGTCTTCGGATCGGGCCTGCGCCTCCATCCGCGCAGCCGCCTGATCGCGGCCGAGACCGCGTCGGACCGCCCGGACCAGGCGAAGGGCGGCTGGCGCCTCGACGGTGACCACGGCGTCATACCGTCCACGACCGCCGGTCTCGGCCAGCAGCGGCACTTCGAAGACGACGACCGCGCCGTCGCCCGCCGACTCCAGGATCTCCAGGTAGCGCTGCCCGACCAGGGGGTGGATCGCCCGCTCCAGGCGCTTCCGACTGGCCGCGTCGGCGAATACGGCCCGGCCGAGTGCGTCCTTGTCGACGGAGCCATCGGCCCTGAGCATTTGCGGCCCAAAGAGGTCGGCAACCGCCTGGGCTCCGGGCTGGCCGGGGCGATAGAGCTCGGCGACCAGGGCGTCGGCGTCGGTGACCACGCAGCCCAACTCCGCCAGCACCGCACCGACCGTCGACTTGCCGCTGGCGATACCGCCGGTGAGCCCGACCCGTAGAGCAGTCATGGTGGGGACGAGAATACGCTGGCGGGAGCTTGGATGGGACCGTCGCTCACCTTGACAAGGTCTGGTTGGGACTCTACGATCCCCGTTCCTCTGCGCGAGGAGGTGCGGTAGGAGTATGTCCACTCCTTACGTCTTTGTGCGCGCAACGGAGGGCCGGCATCCGGAAATCGGGGCCGGCCGGACAGGGTAGGAACACGAATGACTGCAATAGCCAGAGCAAGAACGGCGAATCCGACCTACAGCCCCAAGGTGGGCGAGATCGAGCGCCGCTGGTACGTGGTGGACGCCGAAGGCGCGACGCTCGGACGTCTGGCTACGCGGGTGGCGCGCATCCTGACGGGCAAGGACAAGCCCACGTACGCCCGCCATATCGATGTCGGCGACTTCGTGGTGGTCGTCAACGCCGAGAAAGCGGTTCTGACCGGCGGCAAGGACGACAAGAAGATCTACTACCGCCACAGCGGACAGCCCGGAAAGCTCAAGTCGGAGACCGCTGGCCGGCTGCGCGGCCGCCGGCCGACCAGGCTCGTGGAACTGGCGGTGCGGGGGATGCTGCCGAAGAACCGGCTGGGCCGCAGGCAACTGAGGAAGCTCAAGGTCTATGCCGGAGCGGAACATCCCCACGCGGCACAGCAGCCGGAACCGATCGCGATCGAGGGGAGTCCGAGTTGACGGAAGCGAGTTACGGAACGGGCCGCCGCAAGACGGCCACGGCGCGCGTCTTCCTGCGCCCGGGAAGCGGTGAGATGACGGTCAACGGCATGGGGATGGACGACTACTTCAGCAGCGAAGTGCTGAAGATGATCGTCCGCCAGCCCCTTCAGGTGGTCGAGAAGGAGGGCGATGTCGACATCTCGTGCACGGTCCGCGGCGGCGGGAGTTCGGGCCAGGCAGGCGCCATCCGGCACGGCCTTTCGCGCGCGCTCGTGGACTTCGATCCGGAGCTTCGCGAACCGCTCAAGGCGGCCGGGTTCATGACCCGGGATCCGCGGCGCAAGGAACGCAAGAAGTACGGTCAGAAGGGTGCGCGTGCGCGCTTCCAGTTCAGCAAGAGATAGCGGGGACAGGTTTTGGCTCAAGTCACGATGAAGGAGATGCTGGAAGCCGGCGTCCACTTCGGCCATCAGACGAGGCGCTGGAATCCGAAGATGCGCAGCTACATCTTCGGCCGGCGCAACGGCATCTACATCATCGATCTTCAGCAGACCCTGCAGCGGTTCCGCGAGGCCGCGGACTACGTCGAGCACATGGCTCGCATGGGGCGCCGATTACTGTTCGTCGGCACCAAGCGGCAGGCCCAGCAGGCGGTCGAGGAGGAAGCGCGGCGCTGCGGCCAGTTCTACGTCACCCATCGGTGGCTTGGCGGCACGCTGACCAACTTCGTCACCATCCGCGCCTCGGTCGAACGCCTCCAGGATACGGAGAAGAAGCTCGCCGACGAGGAGAGCCTCCTGACCAAGAAGGAACGCCTCCGGCTCGAGCGCGAGCGGGACAAGATGGTCCGCAACCTGGACGGAATCCGGGAGATGGAACGGCTCCCCGACGCCCTCTTCGTCGTCGATCCGCGGCGTGAGCACATTGCGATCGCGGAGGCGAACAAGTTGAACATCCCGGTCGTGGCGATCGTGGATACGAACTGCGATCCGGAGTTGGTGGACCATGTGATTCCGGGCAACGACGACGCCATCCGGACGATTCGACTGTTTGCCGGCCGCATAGCCGACTCCTACATCGAGGGCGCCGCGGCCTGGAGCAAGGGTGACGAGGGGGAAGCGGAAACCGCGGCAGCCGTCGAGGCGGACGGCGAAGCCCCTGAGCCGGTGGAAGCCTCGGAGCCGGAGGGGTCGACCGAGCCCGTCGAGTCCGCCGCGGAGAACGCCGAGCCCGTCGAGTCCGCCTCGGAGCCGGCGGGGCCCGCGGAGCCCGCCGAGCCGGCCGCCGAGTCAGCCGAGCCAGCCGCCGAGTCAGCCGCCGAGCCGGTCGAGCCGGCAGCCGAGGTGGCGGAGCCTGCTGCGGCCAGCGGCAACGCCTGAGCCAACCGGCAGTTTCGTGTTGAAGCGCCGACGGTTCTTCGTCCGGCGAAGCGGTGACAGGGGCGCAGGCACGCAGTGAAGTTCGAGTCCGGGGCGCCTGGAGCCCCTTAGGGAGAAGGAAGCGATGAGCAAGGCAGTGACAGTCGCGATGGTCAAGGAACTCCGCGAGCGGACCGGCGCGGGCATGATGGACTGCAAGAACGCTCTGGTCGAAACCGGCGGCGACGTGGAGGCGGCGCTCGACGCACTGCGCAAGAAGGGCCTGGCCTCCGCGGCCAAGAAGGCGGGCCGTGCGACGAGTGACGGTCTCGTGGTTTCCTACATTCACGCCGGCGGCAAGATCGGCGTGCTGCTCGAGATCAACTGCGAGACGGACTTCGTGGCCCGGACGGACGACTTCCAGCGGTTGGCGCACGATCTGTCGCTTCATGTGGCCGCCAGCCAGCCCCGGTTCATCGGTCGCGACGAGGTGACCGCGGACGTCCTGGAACGGGAGAAGAGGATCCACCGGGAACAGGCCGTCGAGTCGGGCAAGCCCGAGCACATCGTCGAGCGGATCGTCGAAGGCCGCATCCGCAAGTTCTTCGGCGAGACCTGCCTCCTGGAGCAGCCGTTCGTCAAGGACACGGAGCGGACGGTCGAGGACGTGCTCAAGGAGGCGATCGCTAAGCTGGGCGAGAACATGCGCATCTGCCGTTTCGCCAGGTTCCAGCTCGGCGGCGACTCGACCGTGGCCGCGGCCGTCTCTCCGGCTGAAGGTCCGTCCTGATCGTCGGATGACAGCCGCCGCTTCCGAGCCGGCCTACCGCCGCATCCTGCTCAAGCTGTCGGGGGAAGCCCTGATGGGCGACAAGCCTTTCGGGATCGATGAGGCCGTCGTGGCCAGGATTGCCGGTCAGATCCGGGATGTCTTCGAGCTTGGCGTGGAGATCGGCATCGTCGTCGGAGGAGGCAACGTGATCCGGGGCCTGGCCGCGAGCCATCGCGGCGTCGAGCGGGCGACCGGCGACTACATGGGCATGCTGGCGACGGTGATCAACAGCCTGGCCATGCAGGACGCGCTGGAAAAGACCGACGTTCCTACCCGGGTTCAGACAGCGCTGGAAATGAAGAGCGTCGCCGAGCCGTTCATTCGCCGCCGGGCGATCCGGCACCTCGAGAAGGGTCGCGTCGTGATCTTCGGCGCCGGCACCGGCAACCCGTACCTGACGACGGACACCGCCGCCGCGCTCCGTGCCAATGAGATCCAGGCCGAGATTCTGCTCAAGGCAACCCAGGTCGATGGCGTCTACAGCGCCGACCCGCGCCGCGATGCCGGGGCGAAGCGCCTGCCCGAAGTGACCTACCAGGAGGTCCTGGAACGCAACCTGGGCATCATGGACGCGGCGGCTATCAGCCTGTGCCGCGAGAACGACCTGCCGATCGCCGTGTTCGACCTGGGCACCCCCGGCAACATCCGGCGTGTCGTTCTGGGCGAGAGGGTCGGTTCGCTGGTCACGTGAGGCTCGCTGGAACGGCTGGCTGCCTGGGAACTCACGCTGTAGCGTTCCGCGGCGCAAGCTCCTAGAATCCGCCGTCTGGGGAGGCTGAGGTCATGCAGGAGCTTTTCTTGGAGATCGAGCTCAAGATGAGGGATGGCGTCGACCACCTTCACGACGAGTTGAAGACACTACGGACCGGTCGGGCCTCGACGGCGTTGCTCGATGGAGTGACGGTCGAGTACTACGGTACGCCGACGCCGCTCAATCAGCTTGCGAGCCTGTCCGTCGCGGACGCCACGCTGCTCGTGGCGCAGCCGTTCGATCCGACCCAGATCGCGGCGATCGAACGCGCGATCCTGGTGGCCGATCTGGGCCTGAATCCCTCGAACGACGGCCGTATCGTTCGCATCCCGGTACCTCCGCTCACACAGGAGCGGCGACAGGAAATGGTGAAGCGCGCCCACGAGATTGCCGAGCGCTTCCGCAACTCGGTGCGGGGCGTTCGGCGCGAGGGCAACGATCGCCTGAAACAGATGGAGAAGGCCAAGGAGATCTCGCAGGACGACGAACGGCGGGGGTTCGAAGAGATGCAGAAGCTCCATGACCACTACATCGGTCTGGTGAATCAGGCTCTGGCGAACAAGGAGAAGGACATCCTCGAGGTGTAGCGCGCCACCCGCGCCGCAAGCTCCTCGGCCAGCCTCAGAGCCTGCTTTGACCGTTCACGCACTAGTCCCGGCTGCCGGAATGGGCAGACGGTTCGGCGGCGATCGGCCGAAGCAATTCTCCCTGCTCCTCGATCGCCCGGTCCTCGCGTGGACGGTCGAGTTGCTTGCCTCTGTCCCCATCGTCGACCGGGTGGTCGTGGCGACTCCGGCGGGGAGCGTCCACAAGACGCAGCAGATGTTGATGGAGGAGGTCGCAACGCGGCCTGGAGTGGCGCTCACGGCGGTTGCGGGCGGCCGGCGCCGCCAGGATTCCGTGGCGGCCGCGCTCGCGGCCACGGCCGCGGCCCCGTCCGACTGGGTTGCCGTTCACGACGGCGCCCGGCCCTGTCTGAGCGCGACGGACCTGGAGGCGGTCCTTCGGGCGGCGGCGGAGGGCGGCAGGGCCGGGGCCGTCCTCGGACGCCCGGTCAGCGACACGCTGAAGACCGTCACGGAAGGCCGGCTCGGTGCGACGGTCGATCGGGCCACCCTCTTTCGGGCCGAGACCCCCCAGGTTTTTCGAGCCGCGGAACTGGCTGCCGCGCTGGGTCGGGCGGCCGAGCAGGAAGTCGAGGTGAGCGACGAGAGCAGCCTGTTCGAGCCGGGTTCGGTCGCCGCCGTTCTGGCGTCCCGGCCCAACCCGAAACTCACCGATCCATCGGATCGCGCCACGATCGAGGCGCTGCTGCGGTCGCGGCGGGAAGCTGACGAGGTTGTGGAGAAGGCCGTTGGCCACGGCTACGACGTACACCGGCTGCGGCCGGGACGGCCCCTGATCCTTGGCGGCCAACGGATTCCGCACGAACTCGGTCTGGACGGCCATAGCGATGCGGACGTTGTGCTCCATGCGATCGGCGACGCCCTGCTCGGTGCGGCGGGACTCGGCGACCTGGGAGTCCACTTTCCGCCGTCGGACAATGCCTGGCGCGGGGCCGACAGCTCGGACCTGCTGCGCCGGATCGTGGGTCTGGTGCAGGAGAACGGGTTCGAGGTCAAGAATTGCGACGTTACGCTCATCGCCGAGCGGCCGCGCATGGCGCCCTACCGCGCGGCGATCGAGGACCACGTCGCGCGGTTGCTCGGGCTGGACGCCGGGCGAATGAACTTCAAGGCCACGACCCATGAGGGACTGGGACCCCTGGGTCGAGGCGAGGGCATGGCGGCCGAGGCCGTCGTGCTGATCGAACGGCGGCGCAGATGAGCGGGCCGGAAGATCGAGAGCGTCCACGCGAGTCCCTCGCCCGCTGGCGGCTCGGCTTCCAGCCGGTTCGCGAGGTCCTCCGCAGCCACCCGCACGAGGTCGTCGAAGTCGTCATCGGGAGGGCCCCGGGGGAGCGCCGGCGGATGATCGAGGGTCTCTGCGCGCGACACGGCGTGCCGGTTCGAAGCGTCACCACCGCCGACCTGCGGTCGCGACTCGAGGCCGCGGGAGTCGACCACGTGGCGGCACGCGGCTTCGCGGTCTGCCTGGCGCCCCTGAGGCGGGGTGGAACGCCGCTCGCTCCGGCCGACCCGGAACTCCTGGTGCTGGTCGAGGACGTGCAGGATCCGAGGAACCTGGGCGCCCTGCTGCGGGTGTGCGAGGGTGCCGGCGTCGGTCGCGTCCTGATCCGCGACCGGGGTTCGGCGCCGCTGTCTGTGGCGGTGGCGGGAACCGCCGCGGGCGCGGTCGACTGGCTGGACGTCCAGCGGATCGTGAACAGCGCCCGGGAGATCGAGCGACTCAAGCAGGACGGATTCTGGGTGTATGGCGCCGACGCGACGGGCGATGCGCCCTGGACCGTCGATTTGAGCGGCCGGATCGTGCTCTGCATCGGCGGTGAAGCCCGCGGCTTGCGCCGCCGCACGAGAAGTCTCTGCGACGGCCTTCTCGGCCTGCCGATGCGCGGCCATGTAGAGTCTCTGAACCTCTCCACCGCCGCCGCGGCGCTGCTCTACGAGGCGGTGCGCCAGCGTCTTGTCAGGCCGGAGGGCCTGGCGTAGACTCCGGCGTCGCCGTGGCGCCGCCATGGTGCCTAAACTGCCTCGTAGCGAGGGCCGGCATAGCTCAGTGGTAGAGCAACTGCCTTGTAAGCAGTAGGTCGCGGGTTCGAATCCCGTCTCCCGCTCCACACCGCGCGGAGCGCCGGTGTGGAGCGGGAGACGGGATTCGGCGTTCGGCGCGCGTTTCGCGCGCGCAGCGCGCGAAGAAGCGCGTCTCGGCCAGCGAATCCCGTCTCCCTTTTGCTGACGCCGCTGCAAAGCGGTTGCCGGCCTTTGGCCGGCGGCGGTTCTCTTTGTGCCGCCTTCGGCGGCGTCAGAGTGTGGGACCTTCCGTTCCGCACTGCTCGCAGCGGTGTCATGTCATCCGCATGTAAAGAACCCCGCCACGCCGAGGTCGTTCTCTGGGTGCGCGGACCCTCTGGTCCGCTGCCGCCCTAGGCGGCCAGGTAAGGCGCCGGCCGAAGGCCGGCACAGTTACCTACTCCTCCGTACCTAATCCTCCGCAGCCACCACCGCCGTCGCCTCCACCTCGACCAGTAGCGACGGGAACACCAGCCCTGTCACGCCAACCCACGTCGCCGCTCGCGGCGGATCGAGTTGCAGCACCTTGGCCTGGGCGCGTCCGACGGTCTGGACCTTCTCTGGATCGATGTCCTTGATGAAGACAGTCGTCTTGACGATGTCCTCGGCGCTCGCGCCGGCCTGTTCGACGCGCTTGACGACGTTGGTGAAGGCAATCTCGGCCTGCTCGGCGAGAGTCGCTGCGGGCGCGTCCGCTCCGTCGGCCAAACCGACCTGGCCCGAGATGAGGATCGTGGTGACGCCGTTGGCGGTCGTCTTGGCGATGTGGGAGAAGCCCTGCTGGGTGCCCAGGAACTCGGTCTTCAATTCTTGTGCCTCCGTGCTGGCGGTCGTGAGCAGGAGCACACCGAGGAAGAAGGCAAAGTGATGCGGTTGTCTCTTCATCTGAGGCTCCTGGAATCGTGGCGGTTTGGTCGCTTTGAAATGGCGGCGAGTGTAGGAGGTGCGTACGATAGCGCGCTGGTACGCTGGCGGCGGAGGTTCTGCTGATGAAGTGTGGTCGTTCGGTCCTCGGCTTGCTGGCGTTGTCCGCCTCGGTGATCATGTTGCTACCTGCTTCCGGCAGGGCCAGCGAGGCCCAGTGGGTGACCTACCCAGGCGGCGCCGGCCCTGGCGCCGGCCGCAAGGTCGTCCTGATCGCCGGCGACGAGGAGTACCGCTCCGAGGAAGCAATGCCGATGCTGGGCAAACTGCTGTCGGTGCGGCATGGGTTCGAGTGTGTGGTGCTGTTCTCGATCGACGCCGAAACCGGAGCGATCGATCCGGAGGAGCAGACGAACATCCCTGGTCTCGAAGCCCTCGGCGACGCCGACCTGATGGTGATCGCCACCCGGTTCCGCGAGTTGCCCGACGAGCAGATGAAGCACATCGTCGACTACGTCGAATCGGGGCGGCCGATCGTGGGGCTTCGCACCGCGACCCACGCCTTCTCCTACCAGCGGAACCCGGACAGCCCATACGCGCACTGGCACTTTCGCAGTGAGGAGTGGCCCGGCGGATTCGGCCAGCAGGTGCTGGGCGACACGTGGATCAACCATCACGGCCGCCACGGCCAGGAGAGCACGCGCGGCGTCGTCGCTCCGGGCGCGGCCGAGCATCCGATCCTGCGTGGGGTCGACGACGTCTGGGGCCCCACTGACGTCTACGGCCTCAGGAACCTGGGAGATGACGCGAACGTGCTGCTTCTAGGCGCCGTCATCGCCGGCATGTCATCAGACGATCCGCCGGTCGAAGGGCCGAAGAACGACCCGATGGTTCCGATTGCCTGGACTCGTTCCTACACGGGCGCCGGCGGCAAGGCGGCGCGCGTCTTCACGACGACGATGGGCGCTTCCACGGACTTCGAGAGCGAGGGACTCCGCCGCCTGCTCGTGAACGCCGTGTACTGGGGGCTCGGCATGGAGGATGGGATCCCGGAGCAGAGCGACGCCCGGGTCGTCGGCGAGTACGCGCCGACGGACTTCGGCTTCGGCAGCCAGACCGTCGGCGTCATGCCGTCGGCCCACGCCTTGCCATAGCGCGACCGATTCGGGCGGCGCTAGGACGGGCCGTGCGTCACGACGTAGCGGTAGAACCTGAGCATCAGCCCTTCTTCGTTCTCCTCGAGCCAGGCGGCGGCGGCTGGCGTCAGCAGCAACGCGCGGCACGGTTCGCTCGCTCGGACGTCGTTGGCTGTCGCGGCAGGGGCCGCGTCGACACGTCCGATCACATCGCCCGGGCCGTACTCCGCGAGACGAATCCCCGAGGCGTCGAACAGGGCGGCGCGCCCGCTGGCCAACAGCAGTGCGCCCATGGGCTTGTCGCCGGTCGGGGCAAGCGTCTCGCCGGCCGCGAACTCGACCGGTTCCAGCCAGGGATCGAGATCGGATACGAGATCCTCGAACAGGATCTGCCGGTCCAGGTAGGCCGCCAGATCGTCGGCGACGGCTTCGAGAAGGCTGGGGTCGGTTCCTTCCGCCTGGTCCCCCCGGGCCTCCGCGTGGGACGCGAGCACCAGATCCTCGCAGCGCTCCAGCGCTTCGTCGGTGTCCTCCGCGAGCAGGAGGCGGTCGTGAGCTGACGCGGGCAGATCCCGTTTCAGGCCGAAGTCGAGCTCCTTCGACATGCCGCTCATCGCGACCCGCGTGCCGGACTGGTGGGCGGCGAGGATGAACCGGCCGATGGCGTTCACGGCGGAGACGTCGGCGCCGGTCGTGGCATCGAAGTCGAGCAGGATGCAGATCGGCTTCGGTTCTGCCTTCAGCGACTGCTTCAGGCGGTCGGCCAGCGTGTGGGCGGTACCGAAGAAGATGTATCCGCGGAGCGAGTAGGCGTGCACGCGTTCTCCGTGCATTCTCAGGATGGCTCGATCGGGAACGGGCCGGCTCCGGCTGCTGCCGCGGTCGCGCGCTGTGAACCGGGACGCGACCGGATCCACCGAGGCCAGGCGGGTCAGCAGGAAGCCCACCAGGACGAGGATGCCTACGCCCACGCCGACGAGGAACCCGAAGAACAGGATCGTCAGGAAGATCAGGATGACGATCGCGAACTCCGGCCGGGGCAGCCTGCCGCGGATTCTCACCAGCCAGGTGTCCAGCAGGGTCGCGCCGGTGAACATCAGGACGCCGCCCACGAGCGGAGTGGGCACCAGCCGAAGCGCGGTGTTGCCGAACACGCAGACGGTCGCGATGAACACGGCGGCGGAGATGCCTGCAACCCGCATCTCGACGCCGAACATGAGGTTGCGGAGCGAGGGCGGCACGCTGAGGCATCCCGGCGGGGTGCCGCCGAGTCCGGCGGCCATCGACGCCAGCCCCGTCGTGCGGAACTCGTTGTTCCAGTCGAGCTCCATGCCGCCGGCCAGTTCGAAGGCGCCGAGATAGATCACCAGGCAGAGCAGGGTGATCAGCAGCAGGGCGAGCAGGTTGGGAATCTGCATGGCCACCGTGGTCCAGTCCACCAGGGCGAGGATCGTCGGGTCGAAGAGCGGCCAGAGGCCGCCGTCCGCCGACTCGGACACACCGGCCAGCAGAAGGCCGTTCGCTTCCGCGTCGGCGAGTGAACCATCCAGCAGGGAGAGAACGAAGTAGAAGGCCGCGATCGCCAGGGCGAAACTGACCGGGAGGATCAGGGGGCTTCTTCGCCGTCTCGTCAGGAGGAAGAGGCCGAGGCCGTAGGCGGTGCCGAGACCCCAGTTGAGCACCGTGAACGGCTCGAGAATCGACTCCAGGTTGCCGAGACCCGCTGCGGCGCCCATCAGCGAGAGGGCGATCTTGAAACAGAGCGCGCCGATACCGGCGACGAACCCGCAGGCCAGGGGATAGGGAACGAAGCGGACCAGATTCGCCAGCCGGAAGGAGCCGAGCAGGGTCGCGCACAGACCGGTGGCCAGGGAGCCGATCGCGATCGTCGCGATCATCGTCGCGAACAGGGCGTCGGCCTGAAGCGAGAGGGTCGCGGCGATCCCTGCCAGGACCACGAGCGTCGCCGGCGGCGTCATCCCCACCGCGCCGCGGAAACCGCTGCCGAGGGCAACGACCAGGCAGACGATCGCGTTGCCCAGCAACACGAGGCGCGTGCCGGGGACGGAGTAGGCGGCCAGAGCACCGGAGAAGATGACGCTGCCCAGCGGTACGACGGTGACGACCACGTTCGATCCGGCGATGAGACCGAGGGTCAGCGCGGATGGGATGCGGCTCGTTGAACTCATCGAGGACTTCCGTCGCCGGGATCTTGTACGAAGGCTCCTCGCTCCAGCACGGGGGACAGATCGTAGAGGAACTCCCGCTGCCACCAAACGGCTGGTCCGCCAGCCGCTCCGTAGGGAGCGCCTGCGCCGGGTTCGCTGAACGTGTAGTCGTAGAGACGCAGCCGCAGGTAGTTCGGCGGTTCGTCTGGCCGGCTTGCCTGCCCGAGGAGCCGCAACACCGCCGGTTGACCCTCGAAGAGCCGCGCGACGAACGATCCCAGCCAGTCCGCGCGGCCCGGGTCGAGGGCCGCGAACCACATCTGCCAGTCGAGCCGGGGCATGTGGGGCTGGGCGGCGCGCGGCGAACTGTTCACGTCTCCCGGCTTGAAACGGAAGGCCAGCTCGGTCCAGATCAAACCGTCGACGCTCGTCTCCACGACGATCTCCGGACGCGAGGTCGTCATCGCCCGGAAAAGGCCGTAGCCGTTGATCGAACGGAAGGGTGCGACGGCGCGGAGCAGAGGCGCCGCCGGGTCGACCAGAACACGGTCGAAGAGGTCCGCCACGGCGGTCGCGCGTGAACTGGTGTCGGGTCCGCGCGGCAGGGAACGGGTGAGTTCGCGAGCGGTGACCGACAGGCTGAGCAGCAGGATTGCCGTGGCGACTAGCCAGCGGATCCGTATCCCGGCGGCAGCGGCGAAGCCGGCGGCCCCGGTCATGCTCGCGGCCGGAGCGTTGCCCGGTTTCGAGAGAGCCGGGAAGGGCGGCCGATCGAGCCACGACAGGCAGAGCACCGCGCTCAGCAGGTTGAAGAAGCCGTAGTTGCCCGTGGCGGCGATCAGGAACTGCAGCGCCAGCAGCACGTACACCCCAGGCCGTCGCAGGCGGCGCCAGAACAGGCACCAGGGCACGACCAACTCGACCGCGAACATGATCACCACCGAGAGCCGATGGAACCAGTCCGGAAGGTGGTGGACGTACCAGCTGACCGTAACTGGCAGGGGTTGGGTGAAATAATGCACTTCGAGTGTCGTCAGTTGCCACCACGTGGAATCGAGGCTGAGCAGCTTGACGGCGCCCGAGAGGAACATCAGCTTGACCGTGAGCAGGCGGAAGAGCCACACGCCGGGCTGGCTTGCCGCCGTTTCCGGAGCGACCTGGAAGGCGGAACGGACGGAGGTCGTGAACGACGAGGGCGCCAGCACGACGGCGCACAGGGTCGCCTCCAGCAGCAGCGTGTCCCACTGGAAGGCGAGAAAGGTCTG
>WTGL01000277.1 GCA_011523565.1 Acidobacteriota bacterium
CGGCACAACGCACCTCGGCGGCACCATCCTGGGCACCCGCAGCGGCGCCTATCCATTCGAACGGCGGGTCGAGCAGGACGATGGCTCGGTCGTCGTGGAAGACGTGACCGAGGAGGCGGTGGAGGGTTTCCATCGCCTCGGACTGGACGCGCTCGTGGCGGTGGGCGGCGACGGTTCCATGCGTCTGGCGCTCAAGCTGCACAAGCACGGCATACCGGTCGTCGGCGTTCCGAAGACGATCGACAACGATCTCGCCGGCACCAATGTCACGTTCGGTTTTCACACGGCGGTCGACGTCGCGACCGCGGCGATCGAGCGCCTGCACTCGACCGCCGAGGCGCACGACCGCATCTTCGTCGTCGAGCTGATGGGCCGCTACGCAGGCTGGATCGCCCTGTTCGCCGGCGTCGCGGCGACCGCCCAGGTCATTCTCATTCCGGAGATCCCGTACGACATCGAGGAAGTCTGCGATCACCTGATGGCGCGCGAGAGGCGGGGGCGGCACTGGGCGGTGGTCGTCGCGGCCGAGGGTGCGCGGCCCGTCGGCGGTGATTTCACCTGGTCGAAGCGGATCGGTGGCCGGACCGAAAGCCTCGGCGGCGTCGCCGAGCGGGTGGCGACGGAGATCCACGAGCGAACGGGCAAGGAGACGCGAACCGTCACTCTCGGCCACCTCCAGCGCGGCGGTCAGCCGATCCCGTACGATCGCCTGATCGCGCTCCGCTTCGGCGCCGCCGCCGTGCGTCAGATCGAGGAGGGGGAGTTCGGCGTCATGGTCTCGCTCGATCCGCCGACCGTGCGTGCCGTGCCGCTTGAACTCGCGGTCAGCCGCATGAAGAGCGTCCCGCTCGAAGCCGACGTCGTCGCCACGGCCCGCGACCTCGGCATCTGCCTCGGCGAGTAAGGGGCATCCATTTGGTACGGTAGTCTGTACCAAATGGATGCCGGAGCGACACAAGCAGAGCCACTGAGCGTTCCGGATCTCGAGCAGATCCGGGGCGGCGCTTCCGCGCACATCCTCGCCGACCTGAAGCGGCTGCTTCAGGTCTCCGACCTGGAGCTCGGCGCAGTCGTCGGCATTCCGCGCCAGACGATGCTGCGTCGGCTGAAGCAGGGACGTCTCACCCGGCACGAAAGCGACCGGGCGGCGCGGCTGGCTCGGGTGTACAACGCGGCGCTCGAGTTCTTCGACTACAACCACGAGAGCGCCGTCCGCTGGCTGAAGCACGTTAATCCCGCCTTGGGCGGCGAAACACCTCTTGAACATTCCGACACGGAAGTAGGAGCGGAAGAGGTCCTGACAGTCCTCCACCGTCTCGCCCACGGCATCCCCCTGTGAGCGAGACGTGAAGGTCTGGCGGCTCGCCCGGACACTGTGGGCGCCGGACGTGGACACGATTCTCAACGGCGAAGGCGCCTTGCGCCGTGGCGGCAGGTGGAGTCCGGCCGGAATGCGGGCCGTCCTGCCCTTCGGTGTGGACCATCCGGCGTACCGGATCGTCGATCTGACTGTCCCGGACGACTCGATCGCCCATCTCGACGTCGAACCGGCGGCCCCCGACCGCCAGAGCCTGGGCGCTGCCGCCCTGGACCGCCACTTGGCTATCGCCGTGCCGAGCATCGTCAACCCGCTGGAGCGCAACGTCGTCATCAACCCGTTGCATCGGGACTTTGACCAGGTGGAGGCAAGCAACCTGCGCCCGTTCCGGCTCGACCCGCGGCTCGGGTAGAGCCGGCAGCTCTCTCTCGCTCGGAATCTCCTCCCGAATCCGTCTTTGTCTGAGGAGGTGTTACCGTGAGTCGCGGTCATCGAGATTTCCACACCCTCGCTGCGCGACTCGAAAGGTCCACCCCGATGGTTCAAACGAAGAGCCAGATCGCCCTCGCTGCAGTTGAGTACCCGTGCTCGGACGGCATCCCCATGGCTGAGACCGAACGCCAGGCCATGGTCACGATGGATGCGCGTCAGGCGCTCGGGTGGCACTTCCGGGATCGCCCGGACGTGTACGTCGGCGTGGACATGCTGCTCTACTACGTCGAGGGCGACCCGAAACGATCCGTGGCGCCCGACGTCTTTGTGGTCCTGGGCGCGCCGAAGCTGCCGCCGAGGGACAACTGGCTGGTGTGGGCGGAAGGCGGCAGGACGCCCGACTTCGTGCTGGAGATCACGTCGAAGGCGACTCAGGCGGTCGACGAGGGCCGCAAACGCCGCCTGTATCGTGAGCTCGCCGTCAGCGAGTACTGGCAGTACGACCCCACCGGGGACTACCTCGACCCTGCGCTCAAAGGGTCGCGGCTGGTCGACGGCCGGTATCGGCCGATCAAGGCCGTTACCGAGTTGGATGGCAGCCTCCGCTTCCGCAGCGACTTGGGCCTGGAGCTTCGGCTCGAGCGGGACGAGCTTCGCTTCTTCGACGTTGCGAAGCGCAGGTACCTGCCCACCTGCGAGGAGGCGTTCGAGCAGTCCGCTCAGGTGGAGGAGGTCCGCGCCGCACTCGATGCGTCGAGGCGAGAGATTGCGGCTCTCAAGGCGGAACTGGCGGCGAGCAAGCGATAAGGGCCAACGTCTCCGTAGGGATCACGGTGGTGCTGGTTTCCGGGTGGTGCGGCGTCCCTGAACCAGGAGGACAGGCCTACGACAACGCCTCAACCACCTTCGTCAACGTGTCCTTCGCGTCGCCGAAGGTCAGCACGGTGTTCGGCGCGAAGAACAGCTCGTTCTCGATGCCGGCGAAGCCGGGCCTCATGGAGCGTTTGAGCACGATGCACGAGCGGGCTAGGTCGGCGTTGAGCACCGGCATGCCGTAGATCGAACTCGCCGGGTTGTGCTTGGCGGCGGGGTTGACGACGTCGTTGGCGCCGACGACGAGGGCGACGTCGGCGTTCTTGAAGTCCTCGTTGATCTCCTCGAGTTCCATGAGCGAGGTGTAGGGGATCTTCGCCTCGGCCAGGAGGACGTTCATGTGGCCGGGCATGCGGCCGGCGACGGGGTGAATCGCGTAGCGGACCTGCGTGCCGTTCGCCTCGAGGATCTCTGCCAGTTCGCCGACGACGTGCTGGGCCTGGGCGACGGCCATGCCGTAGCCGGGGCAGACGATGACGGAGCCGGCGCCGGAGAGCAGCATGGCGGCGTCGCCGACCGAGGCCTCCTGAACGCGTTCGCCGCCCGAGGCGGCCATGGCAGCGTCCTCCTCGTCGACCTTGCCGAAGGCGCCGAACAGGACATTGCGGAACGAGCGGTTCATCGCCTTGCTCATGACGACGGAGAGGATGAAGCCAGAGGCGCCGTCGATGGCGCCGGCGATGATCAGGACGTTGTTGTCCAGCGCGAATCCTGTCGCCGAAGCGGCGAGACCGGCGTACGAGTTGAGCAGGGTGATGACGACCGGCATGTCGGCGCCGCCGATCGGCGCCACG
>WTGL01000220.1:0-1533 GCA_011523565.1 Acidobacteriota bacterium
CCTGATCGGCGCCGATCAGGACGATCTGGGAAATGCCGTCCAGCGTGAAGACCGTTGGCGCGGTGTAGGCGCCCTCGGCGTTGAGCGCCCGCCAGCGAATCGCGCCGGTCTCAAGCTCGTAGGCGATCACGGCGCCGTTCGGTCCGCCAGGCGCGGTGAGGACCGCTCCGTCCAGAATCGCCGGTGAGGCCGCCATGCCCCAGGTCAGGTTCGCCGCGCCGGAGTCTTGAAGGATGTTTGTGCGCCAGATCGAAGCGCCGGTCGCGGCGTCGAGCGCCTGCAGTTCGCCGGTGGCGCCGAGCGCGACCAGGGTGCCCTCGTACAGGGCCGGCGTGGCCCGGGGACCGTCACCGCCCATGCTCTCCTCGAAACGCGCGTCCCAGCTCGCGCTCCAGCGTTCGACACCGGTCAGCAGGTCATAGGCTGCGACCACTTCCTGTTCCCGCCGCTGCTCGATCGTGTACGCGAGGCCGTCGCCGACGACGAAGGATGCGTAGCCGCCGCCGACCGGGACGCGCCAGAGTTCGGGCGGGCCTTCGTTCGGCCAGGCCGTGTTGATCGGCTGGAGATAGCGGCCGTCCATGTGGAGGCCGCGGTAGTAGGGCCAGGAACCGGGCGACGGCGCTGCGGTTGCGACGCGGGGTTCAGGCGTCTCGGACGGTTCGGCTTCAGGAACGGCATTGTCCCCGGTCTCCTCGGCCACCGTCTCGAGCGGCGCGGGACCGCCAGCGGGCGCGATATCCACGCTCCGTTCGCGGTGCGCCTCGATGGCCTGGTAGTGCCGGCCCTCGTGGTGAAAGTCGAGTTGCGGCATCAAACCGCCCGAGATCTGAAGGTGCATCCCCGTCGTCAGGTTCAGCACGAGCGCCAGGCCGGCGAGCGCGGCCACGGAGATGCCGGTCCACTTCAGGAAGGCGAGGAAGCGGCTTCGTTTCTTGGTCCTGGTCATTGTCGGCATCCTATTCCCTGGCGGTGCGGACGTCGCTGTTACTCTGCCGTCCCTCTGTGAAGGCCCCCACGGTCCATCTTCGCTTCTCGCCCGCGGCTCTGCCGGAAGCGGCCGAAAGCCTCCGTTCCAAGGTTCGGGAGCTACTCGAAGAGACGCGCGCCGAGGGCGTCTGGTTACCGGACGGACTCTCCTGGTGGGGCCGGAACCCGGCGCTCAGCCGCGCGCTGGGCGCGGCCGGGTTCATCGGCATGACCTGGCCCCTGGAGTACGGCGGCTCGGAGCGCAGTTATCTGGAACGCTACGTGGTGACCGAGGAACTGCTGGCTGCCTGTGCGCCGACCGCCTTCCACTGGTTCGCCGACCGCCAGATCGGCCCAAGCATCCTGCGCTACGGCACGGAGGAGCAGAAGCAGCGTTTCCTGCCGCCGATCGCCCGCGGCGAACTCTCCTTCGCCGTCGGCATGAGCGAGCCCGACTCCGGTTCGGACCTGGCCTCGATCCGCGCGCGAGCCGAGAGGACAGACGGCGGTTGGCGTCTCAACGGCTCGAAGATCTGGACCTCCTACGCGCACGAGGCCGAGTAC
>WTGL01000220.1:1543-2884 GCA_011523565.1 Acidobacteriota bacterium
GCCGGATGACTGCCTGCTCGGCAATCCCGGGGACGGCTGGGCGCAGGTGACGTCCGAGCTGGCCTACGAACGCAGCGGTCCGGAGCGCTTCCTGACGAACTTCCATCTGCTGCGTGCGCTCGTCGACGTGCTCGATGGGAGCGCGTCGCCGGCGGCGCAGCGCGAGGTCGGGTTGCTTGTCAGCAGGCTCTGGGCGCTGCGCGCGGCCTCCGTTTCCGTGGCGGCCGCGCTCGAGGCTGGCGAAACGCCGAACGTCGAGTCGGCCCTGGTCAAGGACCTCGGCACGAACTTCCAGCAGGAAGTACCGGAGATCGTCCGCCGCGTTGTGGCCGATGTAGAGGTTTCCGACCAGGCGGTTCTCGACATCCTGGGTCAGGTCATCCTTGCCGCGCCCTCGTACACGATCCAGGGGGGCGCGACGGAGATCCTCCGCGGCATCGTCGCCCGGGGACTGAGGCTGCGATGAGCAAGATGAGGCAGCTCCTCCTGGACACGGCGGTGCGCCTGTTCGAGGCGGCGTCGGCGGACGAAGTCTTCGAGGCGATCGAGGAAGGCCGTTTCGCGGAGAGCCACTGGCGGGTGATCGAGGACAACGGCCTGGTCGACATGCTCCTGCCCGAAGAGGCCGGAGGCGCTGGCGTCGACTTCGGCGACGCGATGGCAGTGGGGCGGACGGCCGGCGCCTTTGCGCTGCCGTTGCCCCTGGTCGAGACGATGATCGGCCGATGGCTGCTCGCAGACGCCGGTCTCGAGGCGCCCGCGGGTCCGTTGGGAATGGTGACCGCCGCGGGCCGACTCGAGGTGGCCTGGCCGGACAACGTTGCGGCGCTGGTCGTGTCTGACGCTAGGGGCGGCGTCGGCTGGGTCGCCGCCGGCGAAGTCGAGTCCGAGCGCGGCACGAACAGTGCCGGTGAACCGGTGGGGCGATTACGGGAGCCACCGCCGATCCCTCCGGGACAGTCGGGCGACCTGAGTTCGGAACCGTCTCCCTCCACCGTGATGGCGGTCGCCCGTAGCGCGATGATCGCCGGCGCCATGGAGCGCATCCTCGATCTGACGATCGAGCACGTTCAGGGACGGGTCCAGTTCGGGCGGCCGCTGGCCCGCTTCCAGGCAGTGCAACAGTTGGTGGCGATCATGGCCAGCCATGCGGCCGTGGTGGGCGTCGCCTCGGATACGGCAGTTCTGGCGGTCGAGTCGACTCACGGGGAGGGGGACAGGAACGCCGCGTTCGCCGTAGCCTGTGCCAAGGCCCGCGCCAGTGAGGCCTGCTACGAGGTCACCCGTATCGCGCACCAGCTCCACGGCGCGATCGGCTACACGCGCGAGCACGACCTGCAC
>WTGL01000220.1:2894-3414 GCA_011523565.1 Acidobacteriota bacterium
CGAGCACGTCCACATCATCTGCGAGGACCCGCACGCTTCTGCGCGCTGGTATCGCGACATGCTCGGCGCCACGATCGCGGGCGAGCACGAAGTCCGCGGCGCGTCGCAGATCCGGGTCGAGGTCGGTGGCGTGCTGGTCCTTCTGCGCGGCCAGCGGCCTGGAGAGACGCCGGTGTCGACCCGGCCGATGCGGGAGTACGAGGGCTACTCCAGTCACGACGAGTGGGGCACGGATCACTTCGGCTTCACCTACCGCGGGGACTTGCTGGCGTACTGCGAGGAACTGCGGGGCAAGGGCGCGGAGTTCGCAGTCGAGCCCTGGGAGTTCGCGCCCGGCGTGTTGCTCTGCTACCTCGCGGCGCCCGACAACGTGAGCATCGAACTGGTTCAGGTGAAGTAGACACAGGGAGAAGTTGATGGACCAGTCGAACGGGAACGGGCCTTACGTTGGAAAGCGGCTCAGCAACGGGACCTTCGTCGTCGACGACGCCGTGCTCGCGGACTACTACGGCGGCCTGGA
>WTGL01000051.1:0-492 GCA_011523565.1 Acidobacteriota bacterium
AGCAGCCACCAGCAGTCCTCGCCCACGTGGTTGCGGCGCAGGAGGACCTGGACCTTGGAGTCGGGGCCGTCGGAGATGTCGAGGAAGGCCGCCTTGCCGTGGGTGCGGTGGGCGCGGACGCGGCCGGGAACCCTGAGAGAGACCGCGGCCTGCTCGAGGTCCGCCTCGGTCTGCTTGCCGTAGCGCTCGCAGACCTCGCGCGGCTCGAGGTCGTACGGTGCGCGGGTCGGGTAGGGGTCGACCTCCCGTTCGCGCAGGCGGTCGCGCTTGTCACGCCGGTTCTCAATCTGGGCTTCGAGTTCGGACATGGCTCAGCTCGATTCCACGTTCCAGGACGCATCGTCAACGAACAGGTCGGAGATGAGGCGGGCGACGTCGGAGGAGGCTCTGCTACCGATCCGGAGTACGTCCTGGTGGTCGACCGGTTCGTCCACGAGACCCACGCCCATGTTCGTGACCAGGGAGAAGCCGAGCGCACGGAGCCCCATGTGG
>WTGL01000051.1:502-23186 GCA_011523565.1 Acidobacteriota bacterium
CCACGATCGAGCCGGGCGGCAGGTCCGCGCGCAGCGAACCGGCGGCGTTCGTGATGACCAGCGATCGGGCTCCGAGAAGCGCCGCCAGCCGCACCAGGTAGACGACCTGGGCCGGCGTGTAGCCCTGGTAGGCGTGCAGCCGGCCGCGGCAGTGGAGCACGAGCCTGCCGGTCTTCATCCGGACCACTTCGGCCGTGGCGGCATGACCCTCGATCGCTTCGACGTCGAAGGGAAGCAGCTCGCCGAACGGCCAGGGTTCCGCGACCCGTTGACCGAGGTCGAGATTCAGGCCGGAGCCGGTGACCAGGACGGCTTCGGGCCGCGGCCATCCAGCTTCGAGCCATCGTCCGCGGCTCGCCTCGAGTTCGGCGTTAAGACCCGTGTCCGGCCCTGTATCCTTGCCCTGATTCACTCCTCTGATCCCCGTCCTGGAGTGCGGGAGACCATACACGACCTGCCTGTCTCTCCAGGCGGCGCGGGAGGACATCGATGCCTGTGAACGGAATGCCCCGGGAACTCATTTCCAGGGAGAGGCTGCACCGTCGCGTCGACGAACTGGCGCTCGAGATCGAGCGCGACTTCGCCGACAGCGAGGACCTCCTCTGCGTCGGTGTGCTGAAGGGGTCCGTTTTCTTCATGTCGGATCTTCTGCAGCGGCTCTCGCGGCCCCTCGTCGTCGACTTCTTCCAGGCCTCGAGTTACCGGGGAGAGACGACCGCGCCCGGCGAGGTGCGGATCCGGCGCGACCTCGATCACTCCCTGGCCGGCCGCGATGTCCTGCTGATCGAGGACATCGTGGACACCGGCTACACGATGCGCACGATCATGGCCCTGATGGGCTTTCGTGGCGCGCGTTCGGTTCGCCTCTGCGTGCTGCTCGACAAGGCCTGCAAGCGGGAGACGCCGGTTCAGATCCACTATCGCGGTTTCGAGGTGGACGACGTCTTCGTGGTCGGCTACGGGCTCGACTACAACGACCGCTACCGCAACCTGCCCTATGTCGGGGTGCTCGACGAGGTGGACGTCGAAACGGAGTAGCCTCGCGTTGTCGTGGGGTTCGTCTGGCACGTTGCGCTGAGGTACTTCCGCTCGACCCGCGCGGACGCGCACATCCGTGTGCTGTCTTCGTTGACGGCTGGCGGCCTGGCGGTGGGCACCGCGGCTCTGGTGCTCGCGTTGGCCGCGCTCTCGGGCTTTCAGAACCACCTGCTCGCCGACCTCTCGCGCCACACGCCAGCCCTCCAACTGGAACTGGCCGGCTCCGGGGCGGGCGGCGCCGGCGACGCGACGGAAGAGGCGGTGGCCCTGGTCGCGTGGGCGGCGGCGACGCACGGTGTCTCGGCGGTCCAGGAGTTGCTGTATGCGCGCGGCTGGCTGGCCGTCGGGGCGAGTGTCGAACAGGTCGAGGTCCTGGGCTTCGAGAAGGCGCCGCCCGTGTGGATCCCGGTCGAGAACCGGGCGGCACGCGGACTGATCGTTCCGATGGCCGTCGCCCAGAAACTGGGGCTTGCGGTCGGCGAGACGGTGCGCGTCTTCTCGCCGCGGCCCGGACTGACGCCGCTTGGCCCGCGTCCCAGGACGCGCACCCTGCCGGTGGCCGGCATCTATCGCTCCGACCGTGCCGACTACGAGGAACTCCCGGTCCTGTTGCCGCTTGAGGAGGCGGCCACCCTCTTCGCCGGCGGGGACCGCCGGCTCGACGTCACCCTGGAGCCGGAGGCCGAGCCGGAACAGGTGGCCGGTTTCCTGCGCGAAACGGTCGACCCGGCCGACGCCACGGTGATCGGTTGGCGCGAAGCGAACCGCGCGCTCCTGTTCGTGCTGCGGCTCGAGAAGAGCCTGGTGTTCTCTGCGGTCGTGCTGATCGTCGCGGTGGCGGCGTTCGCGCTGCTCGCGTCGCTGTCCCTGGTGCTGTCGAGCAAGCGTTCCGAAGTAGGTGCTCTTGCGGCGATGGGGGCGCCGCCGGCCCGGCTGCAGCGGATCTTCCTTGCGCTCGGCGCGCTGCTGTCGGTCGGAGGAGCTGGTCTCGGCGGCGCGCTGGGCGCGGGCGTGGCGGCGTTCCTGGACCGCTTTCGGGTCATCTCGCTGCCGCCCGACGTCTACATCGTCGAGTACGTGCCGTTCCTGGTCCGGGGCAGCGACGTGCTCATCGTGGTGGCGTCGACGGTCGTCTTCACCGGCGCTGCTTCGCTGCTGAGCGCGCGCAAGGCGAGCCGCCTGGACCCGGTCGAGGCGATGCGGAGCGCCCGGACATGATCTCCGTTGCCGGAATCACCAAGGCCTACCGCGACGGTGAGGTACGGCGTCAGGTGCTGCGCGGCGTCGATCTCGAACTGGGTCCCGGCGATACGGTCGCCATCGTCGGACCCTCGGGCTCGGGGAAGTCGACGCTGCTGAACATCCTCGGGGCGCTCGATACCGCCGACGCCGGGACGGTCCGCATCGACGGCGTGGACGTCTCCGCCTCCAGGCCGGCAGCGTTGGCCGGGTTCCGAAACCGCTCACTCGGCTTCGTGTTCCAGTTCCACCAGTTGCTGCCCGACTTCACGGCGATCGAGAACGTGATCATGCCGGGACGGATCGCGGGGCGTTCCGCGGCGCCGCTCCTGGCCTCGGGGATGGAGCTGCTCGACCAGGTCGGGCTCGGGGACCGCGCCGCCGACTTTCCCCAGCAGCTCTCGGGCGGTGAACGGCAGCGGGTGGCGATCTGCCGCGCGCTCGTGCTCGAGCCGCCGGTGCTGCTTGCCGACGAACCGACGGGCAACCTGGACACGGCCAGTGGAGAGCAGGTACTGGAGCTGCTTGGCGGGCTCAGGCGGCGGCGAGGAACCACCATGGTGCTGGTGACGCACAATCCCGAGGTGGCGCGTCGCTGTGGCAGGGTGGTGCGTCTGGCTGGCGGACGGTTGACACCGGCCTAGGGCCGCGAGACCGCGGCGTCGATAGACTGCCGGTAAAGGCTGGCGCGTAGCGCCGGGAGCAATGTCCGTGTTCGAGAAGTACAACGAGAAAGCGCGCCGGGCGCTCTTCTTCGCTCGCTACGAGGCGAGCAAGCTGGGCAGCCGGGTCATCGAGTCGGAGCACATCCTCCTCGGCATCCTCCGGGAGGGCGAGGACTCGATCACCGAGGTGCTCCAGCGGCTCGAGGTCAAACCGGAGGATCTCCGGCGCGAGATCGAGGGCGAGCGGGTGTTCGTCGAGCGCATCTCGTCGACCGCGGAGTTGCCGCTCTCGGAGGAGTCGAAGAAGATCCTCGCGTATGCCTCGCACGAGGCCGAGAGCATGGTCCACTCGTCGGTCGGTTCGGAGCACCTGCTGATCGGCGTGCTGCGGGTCGAGGGCTGCCTGGCGCAACGCATCCTGGTTCAGTACGGGTTCGATGTCGCGACGGTGCGCGAAGAGGTCGCGCAGGTGGCGCGGGAGCGCGCCAACCGGCGCGGGAAACAGGACCTGCCGTTTCTCAGCGAGTTCGGCCGCGACCTGACCGCGCTCGCTCAGCAGGATCAGTTCGACCCGCTCATCGGCCGTGAGGAGGAGGTCGGGCGGATCGTCCAGATCCTCGCCCGCCGAACGAAGAACAACCCGATCCTCCTCGGCGAGCCGGGAGTGGGCAAGACGGCGATCGTCGAGGGACTAGCTCAGCGCGTCGTGCTGGGGCGGGTGCCGAGGTTCCTGGCGACCAAGCGTATCGTCGCCCTCGACCTGTCCCTGATCGTGGCCGGCACGAAGTACCGGGGCCAGTTCGAGGAACGCCTGAAGGGCATCCTCAAGGAGCTGGAGGAAGGCGAGGACATCCTCGTCTTCATCGACGAGATTCACGCCCTCGTCGGGGCGGGCTCGGCCGAAGGATCGCTCGACGCGGCGAACATCCTCAAGCCGGCGCTGTCGAGGGGTGACATCGCCTGCATCGGTGCCACGACGCAGCGCGAGTACCGCCGCTACATCGAAAAGGACCGCTCCCTGCTGCGCCGCTTCCAGGCGGTCCAGGTCCAGCCGCCGACGACCGACGAGACGTACGACATCCTGGTGGGGCTCAAGGAGCGCTATCAGGGTTTCCACAACGTGGCCTACGACGACGGCGCTCTGCGGGCCGCGGTGGCCGGGTCGAACCGCTACATCCCCGACCGCTACCAACCGGACAAGTCGATCGACGTGATGGACGAGGCGGGTGCCCGGGTCAAGCTGCGCCGGGTGAGGGATACGCGGCAGACGCGCCGGATCGAAACGGAGATCCGGCAGGTCGTGGCCGAGATGAAGGCGGCGGTCTCCGACAAGGACTTCGACCGCGCGGTCCGCTACCGGGAACGCGAGATCGAGCTTCGGGAAGATCTGGAGAGCATGCAGCGGTTGCATGACCAGGACGCCCATGATCTGGTCGTGACAGCGCAGGATGTGGAGGAGGTGATCGCCTCCTGGACCGGCGTGCCGGTGGCGGCTCTGCGCAGCGACGAGGCGGAGCGTCTGATGAACATGGAGGAGGCGCTGCGTCAGCGGATAGTGGGCCAGGAGCGGGCGATCCGTGCGATCAGCCGCGCCATCCGCAGGTCGCGGCTCGGCGTCTCCGATCCCCGGCGTCCGGTCGGTTCGTTCATCTTCCTGGGGCCCAGCGGCGTCGGAAAGACCGAGGTGGCGCGCCGCCTGGCCGAGTTCCTGTTCGGCAGTCAGAACGCGCTGCTCAGATTCGACATGAGTGAGTACATGGAGAAGTACGCGGCGTCCAAGCTGATCGGCTCTCCGCCGGGCTATGTCGGTTACGAGGAGGGCGGCCAGTTGACCGAGCGGGTGCGGCGCCAGCCGTACTCGCTGATCCTCTTCGACGAAGTCGAGAAGGCGCACCCGGACATCGCGGGCCTGCTGCTGCAGATCCTGGAGGAGGGGACGCTGACGGACGCCTACGGCAACCACGTCGACTTCCGTCACTCGCTCGTGCTCCTGACGTCGAACCTCGGGAGCAAGCTGGTGCTCAGGGGAGGCCGGATGGGCTTCGGCGGTTCCTCGGACGACGACTTCGCCGGGGTGCGCGAGGAGACGCTTGCCGAGCTTCAGCGGTCCTTCAGCCCCGAGTTCATCAATCGAATCGACGAGACGATCGTGTTCAATCCGCTGGGGCGGGACGAACTTCGCGCCATCGTCGACTTGCTGCTCTCGGACGTCAACGAGACGCTGGCCGAGCGTGGTCTGGCGGTCGATGTGACTCCAGCGGCGTGCGAATGGCTGCTGGAGCAGGCTGGAATCGACCCTTCGACCGGCGCCCGGCCGCTCCGCCGCACGATCCAGCGCCACGTCCAGGATGCGGTTTCCGACCTGCTGATTCAGCGTACAGGCACCAGGATCCATCGGATCCGGGTCGATCTGGCGCCGGCTCAGGGGGCCGACGCCGGCGGGGACGGTTCACTGGCCGAGAGGGAACTGGTCCTGGAAGAGGTGGTCCCGCAGGTCGTCGGGGAGGAAGTCTCGGCCGGCCCCACACATTCAGCAGCCCGCGAGGAGGAACCTGCTCTTGCCGAATCCTGATCGAAGCCGCTGCACCGTTCTCGCGGGGTTGGGGACGCTTCTGGCCGTGCTCCTGGCCGTGTCGCCAGCCGCCGCGCAACTCCTCGTCGGCCGCCCGATCGTGTCGGTCGAGTACACCGGCGTCGAGACGCTCAGCGAAGACAGCCTGAGCTACTACCTGGATCTGGAACCGGGCAAGCCCTGGGATCCGGGCCGCCTGAACGATCGGATCAAGGAGCTCTGGGGGCGTGAACTGATCGACGACATTTCCGTCGCGGCCGAGGCGGATGGCGAAGGGGTGGGGGTGCAGGTGACGATCAGCGAGCGGCCTCTCCTGACCTCGCTCGACTACGAGGGGCTGAAGAAACTGAAGCGCAGCGACATCGGCGACATGACGGATCGGGAGCGCATCTCGGTCTACGAGGATCTGCCGCTCGACCTCGGCGAACTGGCGCGTCTCGAGCAGGCGATCAAGAAGCTCTATGAGGAGCGGGGGTTCCGCTTCGCCGGGATCCATGTCGATGTACAGGACGCGGGTCTGGGCGAGAAGCGTGTTCTCATCACTGTTGACGAGGGCGGGCGGGTCAAGATCGGCCAGGTCGACTTCGAGGGCAACGAGGTGTTCTCCGCGGGCAAGTTGCGCCGCCAGATGGAGAAGACGAAGAAGTCGAACCTGCTGACCCGGATTCGCAAGCGCGACGTCTTCAACTCCGCCACTGTCGAGGAGGATCTGGACAAGGTCAAGGACCTCTACCGCCGCTTCGGCTACAAGGATGTCGAGGTGGGCGAGCCCGAACTCGACGTGATCGAGCGCAAGCCGAGCGCGGAGCGGCTCGAGGACCGCAAGAGGCAGCTCTCCCTGGTCGTGCCTGTCGAGGAGGGGCCGCGCTGGAAACTGGGCCAGGTCTCCGTCGAGGGTGCTGACGTGCTGCCCGAACCGCTGCTGCTCCGGGCGTTCAAGGAGCCGAAGGGCGGCTGGCTGCGTTCCGACCTGATCGCCGAGGGCGTCGAGCAGATCGGAGAGCTCTACCGCAACAGCGGCTACATCTTCGCGGACGTGAAGATGGAGATCATCGAACAGGACGATCTGGTGGCTGACGTGCTGGTCACGATCGAGGAGAACGACCGGTTCATGGTCGGACGGCTCGAGTTCACCGGCAACGACCGCACTCGTGACCGGGTTCTCCGGCGGCAGATGTTGCTGAAGGAGGGCGATGTCTTCAATGTGGGCATGTTGCAGACCAGCCTGTTGCGGCTGAGTCAGCTCGAGTACTACGTGGTCGACGAAACCGAGCAGGTCGATGTCGACTACGACATGGACGACAAGCAGGTCGACATCACCGTCAAGGGCAGCGAAACCGGTCAGACCGAAGTCCAGTTCGGCGGCGGCTACAGCGAACTGGACGGCTTCTTCGTCCAGTCGGCTCTGCGCACCCGCAACTTCCTGGGCCGTGGCGAGACCGTCGGCGTGTCGATTCAGACCGGCCGCTACCGTGACATCTTCGACGTCTCGTACTACATGCCGTGGGTCAAGGACCGGCCGCAGAACTTCGGTATCCAGTTGTTCAACCGCGACACGGACTTCGATCTCCTGATCGACCAGCGCTACCGCAGCAAGGAGGCGGGGGGCGTCATCTCGTTCGGACGGTCATTCCGCCGCTGGGAGCTCGTCCAGTTGGCATACAGCAACATGGACATCGAGAGCTACCAGTCCCAGACGTTCTACTTCTTCCAGGATCCGGAGCAGCAGGACGAAACGATGAGCGACACGGTCGAACACCTGTTCGAGTTCAATCGTCGCTCGGTCACGGCCACGTACCAGTTCGACAGCCACAACAACCGGCTGGAGCCGATCAGGGGCAAGCGCCTGATCGCGTCGCTCGAGTACGCCGGCGGGCCGCTAGGCGGCGAGTCCTTCTTCATTCGGCCCTCGTTGACCGCCGCGATCACGACACCCGTGACAATGGGGGCGTGGCGCACCGTGGCCAGGGCAAACATCCAGCTCGGGTACATCCAGCCCTTCGGCAGTGACAACGAGGGCAATCTCCGTCAGTTGTTCTTCCTCGACCGCTACCTGCTCGGCGGGGAGAACAGCCTCCGGGGCTTCGCCTTCCGGTCGATCTGGGTGCGCGATCCGGAAACCGGGCGCACGCTGCTCGATCAGAACGGCTTCCCGCAGGGAGGCAACAAGAGCGTCGTGATCAACCTGGAGCACCACACCCTGGTCAACGGCCCCTTCCGGGTGGTCGCCTTCGTCGATGCGGGTAACGTGTACGGCGACGATCAGGACGTGGACTTCAGCCACATGAGGATGTCGGCCGGCATCGAACTGCGGGTCAATGTGCCGATTCTTGGCGCGCCGCTCCGGTTCATCTACGCTAGGAACCTGAATCCTCTCCCCGATCTCGGCGGTTTCGACCGCGAGCGCTTCGACAGCTTCGACTTCAGCATCGGGACCAGCTTCTAGGGTTCCTGGCTGCCAACGGAGAACACCCCATGAAACTCAACACACTCAGAACCCGCGCTCTCCCTGTCGCGGGGGCGGTCCTCCTGGGCGCCATGATCTCGGGGCCGGTCTTGGCCCAGAGCAAGATCGCGGTGATCGAGGTCGAGCGGTTGCTGCAGGAATCGGGTCGCGGCCAGGTCGCGGTCCAGGAACTCACCAGGCTCAGGGACCAGAAGCAGACGGAACTCCAGGGTCAGCAGGAACAGTTGGCGGCACTGCAGCAGCAGTACAACGACGGCCGCCTGACCCTGGCGGAGGATCGCCTGGCGGAGATGGAAAAGCAGCTCGAAGACATGACGATCGGGCTCCAACGCTCCCAGGACGATGCGAACCGGGAGATGCAGAAGATGCAGGCCGAGAGGTTCGGCGAGATCGAGCAGGCAGTGCTGCCGATCATCGCCCAGGTCGGCAGGGAGTTCGGCTACACGGCGATCTTCAACAAGTTCCAGGGCGGTCTGCTGTACTCGGCAGATGCCGCCGACATCACGAGCCTGATCATCGAGCGCTACAACGCCGCCTATCCGGCGACGTCCGCCGAACCCGGCGAGTAGCGCGAGTAGCTACTTGCGGATGCTGTAGAGCTTCGACCGGGTGCGGATCAGCAGCCGGTCGCCGACGATCGCGGGTGACGCCATCGCCATCTCGTCGAGGCTGTTCATATGCAGCATCTCGTACTCGGAGCCCGCTCTCATCACGTAGGTGTCGCCCTGCTCGCTGAGCGCGAACACCAGGTCGTTGTAGGCCCACGGCGATGAGGTGAAGCTGGCGCCGCCGCGCGGGGCGACGCGCTGGCGGCCGTACACCGGTTCGCCGGTCAACGCGTCATATGCCTCGAAGAAGCCGCGGTCCAGCAGGCTGTAGTAGATGCCCTTGTAGACCAGGGGGGAGGTGTTGTAGTTGCCGGCCTTCGGCTGGTGCCAGGCGACGAACTCGCTCTCCGTCGCGTCCTCCTCGAGGGTGATGTCGCCCAGAGCGCCGGGACGGATCGCGAACACCGGCCGGCGCTGGTCCTGGAAGTAGCCGGAGTTGATGTACATCAGGTCGTCGACGGCGAAGGGCGTGGCGATCGCCGCCCAGGACATGCGGCCGTCCATCTCCCAGAGCAGCTCGCCGTCGAGGCCGTACGAACGGATACGGTTCTTGCCGTTCGTCACGATCTCGGTGCGGACCTCGTTGGCCCACACGAGGGGCGTGGCCCAGCTAGAGACCTCGGCGCGGTCGGTGCGCCACCGCTCCTCGCCGGTGACCTTGTCGAGGCCGGCGATCCACGACTCCTCCTCGTTGTCGTAGAGGATGATCAGGAGGTCGTCGTGCAGTACGGGCGAAGAGGCGGAGCCGTAGTCCCACATCGTCGGCCGGTGGGGCGTGTCGAAGCTCCATACGGAGGCGCCGTCCATGGTGAACGCGTAGACACCGAGGTCGCCGAATCGTGCGTAGATCCGCTCGCCGTCGGTCGTGGGGGTTTCGGAGGCGTACGTCTGCTTCTGGTGACGGGCGAACTCCGGGATCCCGGTCTTGACGGAGCGGCTCCAGACGACCTCGCCGGTTTCGAGGTCCAAACAGTAGACCCGCCAGTCATGGATGGCCTGGGGCGGTTCGCTGCGGCCGCGCGCGGCGTAGAGCCCGGCCTGGGGACGCTCGAAGTCGCCGTCGGCGACCGCGGTGGTGAGAAACACCCGGTCGCCCCAGACGATCGGGCTCGACCAGCCGAGACCGGGGATCCCGGTCACCCACTCGACGTTCTCCGTCTGGCTCCAGCGATCCGGCAGATCCGGATTGTCCTCGACCGCCGGGTTCATCCCGGGGCCGCGGAACTGGGGCCAGTTGTCCGACGCCCAGGTCGGCGAGGTGACGCCGAGGGCGGCGCATGTGAGGATCAGAAGCTGGCGACGGGGTCGCGACATCGTCGATGCAACCATCGAAGGAACCTCCAGGGTCGTCGAAGGGAGTGCCGCATCGTATCGCCGATGCGGCCGGGGTCCACCGGGATAGGCTCGTCTGGTGACCCACCGCCTCGCCGATCTCGCCGCGATGGTCGGCGCCGACCTCGTGGGCGATCCGGATCGGCTCATCGACGGCGTCGCCACGCTGGAGGCCGCCGGCGACCGGGATCTCTCCTTCCTGACCAACCCGAAGTACCGGGAACAGGCGCGCTCTTCGGGTGCCGGCGCGCTACTGGCGCCGAAGGACCTCTCGCCCGACACCCTTCGCGGTCTACGTGCCGACCTGCTGCTCTGCGAGGATGCCTATCGCGCGCTTGCGGACCTGATGACGGCGCTCTTCCCGGCGCCGGAGGTCGAGCCCGGCGTTCACGAGACGGCCTGCGTCGATGCGGCCGCCAGCGTCGACGCCACCGCCCGGGTCGACGCCTTCGCCGTCGTCGGCGCCGGATCGACCGTGGCGCCGGGCGCCGTCGTCGGCGCCCACAGCGTGGTCGGCCGCGATTGCCGGATAGGAGAGGGCACGGTGCTTCACCCGCATGTCGTGGTCTACGACGGAAGCCGGATCGGCGAGCGGGTGATCGTCCATTCGGGTGTCGTGCTCGGAGCGGACGGATTCGGTTTCGCAGAGGGAGGGGCGGCCTCCCAGGTCAAGTTGCCCCAGGTCGGCGTCGTCGTGATCGGGGACGACGTCGAGATCGGCGCAAACTCGGCGATTGACCGCGCGACGTTCGACACCACCCGTGTCGGCAGCGGGACGAAGATCGACAACCTGGTGCAGGTCGGCCACAACGCCCAGATCGGCAGGGGCTGCATCCTCTGCGGGCAGGCGGGGGTCTCGGGCAGCAGCCGCATCGGCGACCGCGTTCTGCTCGCGGGTCAGACAGGAGTCGCGGGTCACTTCGAGATCGGCGACGGGGTCCAGGTCGCGGCCAAGTCCGCCGTTTTCCAGGAAGTGCCACCGGGGCAACGGGTTGCCGGCATTCCGGCGACGCCGATCGCCGCCTGGCGCCGGCGGAACGCGCTACAGTCCCGCCTGCCGGCGATGCGTGCCGCGCTGCGCGGTCTCGAGCGTCGCGTCCAGGAGCTGGAAGCGGCGGCGCAGTCCGATGCGGCTCCGGGAGGCGACGATCCCGGGTCGGCGCCGGCGGCGGATCGAGACACGGACACGGGAGCCGAGAAGTGAGCGGAGAGAAGGCCGGGAGCGGAGCGATCCTGGGCCCATTCGACTCGAAGTGGATCGAAAGCGTGCTGCCGCACCGGTATCCGCTGCTTCTGGTCGACCGGGTGCTGGAGCTGGAGCCGGGCCAGCGCGTGGTTGCGATCAAGAACGTGACGCGCAACGAGCCCTTCTTCGACGGCCACTTCCCGGGGAACCCGATCATGCCGGGCGTCCTGGTGATCGAGGCGATGGCGCAGACCGCCGCGCTGCTGCTGCTGCACGAACTCGAGGACCGGGATCAGAAGGTGCTCTTCTTCTCGGGTATCGAGAAGGCTCGCTTCCGCCGACCCGTGGTCCCGGGCGACCAGTTGCGGATGGAGGTGGAGTCGTTGCGCCTTCGGACCTTCCATTCACGTTTCCGCGGCCGGGCCACCGTGGCCGGCGAGCTGGCGGTGGAGGCCGTCTGCACGTCCGCCATGGTGACGGCCTGAGGCGACCGGCAGTTGCTGGCACCGCGGCAGGCACGATGACGGCCGAAATCCACCCGACGGCGATCGTCGATCGTTGCGCCGAGTTGGGCGAAGACGTGGTCGTCGGCCCCTACGCCGTGATTGGTGGCGGCGTCCAGATAGGCAACGAAACGAAGATCGGCGCCCACGCGACGATCTTCGGCGATACGGTCCTCGGCCAGGCCAACAGGGTCTTTCCCCATGCGGCGATCGGCTTCGATCCACAGGACCTCAAGTACAGGGGGGAGAGGAGCCGGCTCACCATCGGCGATCGGAACCAGTTCCGCGAGTTCTGCACGATCAACCGGGGCACCGAGTTCGGCGGCGGCGAAACGCGCGTCGGCGATGACAACCTGTTCATGACCCAGACCCACGTCGGTCACGACAGCCAGGTGGGCAGCCGTACGGTGTTCACGAACGGTGGCACCCTGGCCGGGCACGTGGTGGTCGAGGACGATGCGACGATCGGCGCGTTCTCCGGCGTTCACCAGTTCTGCCGCGTCGGCAGGCACGCCTACATCGGCGGCTACTCCGTGATCACCATGGATGCGCTGCCGTTCTGCATTACGGTCGGGATCAAGCCGGCGTGCATGGGCGTCAACCGCATCGGCCTGGAACGCAAGGGAAAGTCGCCGGAGGACATCCGGGCGATCGAACGCGCTGTACGGGTCATCACGCGTTCGCGGCGGAACAGGACGCAGGCTCTGGAGGAGCTGGAAGCCGGCCATGCCGGACACGCCGACGTGGACGCGCTGATCGCCTTCATTCGCAGCTCCGCCAGGGGCTTCATCCGTTCGGCGCGCCGCGGCTCGCGGGGCGCCTGAGGGGTCTCGCACTGGCCACGGCACCCTCCGGGCGCGCAGGCGGCGGCGGCGTCGCGGCGGGGCGCCGGGCCGGCGTGGTCGGCGCCGGCGTGATGGGCCGCCATCACGTCCGCCTCCTGACGGACCTGCTGGAACCCCGGTCGGTCGTCGTCTTCGACGCGGACGCAGCCCGGGCCGAAGGCGTCGCGGCCGAACATGGCGCCACGGTGGCGGCCGGGCTCGAGGAACTCGCCGAGGCCGTCGACCTGGCGGTAGTTGCCGTGCCGACGGTCGATCACCTCGATGTGGCGGAGCGTCTGATCGAGGCGGGAGTCCACGTCCTGGTGGAGAAGCCGATCGCGGTGGACCTCTCCCAGGCGGATGCGATGGTCGCCACCGCGGCGACGCGCGGCGTGGTTCTGGCGGTGGGCCACGTCGAGTTCTACAATCCTGCCGTTCAGGAACTCCTCGCATCGGGTCGCGGGCCTCGCTTCGTCGAAGTGGAACGAATGTCTCCCTTCAGCCCTCGCAGCCTGGATGTGGACGTGGTGCTGGACCTGATGATTCACGACCTGCAGATCCTCCATGCGCTCGATCCAAGTCCGGTGCGCGAGGTGCGCGCGGTCGGGATCGATGTGCTTTCCGATCGTGTCGACATCGCCGATGCCCGGATCGAGCTCGAGTCGGGCTGCGTCGCGAACCTGACCGCGTCCCGGGTATCCGCGGAGCGTGTGCGCCAGTTACGTGTCTTCTTCGCGGATCGGTACCACTCGCTCGACTATCAGGACCAGACGGTGAAGGGGTTTCGCAGAGTGCGGAGCGGGGGCGCCGGAGCGCAGGTCCAGGCGGCCGCCGCTGCAGCCGGCGGACCGGCCGGGCGCATCGTGCCCGCCGACCTCGAGGTGGAACAGGGCGAGCCGCTTCGCCGGGAACTGGAAGCGTTTCTTGACCGTTGCGCGGGCGGCGGGGCGCCTCTCGTCGATGGCGAAGCCGGCCGGCGGGCCCTCGAGACGGCGCTGCGGGTGAACTCGACGATTGCCGGACGCGGGACATGAGCGCCGGCGCCTGCAAGATAGGGATCATCGGGGGCTCCGGTCTCTACGGAATGACGGAGCTCGAGGTCCACGAGGAACGTGCGATCGAGACTCCGTTCGGCAGTCCCTCGGAGGTCTTCCTGCTGGGGGAGCTGAGCGGCCGGCGGGTCGCTTTCCTCGCCCGTCACGGTCGCGGCCACCGCATCCTGCCGAGCGAGTTGAACTTCCGCGCCAACATCTACGCCTTCAAGACGCTGGGTGTGGAGCGGTTGGTTTCGCTGTCCGCTGTCGGTTCGTTGCGGCGGCGCTACCGGCCGACCCACATCGTTGTACCCGACCAGTTCATCGACCGGACGCGGCACCGCCCCGACACGTTCTTCGGCAACGGGCTGGCGGCCCACGTCGCCTTCGCCGACCCGATCTGCCCCGTTCTGATGGAGGTCTGCGCCGAACAGTCGGCTGCCGCCGGGGCCGTGGTTCACCGCGGCGGCACCTACGTCTGCATGGAGGGACCTCAGTTCTCGACCCGTGCCGAGTCCTTCATGCACCGCGGCTGGAACGCCGATGTGATCGGCATGACGAACCTGCAGGAGGCGAAGCTCGCGCGCGAGGCGGAGATCTGCTACTCGACTCTTGCCCTGGTCACGGACTACGACTGCTGGCACGAGGAGGAAGAGGACGTCACCGTGGAGGCC
The DNA here is from genome assembly GCA_011523565.1 of Acidobacteriota bacterium. Taxonomy (GTDB): domain Bacteria; phylum Acidobacteriota; class Thermoanaerobaculia; order Multivoradales; family Multivoraceae; genus Multivorans. The sequence goes on from WTGL01000051.1 coordinate 14,645, forward strand.
GTCCTCGCCGTTCTGCAGCAGAACGCGCGCACCGCCCAGGCAGCGGTGGCGCGAATCGTGGCGGCGTTACCCGAGGAGCGGGCGCCCGGATCCTGCCCCTGCGCCAGCGCGCTGGAGCACGCCCTGATCACCGACCCCGCGGTCGTTCCGAAGTCCGTGCTGCGCGATCTGGCCCCGATCGTCGGCCGCGTGCTCGGTGGCGGTGCCGATTCGTTGAACCGCGACGAGCGAGAACGGACATGACGCGACTGCTGCTGACCAACGACGATGGCATCGAAGCCCGGGGTCTGCGTCGGCTCGCCGCGGCGCTCGACGGTCTCTCCACGTCTGAGGGGCCGATCGAGTACCAGGTCGTGGCGCCCCTGCACGAGCAGAGCGGCTGTGGCCAGGCGCTGACACTGTTCCGGCCCCTGCGAGCCAGGGTGGTGCGGGATGGCTGGTTCGCGGTCGACGGCACGCCGTCCGACTGCGTCAACCTGGGCGTTCACGCGCTGCTGGACGAACGGCCCGATCTGCTCGTCTCGGGCATCAACTACGGTGTCAACCTGGGCGACGACGTGACGCACAGCGGTACGGTCGGAGCCGCGCTCGAAGGGCGGCTGCTCGGCGTCCCGGCGGTTGCCTTCTCCCAGGAGTACCGAAAGGCCCAGCCCGCCGACATGCAGCGCGCCGCGAAGTTGGCTGCGCGGGCGATCGTCTCCCTGCTGGAGCAGGGGATTCCCGACCGGTTGCTTCTCAACGTGAACTTCCCGCTCGATCCACCCCGCGGCGTTCGGGTCTCACGGCTCGGGCGACGGCCCTACCGCAACGCGGTCGTGGAGCAGGCGGATCCGCGAGGCGGCTCGATGTACTGGCTGGTGGGGAAGCCCGAGCCTGAACTCCTGCACGACACCGACGCCGCGGCCGTTCGGGACGGCTACATCTCAATCACTCCGCTCTCTGCCGACCTCACTGATCAGAAAGCCATCGCCGGCAACGACGGCGTGCTGCCCGGTCTCGTGGGAGCGCTGGGTTGAAGACGATCGCCGTCGATCGGGCGGACGGCTACCGTCACGCCCGGCGCCGCATGGTACGGAAACTGGTCGAGCAGTACGGTCTGCAGGACGAGCGGGTCCTCGCGGCCATGGGACGGGTGCCTCGCCACCTCTTCGTGCCGGACCATCTCGTGAACGACGCGTACCGCGACAGCGCCCTGCCGATCGGTTGCGAGCAGACGATCTCCCAGCCGTACATCGTGGGCCGAATGACCGAAGACCTGGCTGTCCGCGACGAGGACTCGGTGCTCGAGATCGGGACCGGCTCGGGCTATCAGACGGCGGTGCTGGCGCTTCTGGCCCGTCGGGTCTACAGCATCGAGCGGCTGGGACCCCTGGCCCGGGAGGCGATGACGCGGATGCGCACGCTCGAACTGCCGAACGTCAAGGTGCAGGTGTTCGACGGCACGGTCGGTTGGAAGGACGCGGGGCCGTTCAACCGCATCCTGGTCGCGGCCGCGGCGCCCCGTGTTCCTGACGCGCTCGTCGAACAACTGGCGCCGGACGGTCGGTTGGTGATTCCGGAAGGCGACCGGAACAAGCAGAACCTGGTGACCTACCGGAAGTACCCGAACGGCACCGTGACCCGCGACGTGGGCGAACCCGTGCGCTTCGTGCCCCTGATCGGTCGTCAGGGCTGGAAGACCAGGGTTCAGTAGCTGCCCGCCTGACGAAGTGGAGAAGCAGCGATGGGATCGGAAACGGCATTCCGGCTGAAGGACTGGATTCGGGAGGTGCCGGACTTCCCGAAGCCCGGAATCCTGTTCAAGGACATCACGACATTGCTCAAGGAGCCGGCCGCGCTGCGGGAGGCCGCCGACCGGCTCGCCGAACGGTTCGCGGACCGCCGGATCGATCATGTGGTCGGGATCGAGGCGCGCGGCTTCATCTTTGCGCCGCTGGTGGCGGTTCGATTGAACGCCGGTTTCGTGCCGGTGCGCAAGCCCGGGAAGCTGCCGGCCGAGACGGCTGCGCGCGCGTACGAACTCGAGTACGGCACGGACACGCTGGAAATGCATGTCGACGGTCTCGCTTCCGGAGACCGGGTGGCCCTGGTCGACGATCTTCTGGCCACCGGCGGCACCGCGAGAGCCGCCGCCGACCTGGTGGACTCGGTCGGGGCCAGGGTCGAGGCCATCGGCTTCGTCGTCGAACTGACGTACCTCGAAGGCCGGCAGCGGCTTGAAGGGTACGACGTGGTTGAATCGCTGGTCCGTTACTGAGATCCTTCACTGACCCGGCGTCGTCGGCCAGAAGGCCGCGGCAGACCGAGGCGAGATCGGGCGCCTGTAGCTCAGGTGGATAGAGCGGCGGATTCCTAATCCGCAGGTCGAAGGTTCGAGTCCTTCCAGGCGCACCAGCCTTCCGGCCGCGCCACTACTCTTCGATCTTGCCCTTCGGCTTCTCCTCGTTCTCGTCCTCGGCGGGCTCGTTCAGGCCGCGCTTGAAGTTCCGGATGCCGGCGCCGAGACCGCCCGCCAGCTTGGGGATCCGGCTGGCGCCGAAGACCAGGACGATGATCGCGAGAACGATCAGCAGTTCAGGAAAGCCTAGAGACATCTTGAGAACCGGACGCGGTTGGAGGTGGCCTCGGAGGAGGGTAGATGGTCGAAGCCTTCCTAGTCTGCCACAGTGCGCTCGATGGTCGCTCCGCCAGACCCCGGACGCATCGAGCAGTGGTAGGGTTTGCGCCGCTCCGGGAGGTCTTGCATGAGTCGTCTGACACGAGAGGAGATGCGGCGCGACGAGGTGCGCGAAGCGGTTTTTTCGGCTTCCACCTGGTTCGCGGAACACATCCGGCAGATCCTGATCGGGATCGCGGGCGTCATCGCCGTTGTCGTCGGCGTGGTCCTGTTCCTGAACTATCAGGAAGACCGCGAGGCGGAGGCGAGCTTTGAACTGAGCAAGGCCCTCGAGGTCTTCCGGGCAGAGGTGAAGGCGCCGGAAGCGGACGCCGCCCTGGGTTTCCTCGACGCGCCGCCGGACAGCGCCCCGGGTGAGGACGCCGCCGCAGAGGAACCCGCCGCGCAAGAGGACGGCGAAGATGAAGGCCTGACCTTCGCGTCCGAGGCGGAGCGGCGCGCGGAGGCGCGCTCAGCCCTCGAAGCGGTTCGGGAGAGCTACGGCTCGACCTCGTCGGGACGTCTGGCTTCCGTGTATCTGGGCCAGATCGCCGCGGCCGAGGGCGACACGGCGACGGCGCGCGCGCTGTGGACGGAGTATCTCGAGTCGAACGGCGGCGACCATGCGCTGGCCATCGGTTTGCAGATGAACCTCTACAGTCTCGACCGCGCCGAGGGCCGGGGAGAGCAGCTCGCGGCCGAACTCCGCGGCGCCGTGGCGACCGAGACGTCCGATTTGCCGAAGGATGTGCTGCTCTTCGAACTCGCCGCCACCCTGGACCAGCTCGGTGACGAGGAGGGCGCCCGGGAGACCTACCAGCGGATCGTCGACGAGCACCCGGACAGCGGTTACGCGGTCAGGGCCCGGCAGCAGCTCGGACCCGATCCCGCCGCGGCGAGTCCGTTCAGTTTCGGCGGCTAGGGCCGCTCCCGCAGCCCCGGTGGTCACGCCCTACGCCATTCTGAACCGGATGCGTCAGGGGCGGACGCTGACCAGGGACGAGGTGTGGTCGGTCGTCGCCGGCGCGGCCGACGGGAGCTGGACGGACGTACACCTTGCCGCTTTCCTGATGGCCGCCGCGATGCGGGGCTTAAGCGGCGACGAGACGCGGGAGTTGACCCTGGCGATGCTCGAGTCCGGCGACCAGTGGGACCTGGCGAAGGACTTCGGAGCCGTAGTCGACAAGCACTCGACGGGCGGGGTCGGAGACACCGTGAGCCTGATCGCGCTGCCCCTGCTCGCCTCCTGCGGCGTGCCGGCGGCCAAACTCACCGGCCGCTCACTCGGCCACAGCGGCGGTACCGCGGACAAGCTGGAGAGCATTCCCGGCGTGCGGTTGGAGCTGGATCGGAGCAAGACGATCGAGCTTCTCGAGCGATTCGGCATGGCGATCGGCATCTCGACCGCCGGCATCGCCCCGGCCGACCGGCGCCTGTACGGCCTGAGGGACCGGACCTCGACCGTGGATTCCATTCCGCTCGTCGTCGGCAGCATCCTGTCGAAGAAGCTGGCCCTGGGAGCGTCCGGGATCGTGTTCGACGTCAAGACCGGCAACGGTGGCTTCTTCCCGGATCCGGAGGACACCCGCACCCTCGCTTCGAGTCTCGCCTCGATCAGCGCCGCCTGCGGCACCCCTGCGGACTGTGTGCTGAGCGACATGAGTCAGCCTCTTGGCCGGTGGGTCGGTCACGCGGCCGAAGTGGGGGAAGCCCTGGACTTCCTGGGCGGCGACGGCGACCCGCGACTGTTCGAGGTCGTCGCGGCGATCTGCTCCAGGGCGGCCCGCCTGGTCGGCAGGGAGATGCGCTCGCGGGATCTCGAGGCCGTGATCGCCTCGGGCGCCGCCCGCCAGAAGCTGATCGACTGGGCCGATGCCCAGGGCGCCGAGCCCGGCTGGACTGACGCCCTTGACCTGGCGCCGGTCGAAGCCGTCGTCACGGCCTCCGAGTCCGGATATCTCGCCGCCGTCGACTGCCGTCGGATCGGCAACGCCTTCGCGGACGCCTGTCGCCCGGATCGCGACCCGACGAAGATCGACCACGCCGTCGCGCTCCGCTACGACGTCCGCCTGGGCCAGCAAGTCGAACGCGGCCAGGAACTCGCTCGCCTCTACGTCCGTCGCGACCCGGAGACGCTCCGGCGGGAGGTCGCGGCGGCGCTCGTCATCGGGGAGCGGATCGAGCCGCCGCCAGCCGTGGTGTAGTAGCGAGGGCCGAAGGAAGCCAACGGTTGGAGATGACGATGGCCCTGAGAATCAGGAACGAAGAGACCTGCCGTCTCGCGCGCGAACTGGCCCGGCTGACCGGGGAGACGCTGACCGGCGCCATCACCGTAGCGCTGCGGGAACGCCTCGCCCGCGAGCAGCGCCGGCGCGACCTGGATTCGCGGGTCGAGGAGCTGCTCGCCATCGGCCGTCGCTGCGCCGAGTCGCTGCAGCGGGGCCCTTCGGCCATCGAGCACGGCGACCTGCTCTACGACGACCACGGCTTGCCGAGGTGATCGTCGACCGTTCATCGGTGCTCGCTGTCACCTTGGAGCAGATTGAAGCCGCGCGTTGACGACGTCTGTCGGACTCCAGCGGCGCGTTAGTAGGGTTGCGCGCCAAGCTGAGGCGGGAAACGTGGGAGATTCGCGGCTGATGGAGATTCCGAAGAACGAGCTGGAGCGGGTGCGGGCGCGGTACGAGGCGAGGGGCGATCACCCCGGCCATGCAAGCGACTGGGTGGCGAAGATGGACCTGGAGGCATCTCGCCAGGTGGGGGAGGTGGCTCGGCGCTTTGCCGATGGCGGCGGCGTGGAGGAGTTCGCGGAGACCTACCGACCGCTACTGGGAGGACCGGCATGGGACGGCCCTTTCCTTCGTGAGCTCGCGGGTGAGCTGGTCCGGGACGAAGCGGCGACAGAGGAGCTACGGAACTTCGTCCGGCTACCGGCCAGCGACGGGGACGCCGTCACGCAGGTTGATGGTCTCGTGGAGTGGGTTGGCCGCCGTAGGGAGGGCGCCCCAGACTACCTTTGCCCGATGATCCTGGGCGTCTGCTGGCACGGGCAGGACGCCGCCCGGTGGCAGTTGTACACGTCGAGTTGGCTAAGCAACCTCCGGTCGAGGGCTCCGGGTGTTTGTCGGCACCATCGCAGAGGGGCGGGCCAGTCGCCTGGCGAGCGTTACGTCGAGTTCAGCCGGGCGATCGGTGACCTGAGCCATGCACTGAGTATTGACGCATGGGACTTGACCCTAAAGATGATCGGGAGAGACTCCCCGAACAGGGGTTCAAACCAGCGGGGGGTGCGCGGCGGGGACGGCGGCGACGACGAGCCTTACACCCTCGTCGCTGCCGCCGACGACATCTTCCGCGATCGGGCCGACATCGAACGCCTGCTCTCCCAGCTAGCACGCAAGAAGGCCCTCGTGCTCCAGGGCCCTCCCGGCACGGGAAAGACGTTCATCGCGCAGCGGCTGGCGTGGTTGCTGGCGCAAGAGCGATCAATGGAGCGCATCGAGGCCGTACAGTTCCACCAGTCCTACGGTTACGAGGACTTCGTACGCGGCTACCGTCCCACTGAAGAAGGCGGTTTCGTGCTCCGCGACGGGCCGTTTCTCGACTTCTGCAAGCGGGCGCGGGAGGACTCAGACCGGCCCCATGTGCTGTTGATCGACGAGATCAACCGAGGCAACCTGAGCGGCATCTTCGGCGAGTTGCTGATGCTCATCGAGGCGGACAAGCGGTCGGAGGAATGGGCGGTACGGCTCGCTTACCCGCGAGGCGCCGGCGAACGGTTCCATGTGCCGGAGAACCTCTATCTGATTGGCACGATGAACACGGCAGACCGCTCTCTGGCGCTCGTTGACTACGCGTTGCGCCGGCGTTTCGCCTTCTTCACGGTCGAGCCGGCGTTCGGACACCCTCAGTTCCGCCGGCACCTGGAAGATCGACACGTCCCGGCGCCATTCCGCACGCGCATTGGCGAGCGGCTTGGTGCCTTGAACGAGACGATCGCCGATGACTCGGACCTGGGATCCGGTTTCCGCATTGGCCACAGCTACTTCTGCGACTCGCCCTCGGGAGAGACGCCAGACCACGACCGTTGGTTCGAGGAGGTTGTCAGCTTCGACATCGCGCCGCTGCTGGATGAGTACTGGTTCGACCGGCCGGAGAAAGCCCGGGAAGCCGTAGCGAACCTGCTTGCCGCCGACTGATCCGTATCGGGATGAAGATTCCGGCCCACACCCTCTACGTCGTGCTCTGCTACGCGTGGGAGCGGTACGACGAACATCTGGACTCGGCGGCGGCGAGAGAACACGCCTCGGTCCCCGAGGATCTGCCGCAGAACCTCCTGGCGCGGCTCCTCCGCGACAGCTTCCGGCGGCTGTGGCGGCGAGGCCTCGACCGCGGCTACCTGGAGCGGGCCGAGGACGCGCGGCGGCCGAAAGGGAAGATCGACATGGCGCGAACGGTGACCCGGGCACTTCGTTCCCGCGCCCGAGTCGCGGTGAGCTACGAGGAACTGACCCGAAACGTGTTGCCCAATCGCCTCGTCAGGTCGACGATGCTGCGGTTGGCGTCGCTGCCAGCGAACGACCTGGACCGCGGGTTACGCCATGACCTGCTGCGCCTGACGCGTCTACTCCCCGAAGTCGATGCGGTCGAACTGCGTGGCGAGTTCTTCCACGGCGTGCAGCTCCACCGCAACAACTCGGACTACGGCTTCCTGCTCAGCGTCTGCCGCCTGGTTGCCGGCCGGCTGGTTCCGGAGGGCCGGTCCGGCCGTTACCGGTTCCGGGGATTCACTGCCAGCGACACGGAGATGGGGAACCTGTTCGAGGCCTTCGTACGGGGCTTCCTGAAGCGGGAGCGACCGGAACTCGGGGTTCGGCCGGGTAACAGACAGATCTCCTTCGGCGCGGTCGCGCCGCTAGGAGCACCGGGAGTGCCCGGCATGTTCGCCGACATCTTCGTCCCCGCGCGCGGCGTCTCTGAAGAACGCCGGAGCGTGATCGTGGAGACGAAGTGCGTGAATGAGCCGTTCGCCCGGGACGGGAAGCTCCGCTCGGACCACCTCTACCAGCTTTGGGCCTACCTCACGAACTACTCCCGCGCCAACTCTGCGGGTCGCGCGCCAGCCGGCACGCTGCTCTACGCCACGGACGGCCATTCGTTCCGCCACGCGTACACTTTTCCCGGCCACCCGATCGAGGTCCGTTCGCTCGACCTGGGGCAGGCCTGGCCTGACCTTCGCCGCGACCTTCACGACCTCGCCAACGACCTGGCCGGAGTTGCCGGCGCCAGCGCGTCAGCCGCCTGAGCCCGGGGGAGTGGTCAGCGGGGTTCGTTCAACTCGTCGCCCCTGGCGACCGATGGCCAGTTCACCCGTTCTCCGGGCGCCACGGCGTAGGGAAGCCGCTGCATGGCTGCGTCGAAGGTGTAGACGCCGTCCAGCAGTTCGCCGTCGCTTGCGGCGGTCCGGAGCGCCTTGAACACGATCAGCGCGTCTGCGAATCCGACGTGTTTGGTCGATTCGCCCGCCTCGCCGTCGCTGCGGTAGGCGTGGAGCGCCCGCCATACGACGTCGTCGTCCTCGAAACGGATGCTCGGCTCGCTGAACAGCCGTTCGAGGACGGCCACCAGTTGAGCCTTCGACAGTCGGTACTTCCTGCCGGAGAGCGTCCAGATCGTCTCCACCAGGACGACGTCGGTGACCAGGACCGTCTCGCCGGCAGCGAAGACGGCGCCTGCGCGAGCCGCCTGATCCTCGTCGTCCTGAAGCAGATAGCGGAGCAGGACGCTCGTGTCGACTGCGATCAAGGCCTCGATGCGTCGAGAGCGCTCTGCAGCGACTCGTCGTCGCTCATCGCCGGGTCGCCGGTGACGTGCCGCAGAAAGCCC
>WTGL01000075.1:0-1545 GCA_011523565.1 Acidobacteriota bacterium
CTTCCAGCGCGACATGCTCGGCCTTCTGGTGCCGGCCGACGACCGTCACGCCGTGCGCAACACCCGCGTCTGCGTCGTCCTGTTCGCGGCCATCACCGCGATTCTCGCCATCGATCCGCCGGGCGGAATCGTCGAGTTGACCTCCTTCTCCGGCGCCCTCTACGCCGCCTGTTTCCTGCCGTCTTTGGCTCTGGGCCTGACCTGGCGCCGCGGCAACGGTGCGGCGGCGCTGTGGTCCTTCACCGCCGGCGGCGTGACGCTGGGCCTGTGGATGCTACTCGACATCCAGGGCATGCACGCCGTGTTCCCGGCAATGGCCATCTCGTTCGGCGCCTACTGCGCCGCGGCCTGGTTGGCGCCGGAGGCGAAGGCGGCGAAGGGGTTGTTCGGGTAGGTCTTGGGGGACCGTGGTCGACGCCGATTACTGTCGGCTCAGTCCGCGGCTTCAGAAGGGCCGACTCTCCGTTCGACGGCACTCCAGAAGGCATCGATGTCGAGCTCGATCCCGGGTACCACGGGAGATGTCCACCTCCCACCGTCCTGCACATGAACAACGAAGTGCTCCCCGTCGTGGACGAGGAACTCGATCGTTCGGGCTGCGGGATCGACGAGCCAGTACTCCCTGACACCCGCCTCCCCGTAACGGTTGAGCTTCAACAGCCGGTCCATCCGCGTTGTGCTCGGCGACAGCACTTCCACCACGAGGTCCGGAGCGCCTTCGATCCAGGTCTGGACGATCTTCCGCCGCTCAGCGGAGACGTAGAGAACGTCCGGCTGCGCCACCGTGTGATCGGCGAGGTGGACATCCATCGGCGCTACAAGCGCTTCGCCCCCCGTGGCCTCGGCGATGTCGTCCAGGAGGCGTCCGAGGCGAAGGACCACGACCTGGTGAAGGCGGATCGGACTCGGACTCAAGTAGAACCTGCCATGGATCAGTTCGCAGCGGGGCTCGTCGGGAAGTGCGGCGTAGTCGGCCCGGCGATAGGGGCCAGGCTCGCTGGGCACGGTCGGCGGCGGCTGTTCAAGCAGCGTCACGGACATGCTTGGGAGTATACGGAGGCCAACGGGGGACTCGTCTAGGCTCGCGTTGCGGCGGAGGCCCCGCCGCTCCCAACTCCGATGAGCCGCTCGACCCTGAATCCTCTCGGCCAGCAGGTCGGGCCCGTGCTCGACGGCTGGAACGCCCCGCCGCCTCCCTCTCGCAGTTCGCTGGTGGGACGCCACTGTCGTGTTGAGCCGCTCGATCCCGCGCGTCACGCCGATGACCTGTACGAAGCGACCGCCGCCGATGTCGAAGGCCGGATCTGGACGTACCTCAGCTACGGTCCGTTCGCCTCACGCGCCGACCTCCGGTCATGGGCCGAAGCCGCTGCGACAAGCGAAGACCATGTCTACTTCGCCATCGTGGACCGAGCGGACGGGCGCGCGTCCGGCGTCGCGTCGTATCTGCGGATCAACCCCGCCGTCGGCTCGATCGAGGTCGGGAGCATTTGCTATCCACCCCGTCTGCAGCGGACCACGGCCGCCACGGAGGCGATGGTCCTG
>WTGL01000075.1:1555-2927 GCA_011523565.1 Acidobacteriota bacterium
GTGGAAATGCGACCGCCTGAATGCAGCCTCCATCGCGGCCGCCCAGCGCCTCGGCTTCACCTTCGAAGGCGTGTTCCGGCAAGCCACGATCTTCCGCGGCCGGAACCGGGACACGGCGTGGTTCGCGATCATGGACCGGGACTGGGAAGAACTGCGTTCCTGCTACGAGCGCTGGCTCGCGCCGGACAACTTCGACGCCGACGGCGTGCAGAGGGAGTCCCTGTCCACGCTGACCGCGCCCCTCGTGCGCCGGCGCTTCGCGTCCTGGTAGCCCCGGGCGCCTACCAGCGCCGGTTCTTCTTCGCCTGCTGGACGGACTTGTAGAAGGCGCCCAGCTTTCGCTCCCCGGCACGGCGAGACGCTTCGTCGCGGCGCTGCTCGAGCCGGCGCTGTTCTTCCCGGAGGTCGTTGTAGTTGCGCAGCCGGGCCGAATCCAGTGAGCCGTCCCGGATCGCCGCCTGGACCGCGCAGCCGGGCTCCCGTTCGTGGCCGCAGTCGCGGAACCGGCAGCGGAGCGCGAGCTCCTCGATGTCGTCGAAGGTCTCCTCAAGGCTGCCCTCGTCGTCCGCCCAGAGCTGGAGTTCCCGGATACCGGGGTTGTCGATCAGGAGACCGCCGCCCGGCAACTGGACCAGCCGGCGATGGGTCGTCGTGTGGCGGCCGCGGTCGTCGCTCTCCCTGACCGGAGCGGTACGCATCACGACCTCGCCGCAGAGGGCGTTGAGCAGGGTGGACTTGCCCGCGCCCGACGAGCCGACCATGGCCACGGTCCTGCCGGCCGCCAGATGCTCCGCGAGCGGTTCCAGGTTCTCGCCCGCGAGGGCATTGACCGCGACGACCATCGTCGCCGGCGCCACCTGCTCGGCCTGCGCGCATCCGGCCTCCGGGTCGGCGCAGAGGTCCGCCTTGGTCAGCACGACGACGGGTTCGGCACCGCTCTCCCGGACCATGGCGACGAAGCGCTCGAGACGCCGGGGGTTGAAGTCGCCGTCGAGGCCCATCACCAGGAACACAGCGTCGACGTTCGCGGCCACGACCTGCTCTTGTGTCCGCGCGCCCGCCGCCTTGCGCGACAGCCGGCTCCGGCGATCGAGCACGTGGACGATCCTCGGATCGACGCCGGGAACGGAGAAAGACTCGACCACCACCCAGTCGCCGACTGCCGGCGCGCCCGTGGCCGAGGTCCGGACACGCTTCAGCAGCCGGGTGTCGATCTCACCCTGCGCGGCGGCAACGTGGAACACGCCTCGCGATATCGAGACCACCCGCGCGGGGAACAGGTGCTCGGGCGCGGCCGCCGACTCCAGGAACCGGCCGTAGGACTCGGCGAAGTCAGGCGCCCAACCCCAGGCTTCCAGTCCACCTTCGTTCA
>WTGL01000075.1:2937-3409 GCA_011523565.1 Acidobacteriota bacterium
CGACGCCAGACACGAAGCCATGATCGCGATCCCCGGCATCGTGATCAGCCACCACGCGACCTCGATGAAGTTGCGGCCGTCGGCGAGCATCCCGCCCCACGACACCTGGGGAGGTTGAATGCCGAGCCCCAGGAAGCTCAACCCTGCCTCGAAGACGATCACGCTGCCGAACTGGAGCGTCGCCAGAACCAGGAGCGTGTTCAGGACGTTCGGGGTCAGGTGCCGGATCAGGATCATCGGGTTGGAGACTCCGGCCACTCGGGCCACGGTGATGAAGTCCCGCTCTCGCAGGCTGAGGACCTCGCCGCGCACGATGCGCGCATACCAGGTCCAGTAAGTCAGGACGATGATCGTGATCACCATCCCTTCGCCGGGCGGCAACACGGCGGCGAACAGCATGGCGAGCGGAATCGCCGGAATCGACATCTGGATGTCGATCAGCCGCGAGATCACGGCGTCGACGATCCCGCCG
>WTGL01000195.1:0-2455 GCA_011523565.1 Acidobacteriota bacterium
CGGCATCCTGTTCACCGGCGCCTACATCGTCTACTTCCGCCTGATCCGGCCGGATGCGACCGCCGAGGACTGGCTGTTCGGCATCAGCCCGGAGGGCATTGGGGCCGTCGGCATGCTGATCAACTTCGCCCTGGCTCTGATCGTCAGCCGGTTCACGAAGCCGCCGCCGGCCGAGGTGCAGCAGTTGGTCAGCGAGATCCGGCTGCCGCGCGAACGCGCGGCGGACACTTAGCCCCCGGACGCCAGCGCCGCCAGTTGCTCGCGGAGGGTCGAGTAGCGGCGGAGGTCGGAGGCTTCCTCCACTGCTTTCTGAAGCGCCCACTTCTGGCCGACGATGACGACGAGTTGCCGGCCTCTGGTGATCGCCGTGTAGAGCAGGTTGCGGCGGAGCATGACGTAGTGATGGGTCGAGATCGGCACGACGACCGCCGGGTACTCGGAGCCCTGCGATTTGTGGACGGTGACGGCGTAGGCCAGCATGAGCCGGTCCAGCTCGCTGAAGCGGTACTCGACGGGGCGGCCGTCGAAGACGATCGTCATCTTCTCCGCGCCCGGATCGATCGACCGGATGCGGCCCAGGTCGCCGTTGAACACGTCCTTGTCGTAGTCGTTCTCGGTCTGCATCACCTTGTCGCCGGCGCGGTACTTCCAGCCGAAGCGCTCGACCTCGACGGCGCCTGACTCCGGTGCCGGGTTCAGGACCGCCTGCAGGGTGACGTTGAGAGAGCGTACGCCCAGGGGGCCGCGGTTCATCGGCGACAGCACCTGGACGTCCCGGACCGGATCAAGACCGAAGCGGCGGCCGATCCGCCCGGCGACGATCTCCACGACCTTGCGCTGGCCGTCCTCGGCATCCTCGGCCGGCACGAAGTAGAAGTCGCTCAGTTCGTCCCGTACAGGCTCCAGCTCCGGCAGGTAGCCCTGGTTCACCCGGTGCGCGTTGCGGACGATCCGGCTGTTGTCGGCCTGGCGGAAGATCTCCCGAAGACGCGCCACCGGGATGGCGCCTGAGTCAATCAGGTCCCGCAGCACCTGACCCGGGCCCACCGAGGGCAACTGGTCTGCGTCGCCGATGAGGAGGAGCGAGCCTTCCGCAGGCAGCGCCTGAAGCAGCGCCGCCATCAGTTCCACGTCGACCATCGACGCCTCGTCGACGACCAGCAGACCGCAGTCGATCGGGCGGTACCGGCCGCGGCGAAACTTGCCGTTCGACGGGTCGATCTCGAGCAACCGGTGGATCGTCTTCGCCGTGTGGCCGGTGCTCTCGGCCAGCCGCTTCGCCGCGCGGCCGGTTGGGGCGCAGAGCGCGCAACTTACGCTGCGGGCCTTCAGGATCCGCAGCAGCGCGTTGACCAGGGTGGTCTTGCCGACTCCCGGGCCGCCGGTGATGACGGCGACGCGTGAGCGCAGGCTCGTCTCGACCGCCGCGCGCTGGGTCGGCGCGAGCGTCACGTCGAGGCGCTTCTCCACCCACGCCTGCGCTCTTGCGGCATCGATGTCCGCCCAGGGCGGCGGCTCGGCCCCGAGGAGTTCGCCCAGCCGGCGGGTGATGGCGCGCTCGGCCGACAGGAGCGGCGGCAGGAAGACGGCCTCTTCGCCATTCAGACGCGTGGCGACCAGCCGCCCCGCCTGCAGCTCATCCGACAGCGCGGTGACGAGGATCTCCTCGGGGATCTTCAACAGCTCCTGCGCCTGCTCGAGGAGCTCGTCGCGCGGCAGGCCGCAGTGTCCGGCGCCCCGCGCCTGCTCGAGGGTGTAGCCGAGACCGGCACGCGCCCGCGGCAGACCCTCCCGGTCCTTGCCCAGACTGGCGCCGATGCTGTCGGCGATCCGGAAACCGATCCCCCGGATGTCCCTCGCCAGCCGGTACGGGTCCTCGGTGAGCAAGGTCGCGGCGTCAGCTCCGTAGGTCCGGTAGATGCGAGCCGCCCGCGACGATCCGAGACCGTGGGTCTGCAGGAAGACCATGATCTCCCGCACCGCCTTCTGATCCTTGAAGCCTTCGCTCAGGCGCTTCGCGCGCTTCGGGCCGATGCCAGGGACCTCCTTCAGGCGCTCCGGCTCGTTCTCGATGACCTCGAAGACGTCCTCGCCAAACGCCTTCACCAGGCGTTTCGCCATCTTCGGCCCGACGCCATGCACCCTTCCCGATCCCAGGTAGCGCCGGATCCCGTCGAGCGAATCCGGAGGCGAGACGGCGAGACGGTCGGCCCGAAACTGGACACCGTGGTTCGGGTCGTTCTTCCAGGCGCCGGAGGCGCGGATCGTCTCCCCCTGCGAAACCAGGGGCAGTCGCCCTACCACCGTCGCCGGCTGGAAACTGCCCCGCACCCGGACGCGGAGCACCGCGAACCCGTTCTCCTCATTGTGGAAGACGACCCGCTCGACGACCCCGGAGAGCGCCTCGCGATCTTCGGCCGGCCTGGTCATGGCGGGCCGGCACCCCGCATCCTTC
>WTGL01000195.1:2465-3396 GCA_011523565.1 Acidobacteriota bacterium
TTCCTTCGTGACGGATCCCTGGGGCGCGAAGATCGAACTCCTCGAGGACGCGAAACACCCCGGCTTCCACCACGTCCACATCCTGGGACCGGACTGCGAGGAGGACCGGGCCTGGCTGCTGGAACGCGCACCCGCTTCGGCCGAGACCTTCAAGGACATCCTGCTCGCCGTCAACTACGGCACGATGCGGATCCTCTTCCGGCAGACGGACGACGAGCTGGAACCGACCGCGGGCCGGGCGATCGACCATCTCGCCTGGACTTCGGCCGCGGGCGGCGGACGCCATACCAGCCCGACCGGCGTCGACATCCAGGTGCGGGGGACCTGAGCCGTCGGCCGTGAGTCTCTGGCCGCCGCCGCGGCGGGTCGAGCTCTCTGACGCCGCCGATCCCCTGGTCCTGCCACCGGGCGCACCCGTTGCGCTCCATGTGACCGCGGCGGGCGCGGAACCGGCGGAGGCCTCGGAGGAACTCGAGTTCGCGATCGCGGGCCTGCGGCGCGCACTGGCAACCACGGGGCAGCAGCTCCTCCCCGCGGGCGCCGGAAACGGTTCGGGCGACGCCATCGCCTGCCGGGTCGCGGTCGACTCGCCGGGCGCCGACAGAGCCGCCTGGGTTGACCTTCCGACCGACGAGAGCTATCGCCTGCGCATAGGCCCGGACGGCATCACCATGCAGGCCGCGACGCCGACGGGCGTGTTCCGGGCGGCGTCTACCCTGAAACAATGGCTCGCCTCGCGCGGTCGGCCGACAGCCGCCCGCTTCGAGGTGCCGGCCACAGACATCGAGGACCGGCCGGACTTCCCCATCCGCGGCGCGATGCTCGACGTCAGCCGGAACCGCGTGCCGCGAATGGACTACCTGAAGCGGCTGATCGACCGGCTGGCCGACTGGAAGATCAACCACCTCCAGCTCTACGTCGAACACACCTA
>WTGL01000082.1 GCA_011523565.1 Acidobacteriota bacterium
CAGCGCCGCGTTCGCGTAGCGGTCCGTGTCGATGGAGATCGGGAAGGCGCCGACGCGGATGTCGCGCCGCTGGTAGCGGATCGTCTCGCCCTGCGGCTCGGCCTCGATCAGCCGGTCGGCGAGCCGCGTGAAGTTGTAGGCGCCGGCCGGGGTCTGGAAGCCGATCACGTCGGCGCCGAGCAGGCCCTCCAGTATCGCCCGCCGCCAGGGCAGACGCAGGAACAGCTCGATCGGCGGGAACGGAATGTGGAGGAAGAAGCCGGAGCTGATGTCCGGCCGCAGCTCGCGCAGCATGCGCGGCACGAGTTGCAGGTGGTAGTCCTGGATCCACACGCGGCCCCCGGGCGCGGTGCGGCGAGCCGCCTCCTCGGCGAAGCGCCGGTTCACCGCCACGTAAGGGTTCCACCAGTGCCGGTGGTACTCGGGCGGCCGCACGGCATCATGGTAGAGGGGCCACAGGGTCGAGTTGCACATTCCCTGGTACGAGCCGGCGACTTCTGCCTCCGACACCGGCACCGCCACGTTCAGGATGTCCTCGTGCCGAAACGGTTCGGGCGCGTCGTCGGCGCCGCCTGTCCAGCCGACCCAGCACCCGCCCGCCTCCCGGACGATCGGCGACAACGCGCTGACCAGGCCGCCGGGACTCTGCGTCCAGCGCAGTTCACCGTTCACTTCCTCGCGACGCACGGGCAGCGTGTTCGCGACGATCACCAACTCCGACTGCCGGGCGGCCGGCACATCTTGAGAACCCATCGGTTTCTGTATCGTAAGGGATCTCGGAGGCTGAGCCTGTGAACCAGAAAGCGCATCCTCCGCACGCCGCCTGGATGCTGCTGGAACCTGGTTCCGACATCCCGCCGCCTCATTCCTGGGCCCTGTTCCTGGATGTCGACGGCACCCTGATCGAGATCGCGGATGCACCCGATGCCGTCCACGTCGACGACCGGATCGGCGGCCTGCTTGAACGACTCCGCAGTCGGCTCGGCGGCGCACTGGCACTCGCCAGCGGACGCTCGCTCTATGTCCTCGACCGCTTCTTTTCACCCCTCGAGTTGCCGGCCGC
Organism: Acidobacteriota bacterium; assembly: GCA_011523565.1. Classification (GTDB taxonomy): domain Bacteria; phylum Acidobacteriota; class Thermoanaerobaculia; order Multivoradales; family Multivoraceae; genus Multivorans. Next base: position 1,064 of record WTGL01000082.1, read on the forward strand.
CGGGCTGCACGGCCTGCAGCGCAGGTCCGCCGACGGATCCGTCAGCCGGGTCGACGGAGCATCCAGACTGGGTCCGGCCCGCCGCGCGCTGGAGCGCTTCGCCGCCGCGCACCCCGGCACCCTGCTCGAAGACAAGTCCGCGACGCTGGCGCTCCACTACCGGCGCGCGGCCGGCGCCGAGGCCGCGGCGCGCCAGGTGATGGAGAAGATCCGAAGCTCCCTGGGCTCCACCTACCGGGTCCAGGAGGGCAAGATGGTGCTCGAGTTGAAACCCCATCGCCCGAACAAGCGCACCGTGGTCGAGGACTTCATGAAGGAAGAGCCGTTCCGGGGGCGCGTTCCCGTCTTCATCGGCGACGACATCACGGACGAGGAGGGTTTCGCCGCCGCGCAGAAGGCCGGCGGCGCCGCAATCGTGGTCGGCCTGGAGGCCGAGGCAGGCCGCACCAGCAGCGCGCAGTACGGCCTGAGTGGCGTGAGGGAGTTGCATCGTTGGCTGGAGGCCCTGTGCGACGGAGTGGCGGACGAGAGCCCGTGACGCCTGGCAAAGTCCGGCCGCTCGACGGCGGCGTGATCGGCAACTGTAGCTTCGGGGCGCTGATCGACCCCCTCGGGCGCATCTGCTGGGCCTGCCTGCCGCACTTCGACGGCGATCCCGTGTTCCACTCCCTGCTGGACGACGCCCATGAGGGCGATCCGGAGGCGGGCGGCTTCTTCGACGTCGTGCTCGAAGGGCTGCAGGACAGCGAACAGCACTACCTCGAGAACACCGCGATCCTGGTGACGACCCTTCGCGACGGCAACGGCGCCGCGGTCCGGATCACCGACTTCGCACCCCGGTTCGAGCAGTTCGGGCGCTCCTTCCGGCCGACGATGATCGTGCGCACCATCGAACGGCTAGGCGGCGAACCCCGGCTCCGAATCCGTCTGCGGCCGCGATTCGACTACGGTGCGCGCCGTCCCGCACTGACCCGGGGCAGCAACCACGTCCGCTACGTCGGCCCGGAGCTCACACTGCGCCTGACGACCGACGCGCCCGTGTCCTTCGTCACGGACGAAATCGCCTTCGTCCTCGAACAGCCTCTCACCCTGCTGCTCGGGCCGGACGAGAGCCTGACCGAACCGGTGGACTCCGTGGCCCGCGAGTTTCAGAGCCGAACGGAGAACTACTGGCGCGAGTTCGTGCGCCACCTGGCCGTGCCGTTCGAGTGGCAGGAAGCGGTGATCCGGGCCGCGATCACGCTTCAGTTGTGCAGCTTCGAGGAGACCGGAGCGGTGCTCGCGGCAATGACCACTTCGATCCCCGAGGCACCCGGCACCGGGCGCAACTGGGACTACCGCTTCTGCTGGCTCCGGGATTCCCACTTCGTCGTCCAGGCGCTGAACCGCCTCGGTGCAACGCGGACGATGGAGGGCTACCTCGGCTACATCACGAACCTGGCGGCCGCGGCCGAGGGCGGAGTGCTGCAGCCCGTCTACGGCATCAAGTTCGAGCGGGACTTGACCGAGCGCCCGACGGGCAGCCTCCCCGGCTATCGCGGCATGGGGCCGGTGCGCGTGGGCAACGACGCCTGGCGGCAACTCCAGAACGACAACTACGGCAGCGCGATCCTCTCCGTCACCCAGAGCTTCTTCGACCGCCGGCTCGTGAAACCGGGGAACGCGCGCGTGTTCGGCTGGCTCGAGCAGGTCGGTGACCAGGCAGCCGCACTCTTCGACCAGCCCGATGCCGGGCTCTGGGAGTTCAGGCAGCGCAGCGCCGTCCACACCTTCTCGAGCGTCATGTGCTGGGCCGCCTGCGACCGTCTGGCTCGCATCGCTCGGACACTGAGTCTCGCCGAACGCCAAAGGCACTGGACGAACCGTGCCGAAGCGATTCGCTCGCACATCCTGCAGAACGCGGAAACCCAGGGCGGCGGTCTGGCGGCCACGCTCGACGGCGAGGGCATCGACGCCAGCCTGCTCCTTCTCCACGATCTGGGCTTCCTCGACGCCGACGATCCCTGCTTCGCTGCCACCGTCGAATCTCTGGAGCCTCTCCGGCAGGGCAGCAACTTCTTCCGCTATCAGGAGGACGACTTCGGTGCCCCGGCCACCTCCTTCGCCGTCTGCAGTTTCTGGTACATCGACGCGATCAACGCCCTGGGCCGCCGCGAGGAGGCCCGCGAGCTGTTCCAGCAGATGCTTGAACGCCGCAACCCCGTGGGACTCCTCTCCGAGGACCTCGATCCCGAGACCGGCGAACTCTGGGGCAACTTCCCCCAGACCTACTCCATGGTCGGCCTGATCAACTCG
>WTGL01000189.1:0-2100 GCA_011523565.1 Acidobacteriota bacterium
CGACCCGAGCAGGTCGTCCGCGTAGGCGAGCCGGATGTAGTGGCCCTTGTGGTCGGCGAAGTAGAGGTAGTAGCGGCCGAGCGGGTCGGGAACCCAGTCGGGCACGCGGATCAGCGATGGCCCCTGGATGTTCTCTCCGATGCTTGGGTCGAGCGCCGGCCCGATGATCGGTGCGTCGAGGAGCCGTTCGACGCGGACGGAGGACCCGGTGTCGGTCGGCGGGTCGGCGTCAGCGGCCGGTTCGGCGTCCGGCGTCGCGCAGGCCAGGGCGGTGAGTGAGGCGGTGAAGGAGAGGACCAAGAGGGACGACCCCGCTCTCATCGGCCCGCCCGGGAGTTTGTGGATGTCATCAGGTTCTATGCTAGCCGTCGTGTTCCACCAACTCCGTTGGGGCCTCGGAGCACTCCAGGGCCTCCTCCTCTGCACCGCCGCCGCCGCTCAGTACGGCGCCGTGGACGGCGAATGGCGCCATCACGGCGGCGACGACGGGTTCACCCGCTACACGGCGCTCGACCAGATCGACGGCTCGAACTTCGGCCGGCTCGAACCCGTGTGGAAGTGGGCGTCCGCCGATTCCCGCATCGAGGCGAACTCGCCCTACCGGCGGCAGGTGTTCCGGTCGTCGCCCCTCGTCATCGGCGGACGCCTCTACATCCCAACCGAACTGAGCCAGGTCGCGGCGCTCGACGCCGCGACGGGCGAGGAACTCTGGGTCTACGACCCGAAGAGCTACGGGCGCGGCAAGCCGGCCCAGAGTAACTACTACACGCGCGGCCTCGAGTACTGGACCGACGGCGAGCAGGAACGCCTGTTCGTCGCCACGATCGGCAAGCAACTCATCTCGATCGACCCGGCCACCGGCCTGCCCGACCGGGCCTTCGGCGAGGACGGCGTCGTCGAGCTCTCGCGAAACCTCGGTCGCGAGAACACGGAACTCCGCAACATCAGCCACGGCCAGCCGGTGATCGTCGTCGGTGATGTGATCGTCGTTGGCTCCCGCATCTTCGACTTCCCGCTCCGGAACAACAATCCGCCCGGCCACGTGCGCGGCTACGACGTGCGCACCGGCGAGTTCAAGTGGCGCTTCCACACGATCCCTCAGGAGGGCGAGGAGTTCGTCGAAACCTGGGAGAACGACTCCTGGAAGACAACCGGTAACGCGAACGTGTGGGCGCCCATGACCGCGGACCAGGAACTCGGCTACGTCTACCTCGCCACCAGCACGCCGACCAGCGACTACTACGGGGGACTGCGCCACGGCGACAACGTCTACGCCGAGAGCCTGATCTGCGTCGACGCCGCGACCGGCGAACGGGTCTGGCACTTCCAGACCGTCCACCACGGCGTCTGGGACTACGACATCGCCTCGGCGCCGAACCTGATCGACATCGTCGTCGAGGGCCGGCTGATCAAGGCCGTCGCCCAGGTCTCGAAGACCGCCTTCACCTACGTCTTCGATCGCGCCACCGGCGAGCCGGTGTGGCCGATCGAGGAGCGCGGCGTCCCCTGGGAAAGCACGGTCCCGGGCGAGAAGCTGTCGAAGACCCAGCCGTTTCCGACCAGGCCGCCGGCGTTCGACCGCCAGGGAGTCAGCGAGGACGACCTGATCGACTTCACGCCGGAACTCCGCGCCGAGGCGCTCGAGATCGCGGAGAAGTTCATCCTCGGGCCGATGTTCATGCCCCTGATCCGCCGAGGCGAGGGCGGCAAGGAAGCGATCCTGGCCGTGCCCGGAGCGGGTGGCGGCGCCAACCATCCGGGGGCAGCGGCCGACCCTGAGACCGGGATGCTCTACGTACAGTCGTTGACCCGGCCCTCGGGGATGGCACTGGTCAAGCCGGACGGAGCGCGAAGCTTCTGGCCCTATGTCCTCGACCGCGTGTCGACGGCCGGGCCGCGCGGCCTGCCGCTGCTCAAGCCGCCGTATCGGCGCATCACGGCCATCGATTTGAACCGGGGTGACATCGCCTGGCAGGTGCCGCTCGGCGACGGACCGCGCAACCACCCGGCGATCCGCCACCTCAATCTGGGGCCGTTGGGCGGACTCTCGTCGAGCGCGGTGACGGAGGGCGGCATCCTGGTCACGAAGACGCTGGTCGT
>WTGL01000189.1:2110-3335 GCA_011523565.1 Acidobacteriota bacterium
GTTCACCGGCGAGCTGCTGGCCGAAGTGCTCACCGAGCGCGCGCTGCACGGCGCGCCGGTGAGCTACATGCAGAACGGGCGGCAGTTCATCGCGGTCACCGGCGGCGGCATGACGGAGCCGGCGGAACTCATCGCTTTCGCCCTGCCGGAGAGTGCAGCTCGATAGGGCAACAGGAGGACAGCCGATGCGAATCCAACTCCTCGCGGCCGTAGCGATCCTGGTCGCTCCCGTCGCGGCCGCCGCCCAGGACGACATTCCCCGCACCGCGAGTGGCCGGCCGGACCTCTCGGGCACCTACGACATCGCCACCCGCACGCCGATGGCGCGCGATCCGAAGTACGGCGACGACCCGTACATGAGCGGCGAAGATGCGCACGAGATCGCGGCCGCGACCGAGGCGGCGAAGGTCGAGGCCGACGTCCCCAGCGACCCGGACCGCAAGGCGCCGCCCGTCGGCGGCGACGGACACCGCAGCAACATCGGTGGTCACAATCCGTTCTGGTTCGACTTCGGCACGATACCCTTCCAGGTCGACGGCAAGTACCGCAACTCGATCATCACGGACCCGCCAGACGGCCGGCTGCCGCCCAAGACCGAACGCGGGCAAGCCCTCACACCGCGCGGCCTCGGCGCCTACAACCGGAACCCGGGTGGCGCCTGGTGGATCGAGACCGGCGAGAACCTCTACGACGAACCGGAAGTCCAGACCCTGGGCACCCGCTGCCTCTACGCCGGCGGCCCCACAGTGCCGGTCCGGCCGTCGGCCTACAACAACCTGAAGACGATCACGCAGACCGACACCCATGTGGCGATCCACGTGGAGTGGATGCACTGGACCCGGATCGTCCGCCTCGAGGCCGAGCACGCGCCGCCGGAGTACCGCTCACTCGGAGGTGATTCGATCGGCTGGTGGGAGGACGACACCCTGGTCGTCGAGACGAAGAACTTCCTGCGCGCGCCGCACGTTTCCCACGACGGCTTGCGCGTCGTCGAGCGTTTTCACCGCATCGACGCGGAAACGCTGTTCTACGAGTTCACCGTGGAGGACTCCGACTACAGCGCGCCGTACACGGGCTCCCTGCCCTGGCCGCGGACCGGTAAACGTCTCTACGAGTATGCCTGCCACGAGGGGAACTACTCGATGGGCAACATGCTCCGCGGCGCCCGGCGGCTGGAGAAGGAGGTGGCCGAGAAGCGGCGCGGGAACGGCTGATACCCTCCCTC
>WTGL01000221.1 GCA_011523565.1 Acidobacteriota bacterium
GCTGATGATGTCCGGCGTCGCGCCCGGAGGCAGGCGGCACGAGAACTCCTGCATCCCCGCGATCAGCGGATGCACGTGGACGTCGTGGAAGCCGGGGAACACGGTCCGGCCGGCCAGGTCGATCACGTCGGTCGAGCCGGTGCGGAACGCGGCGACGGAAGCGCTGTCGCCGACCGCGACGATGACGCCGTCCCGGATCGCGATGGACTCCGCCCAGCCGTCGGGCGTGTAGACGTTGCCGCCGTCGAGGATCGTGTCGGCCGGGTCGTTGCGGGACGGCGCCGGTTCGCCGGCCTGGAACTGGGCGAAGGCTGGCTGGGAGACGATGGCGGCGAGGGTCAGGGTGAGAAAGATGGCCCTACTTCTCATGGTCAATCGCTCCTGCGTAAAGGGTCAACTCGACGCTCGTGTCGCTGACGTCCTCGATCGGCACCTCGACCGCAGGAGCGCAGGCGACGGCGAAGGCGACGAGAAGGAAGCGGCCCGGCACTCCACGTCCGGTCAGAAGACCGTCGCCGCTGGCTTGACCTCGAAGGTCACGTCGCGCGGCGGCTCGACGCCGAGCAGGTGCTCGACGAAGTAGTCCCATGTACGGAGCAGGGCGTACGGCTCGGCGCCGCCGCCGTGGTTGCGGTTCGGAAGGTAGTGATCGTTGACGCCGACCTGGGTGAATTCGGGATAGCCCGCGTCGCGGAACGCACTGGAGCGGCCCGGCGTGCCCCGCCCGTCCGTGACGACGACCGCGAAGCCGAGGCGCGCCAGCGCCGGCTCGGCCGACGGGTTGCGCGCGCCCACGGCCTGAACGAAGTTCCGTGGCGCCACGAACACCTGCGGACCGCCGTAGACCGCGTCGATCACCGGGTGACGGCCGCCCTCGACCTCGCGCTGCGGCGCGAAGTAGACCGAGTACACCTCCGTCTCGCCGTCGGCGGCGGCGAAGGCGCGGCGCTCGGGCACCACGAACCCCGCCTCGAACAGCGCGGAGGCGTCCGCCTTCTCGACCTCGGCGAGCACCTTGCCGTCTTCGGTCGAGCGCAGCACCGTGACCGGCGGACGGTCGACGGTCGAGTAGGTGTCGAGGAAGACGCCGAGATCGGGCCGGATCCGCGGCGGCGGCGGAGCGAGCCCGAACAGGACCTGCATCATCGGCACCGGCGCCGGCTCGAAGTGGTGGTCGGCCTCGTTCGCCGTCAGCAGTGTGACCTCGCCGCCACGGAGCTCGGCCGGATCGAACGGCGCGCGGTAGAGGTGGCGCAGGTACGGATCGCCGGGCTCGCGGCCGCCACCCGTGAAGTAGACCTGCTGGCCGGCCTCGTCGACGTGGATGATGTCGAGCACCGTCCAGTCGCCCTCTGTGACCGTGCCGACGAGGTCGGCCGTGTCGTCGCCGGCCAGTTCGTAGAGGTAGAGGTGTCCCCAACCCGTGCGGTCGGAGTACCAGAGCACCCGCCGCTCGTCGTTCGGGCCGCGCACGAGGCGGACATTGGGCCGGTTGTACATGTGGGTGTTCGCCTCGACCCGCGTCTCGTTCGTCTCCCAGACCACCGGCGCGGCCTTGCCCGACTCGACGTCGACCGCGACGAGGGCGGCGCTCTTGCCGGCATAGGCGGATCCGAGCACGTACAGGCGGTTCCGCTCCAGGTCCCAGCCGATCACGCCGCCGGCGAGCCCCGGGCTATCGATCCCTTCAGGGAGCGAAGCGCCATCGAACTCGACCCGGACGCGTCCACCCTTCTCCGTATCGAACAGGAACCAGTCGACGCCCATCTCGTCCTCGTCGCCCGCGATCGGTTCGCGCAACTGGTGTACGACCGGCCGGCGACTGCCGTCGGTCGGCACCCACTCGACGAAGGGCACCGCCTCGAGCAGCCGCTCGTCGATGCGCGGCGCGAGCAGGTAGCGGCTATCCGGCGACCAGCTCGACAGGTAGGGCGGCTGGCGTAGCCCCGTCTTTCGGGCGACCACGGTCAGCAGCGAGGAATCGGGCCACTTGCCGTAGGAGAAGTAAGGCTTTCCGTCGTGCGTGAGGCCAGCCTCCAAGCCGTTTTCGAGATCGCGCCAGAACAGGTTGTCGCCGCGGGTAAAGGCCGCGCGGGCGCCGTCCGGCGACGGCAGCAGGCCGGGCTCCGGTGGCGTGATCGCCTCCGCGGCGCAGCCGAAGTCGGCCACCGAGCAGGTGATGCGATGGGCGCCGTGGCTGGCGGTCAGCGTCGCCAGGTCGTCCGTGAGCGAGAGCCCCAGGAGCCCCTCGAGGCTGGGCTTGTCCCCCTGCTCCACTGCCGCGTCGGCGGCGGCCAGGGCATCGGAGATGGCCGCCGCCATCCGGGCATGGTCGAACGCGGGCCGGCGCGATTGCGTCTCCAGGTCGAAGACCACGAGTTCCGGGCCCGAGTCGCCGTCGCGGCCGTACCAGAAGCCCGGCGTGCCCAGGTCGGCGTCGAGCCAGTGCGGCGTGACGTCCGCGTTGCGCAGCAGGGCGAGCAGGTTACCTTCCACCAGCGCGGCCGCGGCCAGGTAGTCCTCCGCGTCCGGACCGGCGGCCTCCTGGGCGCCAGCAGCGACAGCGGCCAGACCCAGAATCAAGGCCGGCGCGGCAACTCGGCCCGCCCAACGGCTGCGGTAAGCTCGCGCGGATCCGGACTTCTTCTGCGGGAGAGTAGCGATGACGAGTCGACGCCTGGTTGGTTTTGCGCTCTGCCTGGTCTTCGCCGCGGCGGCCCACGGCGCTGCTGGGGCGGAAGGGCCGACATTCTATGGGGATGTCCTGCCCATCCTGCAGGAGAACTGCCAGGAGTGTCACCGGCCGTCGGGCGGCAAGATCTACCGTGGTGGCGTGCCGATGTCGCTGACGACCTACGAGGATGCCCGGCCCTGGGCGCGCTCGATCGTCCGTATGACGGCGTCGAAGGAGATGCCGCCGTGGGACGCGTCCGAACACTTCGACGGCGTGTTCAGGAACGAGCGCGGCCTGACCGACGAAGAGATCGCGACGATCAAGCGCTGGGTCGAAGGGGGCGCCCAGCCCGGTCTGCCCGGGAACGGCCCCGCGCCGATCGAGTGGCCCGACGACGACGGCTGGATATTCACCGATCCCGACCTGGTGCTCAAGATGCCCGAGCCCTACTACGTCGAGGACGACATCAAGGACATCTACACCAAGCACCGCCTGGTCCTGACGCCGGACCTCCTGCCCGAGGACAAGTGGGTGCAGGAGATCGAGTTCCGGCGCGGCAGCGAGCTCGTCCACCACTTCAACATCTTCGTCAAGGGACCCAACGACGAGGAGACGCGCGGCGACGGCCACTTCCTCGGCGGCGCCACCTCCGGCTCGCCGCCTCACGTGTGGCCCGAGGGCTACGGCTCACTGCTCGAGGTCGGCGCGACGCTCACGTTCGACCTGCACTACCACAAGGAGCCGGGCCCCGGCAGCGGCGGCTGGGACCAGTCGTCGATCGCGCTGAAGTTCGCCTCGGCATGCTCCCCCACATGCACATGCGCGGCCGCGAGGCGAAGTACACGGCCTTCTACCCGGACGGCAGCGAAGAACTCATCCTCCACGTGCCGGACTGGGACTTCGACTGGCAGGAGATCTACTGGTACGGCGAACCCAAGGTGCTGCCGAAGGGCACCCGCCTGCGGATCGACATGTGGTTCGACAACTCGCCCGAGGAGGCGGAACGCTGGGGCTTCAACGCGGACCGCGACGTGGTGTTCGGCCCGATGTCGACCGACGAGATGCTGATGGGCTTCATCTCCTGCGTCTACAGTGACGGGGAACCGCCCAGGCGGCAAGGACGCGGTCGAGCGACCGAGACCGCCGGGGGCGAGTAGGCGAGCAGGGATCACCGGCCGCCGTGCCGGCTCGACAAGGAGGGCCGCCAAATGAGAGTTGGTTTCTTCGCCTGGTGCACTCCAACGTGCGGGAACTCGAAGGGCCGCTCAACCGCCCTCTGTGTCCTGCTCTCAGGCGTCATCGCCGCATGCGCCGCCGGCGATGACGTGGCGCCGGCCGCCGGCTCCGGCGCCCAGGTCGTCCTCCTGAACAGTGACAACTTCGACCAGGAGGTCTACCAGGCGGACATCCCGGTCCTGGTCGATTTCACCGCGACCTGGTGCGTCCCCTGCAAGGTGGTCGACCCGATCGTCGAGAGCCTGGCGCCCGAGATGGCGGGGCGCGCGAAGATCGCCAAGCTGGACATCGACGAGTCGACGGACATCTACCGGGAGCTGGGGGTCAACGGCGTCCCGCACGTCCTCTTCTTCCGCGACGGCGAGGAGCAGGACCGGATCGTCGGCGTCCAGAGCCGGGAGACCTATGTCGACTACCTGGAGGCGATGATCGCCGGCAAGTCGGCGTTCGAGGCCTCGCTCTCGTTTCTCAACGACGACGCGTTCCGGCGGCACTTCGTCGTTTCGCGGCCGGTCGAGGATCTGGAGAAGGCGCTTCCGGCACGTCCGGACCTGCTCGTCGAACCGTTCGAGAACGGCCAGACGCCGCTGTCGCTCATCCTGATTTCGCCCAGCGTCCGGCAGAACGCCCAGATCGAACTCGCGCTGGCGCAGGACCCGGCCATCTCCACGGCCGACCTCGCCGGCCTCGGCCGCTGCGAGGAGTTGAAGACGGCTCTGGCCGCGGACCCCGAGGCGGCCAGCCGGCCGGACCCGGACGGCGCGTCGCCCCTGTGGGTGGCCATGATGCGTGCCCACCGGCTCGAGGATCGGAGTTGTCTCCGCAACCTGCTGGATGCCGGCGCCGATCCGTCCAGAGAGCAGGCGGACCGGTTCCACCTCGCCCGCCCGCTGGTCCTCCGGGAGGATGTCGACCTGCTGCGCGAGTTCCTCGACCGCGGCATGGATCCCGAGTCGACGAACGACGAGGGCTACAACACGCTCCACTGGGCCAGCGTCTACGGCATGGTCGACGGCGCGAGCCTGCTCCTGGAGCGTGGCGTCGACGCCGGCGCGAAGACGCTGCAGGGCCAGACCGCCCTCGACATCCTCCACGACCGCCGCGAGCGGCGGATGGAATCCCTCGAGGAAGTCGAATCCGAGGAGCACCGGACCGTACTGGCCGAGTCGCTCCGGGAGATCGACGAGATCATCGCGCTGCTGGAGGGTTAGCGGAACACGATGTGTGCGCGCAGCGGTGTCTGGCTGACGGCTCTTCTTCTCCTGCCTCTCGGTTGTGCGGATGAACCTGCCGGGGTCCCGGCTCGAGCCAGCGAAGAGGCCGCTTCGGTGGAGCAGAGATCATCGACTCGAAACGCCTACTTCGGCGACCTGCACGTCCACACCAAGTACTCCTTCGACGCCTACATCTACGGCACCCGAAACGATCCGGACGACGCCTACAGGTTCGCCAGGGGAGAAGCGCTGACCCACCCCGCCGGAATCGAGATGCGTCTCGAGGCTCCGCTCGACTTCCTCGCGGTTGCCGACCATGCCACCTACCTGGGCATGTTCGAGCAGATGGACAACCCCGATTCCGAGGTTGGCGAACATCCCCTGTCGATCGCACTCCGAAGCGCCGAAACGCCCGACGATCGCACCGCCGTCTTCCGGGAAGTGATGCCGCGTCAGAGAGGATACGTCGATTCGGACGACCTGCTCGATCTCGGCATCGTAAAGAGCGCATGGCGAGAGATCATCGCGGCCGCCGAGCGCCACAACGATCCGGGCACGTTCACCACCCTCATCGCCTACGAGTTCACTGCCAGCGGTCCCACGGGGGAGAACCTGCATCGAAACGTGATCTTCCGTGGCTCGAACGTGCCGAGTATTCCTTTCAGTCGCATTGACGCCAGGAACAACCCGGAGAAGCTGTGGGACTGGATGGACCGGCAGCGCGAGCTGGGCATCGAGTCTCTGGCGATCCCCCACAACTCCAACGGCTCGGACGGATGGATGTTCCGGTTGACCGATAGAGAAGGCAATGCTCTAGACCAGGCCGACGCCGAGCAGCGGATGCGAAACGAGCCGCTGGTCGAGGTAACCCAGGTCAAGGGCACCTCCGACACGCATCCGCTCCTGTCTCCGAACGACGAGTGGGCTGACTTCGGGATCATTGAAGGGACCATCGGCAATGACTCTCCGAGCAAGCCCCAGGGCAGCTACGTACGCGATGCCTACCTGAACGGCCTGGCCATGGAAGATGAGCAGGGCTTCAATCCCTTTCGCTTCGGTCTCATCGGCTCCTCGGATACCCACAATGCAGCCGGATCGTTTCGCGAAGAGAACTACTGGAGCAAGGCCGGCCTGTTGGACATCACGCCGGAGCAGCGGGGGTCGGTTTCCCGGGCCGAAACCGGCGAGTACAACGACGGGTCCAGTCAGTACTGGGGTGCCTCGGGCCTGGCCGCCGTGTGGGCCGAATCGAACACCAGGGAGGACATCTTTCGCGCCTTGCAGCGGAAGGAGACCTTCGCCACCACCGGCCCCCGGATGCGGGTCCGCTTCTTCGCCGGCTACGACCTCGACGAGACGACGCTGGCTGGATCGGACAGGCTCACCAGGGCCTACGCCGACGGCGTCCCCATGGGAGGAGACCTGATAGCCGATGGCGAGCAACGAGTTCCGCGCTTTCTGCTGTGGGCGACCAGGGATCCCACCGCCGCTCCCCTTGCTCGGCTGCAAGTGATCAAGGGATGGACAGCAGATGGCGAGAAAAAGGAGCTGGTCTATGACGCAGCCTGCTCCGATGGCTCGACCCCGGACGACACCCATCGCTGCCCCGACAACGGAGCCAGGGTCGATCTGAGCACTTGCGCGACGACGGAGGGCCGAGGTGCTTCGGAACTCGAAGCGCTCTGGCAGGACCCGGACTTCGACCCCGGGCAACGCGCCTTCTACTACGTTCGTGTGCTGGAGAATCCGACCTGCCGCTGGTCGACGTGGGATGCGATCCGGGCGGGAACGGCGCCGAAGCCCGGCCTGCCTCCCACCATCCAGGAGCGCGCCTGGTCGTCGCCCATCTGGTACGTCCCCTAAGGCCTATTCGGGTCCGAACGCCAGCAGCACGTTGCCCGTCCCTGACGCGTAGCCCGACCCCGTGAACAGCATGCCGTCGACGACGGTTGGCCCCGGGCCGTTCAGCATGCCACCCCTGGCCGGCACATCGTTGACGGTCTCGAACTCCTGGGCCGTGTCGTATTCCCAGATGACGCGGCCGTCGGTGGTCGAGTACGCGCGAAGCATGCCGTCCATCGCGCCGGCGAAGACCACGCCCGGGATTGCCGTCGCCGCCGCGTCCTGCCCGGAGCTGCACCGTTGCGGGGAGGGGTCGGGACAGTTGGCCGCCGGCGTCGGCGTGTACCACACCAGCTCCCCCGTCTCCACGCGGATCGCGGCCAGACCGCCCTTCGCCCGCGACGGCGTCGGGATCCCGCGGTGCTCCGACGGTTGGTACAGGAGGGGAAAGTACGCCAGCCGCCCGTCGGTGGCGCCACCGAAGGTGATGTTTGCGCGATTCTCCGTGTCCGCGCCCGCGTAGAGTTCCCACAGCACCGCCCCCTCGCGGTCAGGGTCGAGCGCATAGACCCGGCCATTCTGCTGGCCGACGACGAGAATCGTCCGCCCGTCCGGCAGCGTGTGAAGCATGACCGCCACCACATCGACATCGACGTTTTCGGCGAGCTTCTCGGGATCGGGGCAGTTGAGGTTCGCGATGCGCTCGGGATCCGCTCGCTTGGGATCCCTCGGTTGGCCTTGCACATCGATCCGGCCGGGACACCTGCTGAGGTAGGCATCCATGGCCGTCAACTGGTTCAACCACAGCCGCTTCCCGGTCTCAAGATCGAAGGCGATGACGGCGTCGGTGTCACTGGCCGCGGGCGCGGTGTATCCGTTTCCACTACCGATGTACAACGCCCCTCGAGCAGCATCGATGACCGGCGCGCCCCAGACCGCCCCCCCGGCCGGGGCCCACTGTTGGGTGCCCTGCGCGTTCTTCGTCGTGGGCCTGGGTTCTTCGGCGATCGCGTAGCTCTTCCAGATCTGCTCGCCCGTGTTCGCGTCATACGCCACCACGCTGCCCCGGAATGTGCAGCACTCGTACCAGAGGTGGCGGCCCGCGAGTTCTTCCAGCGAGGAAACGGGCACGTAGAGCCGGCCGGCGTGCAGCCTTGGGGCGGCCGTGATGCGCGCGATCGGATGGGTGTCGGCACGTTGCTTCCACAGCAGCTCGCCGGTTTCGGCATTGACGGCATACACGTTCGCCCTGGCGTCCCCGAAGTACGCGGCGTAGCGCGCCGTCCCCGCGCCCGTGACGGGTCCGATGGTGACGGAGGAGCGGACGACCCATTGCGACTCGAAGGACCAGTAGACACAGCCGCTCGCCGCGTCCAACGAGTAGACATAGCCCGTGTCGGATCCCGCGTAGAGCCTTCCCCCCACGACCGTCGGCGAACCAGCGGCGGCTCTGACCCCGCCCGGGTATCCGAACGCCCACTTCAACGTCAGGCGCGGCACCTGGTCCGGGGTCAACCCGGCGGCCGCGGCCGGCTGGAAGCGCGAGTTGCCAACGTCCGGGCTCCAGCCGTTCCACCCCACGCCGGCGAACGGGTCGCCGAACGGTTTGCTCGGACACGGATTGGGCATCGAGGAGGCATCCCCACCAGTCGTCCCAAGCGCACGGCCCGCGGCCCACTGAGCCACCTGCCGCTTCTCCTCGTCGGTCAGCCCTGGCACCTCCACCGACATCGCGCCGGTCGTCAACGACTCGAGCACCAGCTCGGGGGTGAACTGCCGCAGCGCCTCCCGATCGGGGGCTCGGGAGCCGGGCTCCGGGTTCCCATGACAGGGTGCGCAGTGCTCCTCGAACAATGAGCCGCCTGGCTGGGCCCATCCAGCCACGGGCGTCAGGATCACGGCCATCATCAACGAAACACGAAGGAGTCTCGGCATGGCGGTGTCCTCCGACCAGCCTAGGGCAACGCGAACACGAAGACGCCGCTACCGCCTCTCGGGTTGTGTTCGTCGGGTACGAGGTCGGCTGGGAGAAGCGTCGCCCAGCTCGAGCGGCTGATCGACGGGCCGGCCACGAACGCGACGAACTGCTTGCCGTCGACGGCATAAGTGATCGGGAAGCCGTTCGCCATCGTCGGGAGCCGGCTCTGCCAGAGCCGCTCGCCGTTCCGCACGTCGTAGGCGAAGACGTGCCGGCCCCAGTCGCCGATGAACACCAGGTCCCCGCCGGTCGTCAGCGCCGCCGTGTTGTAGGGCACCCGGAGGCGGTGGCGCCAGAGGGTCTCGCCGGTCCGCAGGTCCAGCGCTCGAAACTCGCCCAGTTGGTTCGGCGCCTGCGGGTGAAAGTGATTCGTCCGTCCGGGCCTGCTGCCCCCGCCGCCGCCCCCGGCGCGTTTCTCGACCGGGCCGAATGTGACGGTCTGACAACTGAGATTGAGCGGCACGTACAACGCCTCGGTCCCGGGGTGATACGCCATCGCCCGCAGGCTCTTGAAGCCAGCAGTACTGGGGCAGAAGGAGAGCTCCTCGCCGACGTCAGTTAGCATCCCGTCCCGGTAAGTCACCTCACCGGTCCGCGAGTCGACATCCAGGATGTTCTGATAGCCGAGGTCGGTCGCGCGCCCGAACTCGCCCGTGACGCGGTCGATTTCCCAGAGAATCCCGAGCTTGCCCATCGTGAACAGCGAACGCTTGCCGTCGTAGTCGATCAGGATGCGCTCGAACGACTCGTCCATGTCGTGCGCATCGCCCGGGATGTGCTGGTAGTACCACCTCATCTCACCGGTCGCAGGGTCGAGCGCGAGCGTCGAGTTGCTGTACAGGGCGGCGCCGTCGGTCCCGCGTGCGTCGCGGTTGTGCGGCTTGGGCTGCGACGTACCCCAGTAGACGAGCCCGGTGACCGGGTCATAGCTCCCGGTCATCCAGGCGTCGCTCCCCGCGCGAAACATGAGCGGCAAATCGCCCCAGGTGTCGCCGCCGCGCTCGCCGGGCCGGGCGATGGTCGAGGTTCGCCAGAGCAACCGGCCGGTGCGGCCGTCGACGCCGACGATGTAGCAGGTGTCGTCACGGTAACGCCCGCAGCCTGTCAGCCCGGAGACGACCGTCCCATCGGCGACGATCGGTCCGTTCGAAAAGGTAAAGCCTTCCTGATCGCCCCCGACCGGCGTATCCCAGCGCGCCTCGCCCGTCCGGGCATCCAGCCCGACGATGTGCGCATCGACCGTGTTCAGGATCACCAGATCCTGGTAGACGGCCATGCTGCGCGTCTGCGCCGCACTTCGGCGCCGCACGTCCATCTCACGGCGGTACTCCCACATGAAGTCGCCCGTGCCCGCGTCGAGCGCCTGGACCACATTGCCTGGGTTCGCGACATACATGACGCCGTCGTGCACGATCGGTGTCGTTTGCGACACTCCGCGTTCGAGGCCCCAGGACCAGGCGAGCCGGAGTTCCCCGACATTGCTCCGGTCGATCTGGTCAAGCGGGCTGTACCCCCAACCGTTCAGGGTGCGCCGCCAGTTCAACCAGTCGCCCGGGTCGGGATTCTGGAGCATCGCATCGGTGACCGGGGTGAAGTCCCGGCCCTGGGCCTGGGCGAGATTCGCCGTCGCCATGGCGAAGGCAGCGCATATGTAGGCTGTGACCAATGCGCGACCCTTCATGTCAACCTCCGGCGATGACTCTACACCTCGTTCAATCCAGGAGAAGGGCATGGCGCTAGAGAACTACGCCGATCTCGTTCAAACAACCTGGTACCCGCCACGAGAGTCAGATGCGGGCGTGCTATTCAAAGTCGTCGACGAGCACCCTCAAAGCACCAACGCCCATGGGAACGACAATGTCGGTTTCGCGGCGGATTATCGGCAATACAGTGCTCAGTGCGGAGTCATCCGCCCGGCGAGCCTCTACCGCCGGAACCTCGGTCCTGTCTTTGAAAGGGTTCTGACGGCACCGCCTGGTGCCGTCATTATCGAAACAGGGTGTGGTGTAGGTATCGGCGCGCTTGGCATCAAGAGACGGCATATGGCGCGCGGTCCTGGCGTCGTCCACTACCTGGCCCTGGATGCTCAGGGTCATATGGATCAGGTCTTTCGTGATCTATCACGGGAGGGAGTGGTCGTCGACGGGCTGGTTCGAAGGGCCTTGTGCAAGACCCTGGAGCTGCAACCCGATGCAACGGACCGAGCAGTACTCGCGGAGATCATGGCCTGCCTGATGAGCGGTCTTGCCTTTCTGCCACATGGCATGGCCGAAGATGTGCTGAGGAACGTACTCGTCCCCGAGCGAATCGCCCAACCTGTTTTCTGGTTCGAGCAGCAGGGAGCGCGTCAGTACAGTCCTGACAAGCTGCCGCTCTACCTTGGCGTCTTGCGGCAACTGTTCCAGGGAAACGCGGACTCGATGGGGATGTGCCACCTGATCGGGATGGATACCGCGTACAGTCTTGCCTTTGTGGAAGTACCCGGTGGATTCATTCCTCTCGAGTACTACCTAGAGCATCATTTCGAGGACATGTTCCATGTCGAAATGGTGTCGGGCGCGCAAGGAGTCAAGGTGGAAAAATGTGCCGCGATGACGTTGCACCTGTACCGGCCGAGCCGGCCTCCTGACGAGATTGACCTGGGACTTGAGCTGGCTCGTTACATAGTCGTCGAGATCGACTTCGGTCCAGGCCCGATGACAGGACAGGATCGGAAGGTGCTGGCGCCGGCGAGCTTGTATCGACCATCGGCGTAGTTGGCGTTGACCTCAAGCGGCAAGTTCGAGGATCTCCAGAACGTCGTCGGGGCCGTGGATCGCACCACGACCTGCGGCACGAACAACGGGTGCCGGTACGCTTGCTTGATCCGCCGCGTGCTGTCGGTGCAACCTGCACTGAATCCGAACTCTCCCCCGGAGAGCGTCGTCGGCAGGGTGAGCTGCCGCACCCGCGGCGCCTGGATCGCCGGGCTCTCCACGCGGCCGTCCGCCGTGGTACGGGTGACGAATGGTTCGAGTCCCTCGGGCTCGGTGACGTCATGTTCCAGGCAGAGCTGAACCACCTTGCCGGCATCAGTGAGCGACCCTCCGCCTAGAGTGACGATGATGTCGGCTCTGGTTTCGCGGGCAAGCGCCGCACATTCGATCACCGCCTCGCGGGGGGTGTGCGGCGGCATCCCGGAGTAAGTCCCCACGGCCGCGCCTCCCAGCGCTTCCTCCAGGTCCGAGACCTCGGAGGTGCGCGTCCGCAAGCTGTGGCTCACGAGCAGGCAGGCCCGCGAGCGGCCCAGCCGCTCGAGCTCGCCGGGTACGACCTCGGCGGCCGGGCGACCGAACACCACACGTTCGAGCGCAATGGCGTTGAAACGCCCTCCCTGGCTCATGGCCCACTCCTCCGTAGGATCGTTTTCGACGCGATTCTAACGGGGCGACAAGCCCTTCGGCGCGGCCTTACGCTACTCTCGTGCCACTACAATTCGATCTGGTTGGCGAGATGCAAGAAGCGCCGGAATAGCCGGAGCTGGCCGCGAAAGGAGATCGCGATGACTTGCCGCAGTACCGGCACGCCGCTGACCCGGCTGTCGTTCGCCCTGGCTCTCGCAGGAATCGTTGGGGTCGTGCCGGCCGTCGCCGCAGCCGGGGCGGCCGCCGAGAGCGGCTGGAAGGCGCCGCGCAACGCCTTCGGTCAGCCTGATCTCCAGGGGGTCTGGGCCAACAACATCGTGACTCCGCTCGAGCGGCCGGAGGCCCTGGCCGGTCGGGACACCCTCACCGACGCCGAGCTGGTCGCGATCCGGGAGAGGGCGGAGTCGCTCTTCGGTCTCGATAGCGACGATGCCGCGTTTGGCGACAGCGTCTTCAACGCCGCTCTGAACGAGGCAGAGTCCTTCACGTCGACGGACGCCGCCACCGGCAACTACAACCAGTTCTGGGTCGCCGAGCGCGACTGGGACAACCGCACGTCGCTGATCGTCGACCCTCCGAACGGCCGCCTGCCCGCCCTGACGGACGAAGGCGAGAAGCGTGCCGCCGCGTTGCGTGCGGCCAGGAATGCACCGGCAGCGGGTCCGGAGGATCGCAGCCTCACCGAGCGCTGCATCTCGTTCGGCGTACCTCGCCTCCGCGCCGCCTACAACAGCTACACCCAGATCTTCCAGGGCGAGGACCATGTCGTCCTGCTCATGGAAATGATTCACGACGCGCGCGTCGTCCCGATCGACGGCAGGCCCCACCTGCCGGAGGACGTCCGGCTTTGGCACGGCGACTCGAGGGGTCACTGGGAAGGCGAGACTCTGGTCATCGAAACCCGCAACTTCTCGGACACCGGTGGCTATCGGGGAGCGACGGGCAACCTGCAGCTTGTGGAACGGCTGACTCGGGTGGGGCCCGAGACCCTGGAGTACGTGGTCACGCTCGACGATCCGCAGACCTGGACGGAGCCGTGGACCGTGATGATCCCGCTCAGGAAGTCGCCCGACGATCTCTTCGAGTTTGCCTGTCACGAGGGCAACTACGGCCTGGAGGGGATCCTCGCCGGGGCGCGGGCAGAAGAGGCGGCGTTGGCGGCATCAAGGTAAACGACTGTGGGCTCAGGACGTCGCGGCACTGGCCGCCAGTTCTCTGACGGTATCGATCATGTCGGTCACAACGCTCCCGGATCCGAACACTGCTGCGACACCCTTGTCGAGCATCTTCCCGGCGTCCTCCTCGGTAATGACCGAACCACCGAGAACCACGGGCACGTCGAGGTCGTTCTGTTTCAGCAGCTCGAGTAGTTCGGGTGTGTAGTACAGATACTCCCAGGAATGCGAACTGATGCCGATGACATTCACGTCTTCTTGCATGGCAGCCTGCACGATGGTCTCCGGGGTATTGAAGCAACCGGTATAGATCACCTCCATACCCTGGTCGCGAAGCATCCTGGCGATGCCAACCGCGCCCAGTTCGTGCTGATCCATTCCCAGCACGCCAACCAGCACACGAATCGGATTCACTGCGTACCGCCGATGGGCGACTCGAGATAGCCGTAGGGATCGTAGGGTGTGCCCCAGGCCTGACGGAGAATGCCGGCAATCTCACCCATCGTCGCCCCGGCCAGCGTGCACTCGAGCACCGCTTCAAGCATGTTCTCGTCGGTCTGCACGACGTCGTGCAACCGCTGAAGCGAGTCCAGCAACGGCTTCTGATCGCGCTTGTCGCGGTAAGCCGCAATCTCCCCGACTCGATCGAACAGCGGTTCGATCTTCTCTTCGCTGATTTCGCGCAGCAGCGTGTCCTGTTCCGCGGGCATCTGGTGCACGTTCATTCCGACTTTCAGCACTTCCCCGTCGTGCACCTGGCGGTGGTAGCGGCCCATCGTGCCGTGGAAGAACTGTTTGAAGTAACCACTGCTGACCAGCTCGGCCGGATCGCCGAGCGACTCGATCTCGTTGACCATGTCCAGAATCCTGGCCTCGACCTCATCGGTGAGCGACTCCATGAACCACGATCCACCGAACGGATCCTGCACGCTGTTGATGTTCGTCTCGAGGTCGATCACCTGCTGCGTGCGCAGCCCGACCAGATGCGCCTCCTTGCTGGGGGTTCGGTAGCCCTCGTCAAAGGTCGAGATCTCCAGCGCGCTGACGCCGGCCAATCCGAGTGCGACCGTCTGCACCGCGCCACGCACGATGTTGTTGGCCGGCTGCTCGGTCGTCAGCGAAAGTCCCGAGGTGTGCACGGCGATGTTGACCGCCTGCGAGCGCGGGTCCCTGGCGCCGAACTCTTCTTTCATCATGCGCGCGAAGATGCGACGCATGGCGCGAACCTTCGCGATCTCCTCGTAGAAGTCCATCGAGCAGTTCGTGAGGATGGCGATGCGCGGGGCGAAGCTGTCGATGTCGAGACCGCGTGCGAGAAGCGTGCGCACGATGTGGCGAATCTCGACGAAGCCGAGTGCCGCCTCTTCGACTGCGTTCAGGCCCGCTTCACTGAAGAAGTAGGTGTCTTCGAGATAGCCGTGAAACTTCGGCATCTCCTTGCTGCAGAACTCGATGACGTCGCAGGACATCCGCAGATGGAGATCGAAGGGCATCTTGTATGCATAGGAGCAATGTTCGGAATAGAACGGCCACTCGATCACGGAACCGCGGAGCACGCCTGGCGGGACACCGCGCTCCTTCGCGAGCAGATAGAGGCTTGCCACCGTGAACATCGACGGCCCGGAACTCGAAATCGACATCTGGTCGAGCGGAATGCCGTCGAGCAGTTGGCGGTAGTCATCATGACGACAGAGTGAGACGCCTTGCGTGCCAACGGTGTATCGCGCGAGTGGGTGATCGGGATCCATCAACGA
The DNA here is from genome assembly GCA_011523565.1 of Acidobacteriota bacterium. Classification (GTDB taxonomy): domain Bacteria; phylum Acidobacteriota; class Thermoanaerobaculia; order Multivoradales; family Multivoraceae; genus Multivorans. The sequence goes on from WTGL01000221.1 coordinate 15,278, forward strand.
CATCGTTGGACTGTCACCGATCACATCGAGACCGGTCTGGCCGAGAGTCATCAGGTACTTGAACTGCTCATTGGAGCGTTTGGGATCGCCTTCACCGGACAACTCGCGCTGAATCCAGCCCCGCCCGGAATAGGCACGGGTGCCGCGGGTAAACGGGTACTCCCCCGGATTGCCGAAGCGCCTGCCGTAGTCGCCATTGGCATCGGAGGGCCCGTAAACGGGTGACAGGTTGATACCCGAGCGGGTCACGTTTTCTTTCATGGTGATTCTCCCGTACCGAGCGGGCCGATGAAACGCACGGTTTCCTGGAAACGTACGACTATACTCGAGACGTCGGGCCCGGTGTTAGGCTTGCGGGTTGATGTCACGATTCAATCAGGATGCAAGAGAGGAAGGACGCGTGAAGAGAGTCGTCCGATCCCTGTCGACCGTCGCACTCATGCTCGCCCTCAATCCCGGAATCGCCGCAGCCGGCGACGGGGTGCCGCGCACGGCCAGTGGCCGCCCCGATCTCACGGGGAACTACAACGCCGCGACGGTGACTCCACTCCAGCGCCCGGAACGCTACGGCGACAACCTCTATCTCAGCAAGGAGGAGGCCGCGCGGCTCGAGGGCAACATGGCTGAGCGAATCGAGGAGGAATCCCAGGCCAGCGATCCGGGTCGCGAGCCGCCACCCGAGGGTGGCGACGGATCGGACGGTGGTGCCGGCAACGTCGGGGGCTACAACTCCTTCTGGCTCGACCGGGGCACCGAGGCCTTCGCGGTGGACGGCAGGTTTCGTACGTCGATTCTGATCGATCCACCGGATGGTCGTCTTCCACCGATGACCGAGAGCGCGGCCAGGCGTGCGGCCGCGACCAATGCCAAGATCGTGCGCGGCGACAACGACGGCACAGCATTCTGGCTCGACAGCGACGAACCCGGACCCTTCGACGGTCCGGAGTCGCTGCTGGCCCAGGAGCGTTGCATCGTGGGGTTCACCGGCGCCACTCCGACGCTCCCCAGCGGGTACAACAACTACAAGACCATCGTCCAGACCGAGGACCACGTCATGATCCTGATCGAGATGGTCCACGACGCGCGTGTGGTGCGGATGAAGTCCGAGGGACGCGCCGTGGAGCATCTGCCGTCGGAGATCAAGAAGTGGGCCGGCGATTCGATCGGGTGGTGGGAGGGCGACACGTTGGTCGTCGACACGACGAACTTCCATCCCGACGCGTTTCTCCTTGGTGGCTCCACGGAGATGCACGTTGTCGAGCGCTTTACCAAGCTCGAGGACGGCGACGTGCTCTACCGCTTCACGGTGGACGATCCCTCATCGTGGACAGCGCCCTGGACCGGCGAGTATGTGTTGCGTTCGACGACCGACCGGGTCTTCGAGTACGCCTGCCACGAGGGGAATTACTCCATGGGGAACATCCTGCGCGGCGCTCGCGTGCTCGAGGCGGACGCGTTGGGGAACTCCGGAAACTCGGCGTCTGACTCCCCGGGTCTGCGCGCCACCGAGAAGTTCATGGAGACCTGGAACGCCCGCGATCCCGACGCCTATGCGAGCTCGCTCAATTACCCTCACACCCGTCCGTCGAGCTGGAAGTTTGACGACCTGCGCCCGCATCGGATCTGGCAGACCCAAGACGACTACGTCGCCGGCGTCGACTACGCGAGAGTCATCGCCACCGGCTGGGAGCGAACCGAGGTCGAAGAGCTGCGGACGATCCACCAGGGCGACAGCAAAGCGCACATCGCCGGTCGCTGGGCCCGGGTCGATGCGGAGGGCAACAAGACACACCGCAACCTCGTCACCTACGTCGCTACCCAGGTTGACGGCCACTGGGGCGTGCAAGCTCGCTTCCACGCCGGTACACCGGTCGAGGCGGAGCTCCAGGAATCGAACGCCGCCATTGCCATCGCCAAGGTAGAGGAGTACATGACGGCGTTCAACGCACGCGACCCGCAAGCCTGGGCATCGACCCTCCACTTCCCCCACCTTCGCCTCGCGAGCGGCGAAGTGGTCGTGACCGAAACGGAAGAAGAGTTCGTCGCCAACATGGACTTCGACGCCTTCGCCGAGCGCTTTGGCTGGGACCACAGCGCCTGGGATGAGATCGAGGCCATCCAGGTCGCCGAGAACGCCGCCAACGTGGCGCTCACCTTCAGTCGCTACAACGCCGCCGGCGAAGTGATCTCGACCTTCAATACCCTGTACCTGGTGACGAAAGAGAACGAAAAGTGGGGAATTAGCGGCCGTTCGAGCTTCGCGCCGTAATGGCCGTCCGGGGGCCTCAGAAGAAGAGCTGAACCGTCTGACCGTGAAGCGAGTGAAGAGTCCCGCGATGGTTGATCCACCGGGGCTCGGGGAGTTGGGCCGCCCACGCAGCCAGCTCGCTCTCCAGCCGCTCGACGATCTCGGGGTGCTGATCCGCGATGTTGCTGGTTTCGCCGATGTCGGCCTCCAGGTCGTACAGAACGGTGGTCTGACCCATGGGTGAGTCGTCGGGCGGGTATGCCGTCCGCGGCAGGACCTGGCCCGGCGGCCCGGCGGGGATCTCGATATCGGTGTTGTTCACTTTCCACATCTTCCACTTGCCCCAGCGGATGGCGAGATTCGGTGCCGCCCGCCAGTAGAGAAACTGGTGCGGCGGTTCGCTGGTCTCGCCGCGCAGATGCGGAAGCAGATTGACGCTGTCCGGGCTATCCGCTTCGAGACCGGTCGCGGCAGTGAACGTGGCATAGAGGTCGAGAGCGCTGGCAAGCCCATGGTAGACCTCGCCCTGAGGAAGGCCCGCCGGCCACTTGAGGATGAAGGGGACGCGATGACCGCCTTCCAGGTGGTAGCGCTTGTACCCCGCCAGCGGCGCGTTGGTGCAGATCGGCTCGGGCATGTAGTCGATGCACCCGTTGTCGGAGAGAAAGACGACCAGCGTGTCGCGCTCGAGGTCGTGCCTGCGTAGAGCCGCGACGACGTCGCCGACGTAGTCGTCGAGCGAGACGACCATCGCGGCGTATACGCGCGCTCCATCGCCTTCGATGTGCTGCACCCGCTCCATGTACTCGTCGGTCGCCTGCAGCGGGGTGTGCGGAGTGTTGGGTGTCAGCATCAGGAGGAAGCGCTCGTCGGCGTGGCGATCGATGAAGTCGACCGCCTTCTCGGCAAAGACGTCCGTCAGATACTCCTCGACCTCGATCACCTCGAAGCCGTCGCGGATGACACGCGACGCGCTGGTGCGGGTGGTGGGGGCTCCCTCGGCGGGCCACTCGTGGGTGCCTGGAAGTCGGGAGTCGATGTAGCTGGAGGCGCCTCCCAGCAATCCGTAGAACTCGTCGAAGCCGCGGTGGAGTGGATGGTGCGGCTCGGCGACGCCCAGGTGCCACTTGCCGATCAGGCCGGTGACGTAGCCGGCGTCCTGAAAGTGGTTGGCGACCGTTTTCTGATCCAACGGAAGTCCGAGGTCGTGGTCGGTTGGGTTGTACTCCCAGCCGAAGCGATTCTGATACCGCCCGGTGTGGAAACCCGCACGCATCGGACTGCAGACGGCCGCGGACACATGACCATCGGTCAGGCGCACGCCGTCGCGTGCCAACTGGTCGATATGAGGCGTGGGGATCTGAGAGCCGTACACACCGATGTCGCCGTAGCCCAGGTCGTCGGCGACGATGACGACGATGTTCGGCGGTGGTGGTGGCGCCGGTGACGCAGTAGAGGCCTCCGGAGGCGGCTCAGAAGATTGACAACCGAACGCGGCGATCAGTCCCACGGTGAGCACACAGTTTCGGAATCGAAGTGCCATCATCACTGTGTCCTCTCATTGGAGCGTGGGTCGTCGAGGCTACACCAGCTATCCTCTATAAACGTGGCCAGGACCCTGCTCCTCTCCTGTTGCGCGGCGCCGCTGCTCATCGCCGCTGTCGCGACTGCCGCGGACACCGACTGGCCCAGCTTCGGCAACGACGCCGGCAATTCGAAGTACTCGCCGCTGGCCCAGATAGACGCCGACAACTTCCATCGTGTGCGGGTGGTCTGGACCTGGGAGTCGGTCGACAGGCAGATTCCGAACCTGCCTGACTCGATCAGGCCGCGGTCCTTCAAGGCCATTCCCGTTGTCATCGACGGTCGAATGTACGTGAGCACCGCGCTCGGTCAGGTGGCGGCGATCGACGCCGCCTCGGGCAAGCCGCTGTGGAGCTACGACCCCCAGAGCTGGGAGGCGGGGCGGCCGGCGAACATGGGGTTCCATCACCGCGGAGTGGCGATCTGGCGCAAGGGAAAGAAGCAACGAGTGATGATGGCCACCCACGACCGGCGCCTGCTCTCGCTCGACGCCACAACCGGCAGGCCCGATCCCGCCTTCGGGAATCGTGGCGCATTGGCGATGACAAAGGATCTGGGCCGCAAGGTCCTCGAGTCGCGAACCACACACAGCTCACCGCCGGCGATCTGTCGCGACACCGTGATCGTGGGCTCGATCGTGGCCGACATCGCTACACATCAAGAGGCGCCGCCGGGCTTCGTGCGCGCCTATGACGCCGAGAGCGGCGCCCTGGCGTGGGTCTTTCACACCATCCCCCAGCAGGGAGAGGAGGGCACGGAGACCTGGGAGAACGAGTCGTGGCGCTACAGCGGCAATACCAATGTGTGGTCGATGATCACCGTCGACGAAGAACTCGGCCTCGCCTATCTTCCGATCGGCACACCGACGAGTGACCTCTACGGTGGCCACCGCCTTGGCGACAACCTCTACGCCGAGAGCCTGGTGGCGGTCGACTGCGAGACCGGCGAAAAGCGCTGGCACTTCCAGATCGTGCACCACGGCCTCTGGGACTACGACCTGCCACCGCCGCCGAACAGGATCGATCTCATGGTGGATGGCAAGCTCCGGAAGGTTGTGGCGCAAGCCAGCAAGCAGGCCTTCCTCTTCGTGTTCGATGCGGTGACGGGAGAGCCGCTCTGGCAGATCGAAGAGCGTCCCGTGCCTCCGAGCCAGGTGCCTGGAGAGCGCGCCTCGCCGACCCAGCCTTTCCCCACCAGGCCCGCGGCCTACGATCGCCAGGGCATCACCGTAGACGACCTGACCGACTTCACCCCCGAGCTTCGGGAAGAAGCCCTCGAGATCGCGAAGGCGTACGAGCTGGCGCCTCTCTACACGCCGCCTCGGGTCACCGGCGAGGGCAAGCCTGTGATCCAGCAGCCGGGTCCGGGTGGAGGCACCAACTGGACCGGCACCGCGGTGGACCCCGAGAGCGGCATGATCTACGTGCCTTCCTACGCCACCCCGAGATCCGTTTCGCTCACCGCGCCCGACCCCAATCGATCGGATCTGCGCTACGTACCCGACGGCTGGTACGAGCACGTCGAGGGTCCTCGAGGTCTGCCGCTGGTCAAGCCGCCATACGGACGCGTCACCGCGATCGATCTCGCGACCGGCGAGCACGCCTGGGTCGCGGCCCACGGTGAGGGGCCGCGCAACCACCCGGCGATCAAGCACCTGGGCCTGGATCGGCTGGGCTTCCCGAACCGGTTTGCAGCGCCCCTGGTGACCAGGACTCTGTTGTTCGTCACCCATCATGCCGAAGACACCACCGGCGCCGATCCCCCCACCGCGGATCGACTGGCGGAGATCAGCGTCTACGACAAGAAGACCGGGGCCTACCTGGGCGGCATCGAACTCCCTGACACGCCCAACTCGAACCTCATCACCTACGAGTTGGGGGGTCGTCAGTATCTCGCGATAAGCGTCGGCGGCGGAAGAGAGGCTGCCGAGGACAGCATTCCTGGCGTGGTCGCGTTCGCGCTCGACTCCAGTTCCTGAGGGAACCTGGAGCAATACCGAGAAACTGTCGAACCCAGGCCTCGCTGAAGGCAACAAGGAGAGACGATGACGCGCACCTTCAAGCGATTCCCGTTGGTTCTGGCGCTGGCGATGGGCGCGATCGGGGTCGGGGCCGGCAGCTTGCGCGCCGCCCAAGACTGCGAGGCGCTGCCGGCGATGGACTTCACGAGCATTCCAGATGCGCCGACGCAGGCGACGGCGACCCGAATGGTGGAGGCCACCGGCGAGGTGCCCGCCCATTGCCGGATGGATGGGTATGTCACGCCCAATGTCCGGATCGTGCTAGACCTGCCCAACAGCGCCTCGTGGAACGGCAAGTATCTGCAGGCGAGCCCTGGTGGCCAGGGCGGCTCGACGGAACAGGAGGCCGGCTGGTGCGATGAGGCCTTGCGGAGAGGCTATGCCTGTCTCACACACGATACGGGGCATTTCGGCATGACAAGAAGGTCCTCGTGGGCCTACAACAATCTCCAGGCGGAGCTCGATTACGGCATCCGCGGTCACCATGTCGCCGCTCTGGCGGGCAAGGCCATCACCGAGCACTACTACGGCCGGGCGCCGGCGTTCTCCTATCATGTGGGCTGTTCCGCTGGCGGGAAGCAGGGAATGGTCCAGGCGAGTCGCTTTCCCTGGAACTTCGACGGCATTCTCGCCCAGGAGCCCGCGAACGTAACGGCCGTGGGCGTGATGATCCTGTGGAACGCCCTGGCATCGTACGACGCCGACGGCCAGCCGCTGTTCACACCCGCCGATCTGGACGTGCTGCACGCGGGGGCCATTGCCGCCTGCGATGCGGACGATGGCCTCGAGGATGGGATCATCGGTGGCGATCCGCGCACTTGCCAATTCGATCCGGCCGACCTCGCCTGCGCGTCGGGGCAGACATCGGGCTGTCTATCGCCGGTCCAGGTGGAGGCGGCCAAGAAAAAGTACACCGGGCCGGTGACATCGACCGGAGAGAAGCTCAGCAGATACTTCCCGTTCTATCCTGCCTTGCCCGGTTCGGAGAAGGGCAACTACTTCTCCATGGATCTCGAGTCAAGGACCTCGTGGGGGCGGTTCAAGGGGTTCAACCCGGATCCGGGACCGAGCTGGAAGGCGTCCGACTTCGATTGGGACCACGATTACAAGCGCATGGGGATTTCAGATGCGCTGGTGAATGGTTTCAGCAATCCCGATCTACGCAATTTCAAGACGGCGGGTGGCAAGCTGCTGATCATCCAGGGTTGGGAAGACTCTGGTTTGCCCAGCCCACGAGTCAGCATCGACTACTATGAGATGGCGGAACGCATCATGGGGGGACGAGCCAGCGCCCAGGAGGCGGTTCGCCTGTTCATGATTCCGGGCCGTACCCATTGCTATGGTGGCGTTGGCGCGGCCAGCGGCGACTATCTCAGCTATCTCGAGGCCTGGGTCGAAGAGGGGAAGGCACCGGACATGATCGTCGGCTACCGTCCAGAAGAAGACCCCTCCGGCAGACGGACTGCGAGAGCTTATGTTGAAGCGAATACCGCGGTACCTGAGAGCTACACATTCACGCGGCCCCACTATCCCTACCCGCTGCAGGCGCGATACAAGGGCAGCGGCGATCCGAACGACTATCGGAACTTCGAGCCCGTCGAACCGGAACGTCCCTGAGCCCGCGTCAGTAGGACAGGTTCTCCGTGACGCGTACCCAGCGTCCGTCCTGTACCTCAGCGAGGAAAGCCTCGTCCGTGCCGATCCGCTTCTCCGGCCCGAAGCTCAGGACCGGGCCGCCGAAGATGTCCTGGTAGTCGTCGATCGACTCGATCGCGGCGACCAGCGAA
>WTGL01000037.1 GCA_011523565.1 Acidobacteriota bacterium
GGATCGGCACCTTCTTCGACTTGGGCTTCGGGATCTGCTGCTCGATTTCCGGCGGCGGCGGCTTGAAGCGCACCTGCTGCACGACAAAGACCTTCGGCTTGGGCGGCGGCGCCACCACGTCGCCGTACAGATCGGGCAGCTTGACGATCAGCAGGATCGCGTGGAACAGCACGGCGACCCCGAACGAGTACCGGAAGGTCTTGTTGTCCTCCCGGGTCTCTTCGACGTAGGTCAGGAGGCCCTGCTCGGCCGACGTCAGCGCGCCACTTTCTTCGGCCTGCGGCTCTTCGGCCGGGGTTGCAGCCGCTTCGAGGTTCTCGTCACTCATCGGGGTACCCCTTCTCAGTCAGGTCTCTGTCAAGTCTGATGTGTGGTTGCAACTTCGTTCGGACTCGATCCTATTCCGGGTTCGCGAATCAGTACCAGAAGCTCTGGATCTCCCGCTGCGTCGGCACCGAGATGTTGATCGGCTCCGCCAGACCGTGGTCCTCGGCCTGGCGCAGTTCGTCGTACACCACAACCATGTGCTTGTACTCGGTCGCAATATCCGGCCGGATGATCACCGGCTTCTTCGGATTCCGCTCCAGCTTCGGCTTCAGGTACTCGATGATCTCTCCGAGCTCCATCGGATTCTGGTCCACGCGGAGATTCCCTCCCGGGAAGATCTCGATCAGCACCGACTCTTCCTTCTCGATGACCGGCGGGTTGTCGTCATCCTCCGGGAGCGCGAAGTCGAGTCCGCGGGTGGCGGTGAACGTGGTCGTCACCATGAAGAAGACGATCAGCAGGAAGGCGATATCCGCCATCGAAGAGGTCGGAATCTCGTCGTTCGGGCGGTCACGATCGATCTTCATCTTGAGTCTCCATCCGGTTCGTCAGATTCGGGTTGCCACCGCGTTTCCTCAGAGGTCGTCGACCGTTCGCTGGTCGGACAGCAGGCGCAGATCGCGCACCTTGGCCCGTTTCAGAGCGTCGAGCACTTCGTCGACCTTCTCCCAGGGCACGTCGCCATCGGACTTGACCACGAAGGTCTTCGTCGGATCGGTCGAGATCACGGTTGCGGCCATGGACAGCACCTCGTCCGCGGCACTGACCAGCGAACTCTGGGAGTTGCCGTCGGACACGCGGATGCGACCGTTCGGGTCGATCGACACGTAGGCGGCCTTCTTCGGAATCTCGAACCGGAGGGTCGTCTTCGGCAACTGCACCTGGGTCTTGTCGACCTCGAAGGTGATCGTCAGCATGAAGAAGATGATCAGCAGGAAGGCGATGTCGGCCATCGAGGCCGTGGGGATGTTCGGCTTGTGCTCGATGGATGCCTTGAGCTTCATGTCGCTGTCCTCCGCCCCGGGGCCCGAATGAACTCTAGCTGCCTTCGCCGCTATCGGGCGAAATGCCGCTGCGCTCCATCTCGCCGAAGGTCTCGAGCAGCATGTTCGCCGCCGTCTCGATGTCGCGCACGAACTTGTTGATGCGGCTCATGAAGTAGTTGTAGGCGAGCTGCGTCGGAATGGCGACCGCGAGACCGCCGGCCGTCGTGGTCAGGGCCTCCTTGATGCCCGTGGCGACCGCGCCCGGGTTGGACAGACCCTGCGCCGCAAGCGCGTCGAAGCCGGCCATCATGCCGGTCACCGTGCCGAAGAAGCCGAGCAGCGGGGCCACGTTGGCGGTCGTCGCCAGCACCGCAAGACCGCGCTCCAGACGCCCCATCTCGAACAGCGCGGCGTTCTCGATCGTCTTCTCGATGTCTTCCTTGGGCTGGCCGTACTTCATCAGACCAGCCTTGAGGATCGAGGCCACCGGGCCCCGGTACTCCTCGCACACCTTCACGGCGTCGCGGATCGACCGGTTCACCACCAGCGCCTTCCGCACCTTGGGGAGGAACTCGTGAACGTTGATCCGGGCGCGCCACAGTGCGTACAACCGCTCGCCCACCACCGCGAGAGCGATGACCGAGAATGCGAGCAGTGGCCACATGACGGGTCCGCCCTCGTTCATCAGCTTCCAGAACGTGCCACCAATGTTCACCTAGTTACCTCCTCAGAGCTGGTATGCCCGCCAAGAACGGGACGAGTTGAATCGCCCACCGACAGTGGACACGATTCTAAACGGACGGTGACCCTGCACCGGAAGAAGTGACTGGCTCACCTTGGAACGGTGGAGCAATATAGCACACGGGCCCTGCTTTGGAACCGCCGCCGTGACCCGGTTCAACGGGCACTCCGCGCCGCCTCCACGACACTCCTGAGCGGTCGCCGCTGCACGCAGCAGATGGCGACGGCCAGCGCATCCGATGCGTCCGCACTGCGCCGGCCCGCCGCCGAACCCAGCAGCACATCGACCATGCGCGCCACCTGGGTCTTGTCGGCCCGGCCGTTGCCGCACACGGCCTTCTTGACTTCGGCCGGGGTCAGTTCCTCCACTTCCAGACCGCGGCGACCCAGCACCGAGAGGATCACGCCCCGAGCCTGGGCAAGCGCGATCAGGGAGCGGCTGTTCTTCCCGTGGTACAGGGTCTCGAGAGCCGCCGCGGCAGGCTGCCAGCGTTCGAGAGCCCGCTCCACGCCCTCCGCCAGGCGAGCCATGCGGGCCTCGGGAGTCGGCTCCGAGACGAGTGCGATCCGGCCCGAGCCCAGCTCCCTGAGCCGCGCCCCCTCCTGTTCGACCACGCCGTAGCCGGTGTACCGGCTGCCAGGATCCAGACCGAGGACGATCAAGGCCGCGGGCCTGCCAAGGCGCCGATCAGGACGCCAGCCGCTCCAGCAGCTCGTCGTCCAGATCGAAGTTGGCCCAGACGTGCTGCACGTCGTCCTGGTCCTCGAGGGCGTCGATGAGGCGTACCAGTCGACCCGCGACCGCTTCGTCGACCCGGACCAGGTTCTGCGGTTCCATGGTCAGCGCCGCGACGCCGGTGGCGAGGCCACGCGCCTCGACTTCGTCCTTGGCGGCGTGAAAGGCCTCCACCGAGGTGTAGACGTTGTAGCTGTCCTCCTCGACCGAGAAGTCTTCGGCCTCGAGTTCCAGCGCGAGTTCGACCAGCGCCTCCTCGTCGACCCCCGACTCCTCCATGACGGAACGGTCGAACGCGAAGAACCCGCGCCGCTGAAACATCCACGCCACGCAGCCGTTCTCGCCCAGGTTGCCGCCGTGCTTGGTGAACAGGTGACGCACCTCCGACACGGTCCGGTTGCGGTTGTCGGTCAGCGTCTCGACCAGCACCGCGACACCGCCCGGACCGTAACCCTCGTAGGTGACCTCCTCGTAGGACACGCCCTCGAGTTCTCCCGTCCCCTTCCTGATCGCCCGGTCGATGTTGTCTCCGGGCACGTTGTGGGCCTTCGCTTCGGAGAGCGCGTGGCGCAGTCTGGGATTGCCGGCCGGGTCGCCGCCGCCAAGCCGCGCCGCGACCGAGACTTCCTTCAGGATGCGCGTGAACACCTTGCTGCGACGTGCGTCCTGGGCCGCCTTCTTGTGCTTGATCGTGCTCCACTTACTGTGACCGGACATGACCGTTCTAGTCTAGCCACATGGCCTGCCAGACCACACCCTCGGCCGGAGAGATCCTGGACCGGCTCGAAGTCTGGGGGCAGAAGCTCGGTCTCGATGCGATCCGCCGCCTGCTCGGCGCCCTCGGCGACCCCCAGAGCGGCGTGCCGACGATCCTGGTCGCGGGCACGAACGGCAAGGGCTCGACCAGCGCGGCTCTCGCATCGCTCCTGACCGCTGCCGGTTTCCGCTGCGGTCTCTACACCTCGCCTCATCTCGAAGACGTCGAGGAGCGGCTCCGCATCGACGGGGAAGCGATCACGGAGACCGAACTCGGCTTCCACCTCCGGCGCGTGCTGGACGCCGCCGGCGCGGCGCCGCCGACCTACTTCGAGAGCCTGACCGCGGCGGCCTGGCTCCACTTCGCGGCACATCGAGTGGACGCCGCCGTGTTCGAGGTCGGCCTCGGCGGCCGCCTCGACGCGACCAACGTGTCCGAGCCCATGCTCTCGGTGATCACCCAGATCGCGCGGGACCACGCCCAGCAGCTCGGCTGGACCCTGACCTCGATCGCAGGCGAAAAGGCCGGCGTCATGCGTCCCGGCCGCAAGTGTCTGACCTGGCGCCCGGCACCGGCAGTGCAGCGCGAATTGAACCGCTGCGCCGCGGTCTGCGGCGCTCGATTGGTCAACGTGGACGACAGCACCCGGTTCGGCGGTACGTCCGACAGCCGCGCGTCAGACCCACTGCTGTCGCTGACCACTCCCCAGGCGGAGTACCGGTTCCGCGCGCCCCTGGCCGGTGGCCACCAGCTCATTAACCTGGCTCTGGCGGTGCGCGCCGCAGAGGAGTTCTGCGCTCTCGGGGGGCGACACCTCGACCCAGGAGCCGCAAGACGAGGTCTGGAGACGGTCCGCTGGCCGGGCCGCCTGGAGTGGGTCGAGATCGAAGTCGACGCCGCTCCTCGCCGCGTGTTGTTCGACGCGGCCCACAACCCGGCCGGCGCCACCGCTCTTCGCTCCTACCTCGACGACGCATGCCTGGAGTTCAACCTGCTGTATGGCGCCCTGACCGACAAACAGCCGGAACGCTGCCTGCCCCAACTGGCCGAGCGGGCCAGCCGCATCGTCCTGACCGCCCCCGAACACGGTCGCGCGGCGCTGCCTGAAACCCTATTGCCGCTTCTCCAGAACAGAAATGGCGTTGTCGACGCCCACGCGAAAAGTGCGCTGGATCGACTCTTGGACGCACCCGCCGATCCGCACCGCACGCTGGTCGTCACCGGCTCCCTCTACTTGGTCGGCGAAGTCCGGACTCTCCTGCGCGACCGTTGCGGTGCGCCTACCGCCGCGCGCGACCTGGTTACCGGCTACTGCGACCGAATCGCCAAGGCGGCACCATAGACAGCGACGCCCTCCAGCCTGTCCGGGCGCATCGGGTCGACCTCCAGGTGGCTCGGAGCGAGCGACGGCCGACGCCCCAACGACGGCCACCGCCTGACCGAAGCGAGCGGAGTGCAGTGAGCGCCAACTTCCCAATAACCAAGAAAGCGCGAACGGCACCAGGAGGTCGACCCGATGCGCCCGGACAGGCGGGTGTTACTCGATGACGACGCTGTCGATCTTGGCGACGCGCGCGGTGTGGCGGTCGCCGTCGAAGGGGGTGTCGAGGAAGACCTCTAGCAGTTCGGAGGCCTGACCGGCGCCGAGGGCGCGGGCGCCGAGCGCCAGCACGTTGGCGTCGTTGTGTGCGCGGGACATCCGGGTGGTGTAGCCGTCGCTCGGATTGACCGCCCGGACGCCGGCAAACCGGTTCGCCGACATGGCCATGCCGACGCCGGTGGCGCACACCAGAAGACCCCGGTCGGCCTCACCCGATGCCACGGCCCGCGCCACGGCCGCCGCCTTGTCGGGGTAGTCGGCGGGAGCCGAGGCGTCGGTGCCGAAGTCGACGACCTCGATGCCGCGGGCACGCAGAACTTCGCTCAACCGGCTCTTCAGCTCGACTCCGGCATGGTCGGCGCCGAGCGCGAACTTCACGCGCTCTCCAGGGACTCGGAGTCCCGCCGAACGCGCTCGTCGGCGGCAGCCACACCCTCGCCCATGCGGCTTCGGTAGTCGGCGAGGGCAGCAGCCAGATCCGCGTCACCCAGTGCGAGAATCTGGAGCGCCAGCAGGGCCGCATTGTCGGCCCGGTTCACGCCCACCGTGGCGACGGGGATGCCGGGCGGCATCTGCACGATCGCCAGCAGAGCATCGACACCGTTCAGCGGACCGCTAGCCACCGGGACGCCGACCACCGGCAGGGTCGTCGCGGCCGCCACGACGCCCGGGAGCGCGGCGGCGACGCCGGCGCCGGCGATCAGCACGCCGATACCGCGTTCGGCCGCGCCTTCGGCCCACTCGGCCGTCTCCCGCGGGGTCCGGTGGGCCGAGAGAACCCGGGATTCGCAGCCGACACCGAAGTCGGCGCAGACCTTGGCCGCCTTCTTCATCGTCGGCCAGTCCGAATCGCTGCCCATGACGATCCCTACCCTGATGTCGCTCATTCCTTCGCTCGCTCCGTCGCTGTGCTCGTGTTCGATTCCTGTGCGCGCCAGCTCCTACAGCGGCACGCTTCCGTGTTTCTTCGCCGGCACGCCGCAGCGCTTGCCTTCGAGCTGCCGCAGGGCGCGGACGATCTCGTGGCGTGTCGTGCGCGGGGCAATCACCGCGTCGACGAAGCCGCGCTCCGCCGCCACATAGGGGTTGGAGAATTTCTCCCGGTACTCGGCCGCCATCCGTTCGCGCAAAGCCTCGGGGTCTTCCGCGTTCCGGATCTGCTGGCGATAGAGGATGTTGACCGCCCCGCTCGGTCCCATGACCGCGATCTCCGCGGTCGGATAGGCCAGGTTGACGTCCGTGCGCAGGTGCTTGCTCGCCATCACGCAGTACGCGCCGCCGTACGCCTTGCGGGTGATTACGGTGATCTTCGGCACCGTCGCCTCGGCGAACGCGTACAGCAGCTTGGCGCCGTTGCGGATGATCCCGGCGTGCTCCTGCTGCACGCCCGGCAGGAAACCCGGCACGTCCTCGAAGGTGACGAGCGGGATGTTGAACGCGTCACAGAAGCGAACGAAGCGACCGCCCTTCACCGCAGCGTCGATGTCCAGAACACCTGCAAGGTAGTTCGGTTGATTGGCAACGATGCCGACGCTGCAGCCGCCGAAGTGCGCGAAGCCGACCACGATGTTCTGGGCGAAGCCGCGGTGAACTTCGAGAAAGCGGCCGTCGTCCACGACGGCCCGGATCAACGCGCCGATGTCGTAGGGCTTGTTCGGGTCGACCGGCACCAGTTCGTCGAGTTCAGGCGCCTCGCGGTCGTCTGGATCGTCGGTCGGCCGGGGCGGTGGATCGTCCAGATTGTTGCCCGGCAGGTAGCCGAGCAGCTCCCGCACGGCGAGCAGGCAAGCTGTATCGTCCGGGGCTGTGAAGTGCGCCACCCCGCTCCGCCTCGCGTGCGTCTTCGCTCCGCCCAGCTCCTCCATCGAGACGTCCTCGTGGGTCACGGTCTTGATCACGTCCGGACCGGTCACGAACATGTAGCTCGTGCCCTCGACCATCAGCACGAAGTCCGTGATCGCCGGCGAGTAGACCGCGCCGCCCGCGCAGGGCCCCATGATCGCGCTGATCTGGGGCACCACCCCCGAGGCCAGCGTGTTGCGGAGGAAGATGTCGGCATAACCGCCCAGCGAAGCGACTCCCTCCTGGATGCGGGCGCCTCCGGAGTCGTTCAGGCCCACGACCGGAGCACCGTTCTCGACCGCCAGGTCCATGACCTTGCAGATCTTGCGCGCGTTCGTCTCGGACAGCGAACCGCCGAAGACGGTGAAGTCCTGCGCGAAGACGTAAACCGGGCGCTGGTCCACCAGACCATGTCCGCACACCACACCGTCGCCCGGTATGCGCTGCTCGGCCATGCCGAAGTCGGTGCAGCGGTGCGTCACCAGCGCATCGATCTCGACGAACGACCCTGGATCGAGCAACAGATCGATCCGCTCCCGGGCGGTCAGCTTGCCGCTCGCATGCTGACGATCGATGCGCTCAGCGCCGCCGCCCAGCCGCGACAGTTCGAGGCGTTGCTCCAGTTCGCTCGCCTGCTGGCCGCGGATCGAGCCTCCTGGTCCGACTGGCTCCTGCTCCCTGGTCATCCGAGCGGCTTTCTTACCACAGAGGAACCTGACCGATGCGCGGCGTTCCGCGGTGCAAGCTCCTGGCCGCGCATGCTGGCATGGAACTGCACTTCCTCTGCGCCAGCGCGGCGCGGACGCCGCGACTCTACTCCTAGAATCACACCCATGGAGACGACGCCCACCACACCGCAGTCGAACGCGCTGCTGGCGTCGGACGTCACCGAGCTGACCGACTCCCTGACCCGGCTGCTGGACCACCCCGGCCAGCGGACGGAGGCGTTCTTCGAACGGCTGGAGACGGTCGAGTTGCTGCCGAAAGGCACCCACGACCGCCTTCGCCTGCGGCGGGAGCGGGGCGTCTCCGTCCGGCGCATCGAAGCGGGCAGCAGCCGTCTGGCCTCCGCCGACACCATTTCGGGGCACGCCTTCGCCTCCTGCTGCGACCGCGTCACCGGCACGGCCGGGTCGATCGGTCCACCTCCGAGAATCAGGACCGGTCGCTGGCCACCGCTCCGGATCGCCGAGATCGAGCGGGCGGAGCGCCAGCTCGCCCGGGCCGTCAATCGGCGCCGGGTTGGCTTTCCCATGGACGTCACCGTGCGCCGCCACCGCCGCCAGGTCCAGGTGATTCACGGCCACATGTCGGCTCCCAGCCAGTTCGAGGAGTACTTCAGCCTCCATGTGGAAACGCCGTGGGGGGTCTGGGGCGGCCTGCTGCCATCGCTCGCCGACGAGGATCTCGACCCGGTCGCCACCTGCCTGGTCGATCGACTGAGGTCACGGAACCTGCCGGCGCACTCGAACGCGCCCCGCGTCATCGTTCTCGGACCCTGCGCCGCCGCCGTCATGCTGCACGAGGTCGTTGCCCACACGCTGGAAGCGGACACCCTGGCCCTCACCGGCGCCCCGGAAAGCGTCGTCGGTCTGAAGCTCGGCAAGGACGATCTCGACGTGATCGACGATCCCCGGCTGGCTCCGGACGGCTGCGGACGGTTCAGCGACGACGAAGGCACGACGGTCATCGCCCGCTGGCTGCTGCGGGGCGGCCGTGTGCGGCAACCGCTGGCGGACCTCTGCTGGGCCGGCCGCTACCAGCGGCTGGTTCCGGGAGCAGCGAGACGGGCCAGCCGCCACGTGCTGCCGGGGCCACGCACGACACATCTCGAGTTGCTGCCCAGCGACACGCCCGACGCGGAACTGTTCCAGGAAGCCGCCGGCGGCCTCTACATCGGCGAATTCGAGAGCGGCTCGCTGAACCCGTTCGACGGCGGCTGCGTACTGCGGGCGCCCTGCGCCCGGCGGCTCGGAACCAGTGGCCCGGTCGACTTCGTGGGTCCGGTGGAGCTCCGGTCACGGACGGTCGACCTCCTCGCGGCGGTCACCGCGGTCGGAGACCGTCCGCTGGCCGCCGGCGCCGGCTGGTGCGCGAAGGATGGAGCGCTCCTGCCGGTATGGGCCCGAAGCCCCTCCGTGCGCCTGGAGGGTCTGGATTGAAGCCCCTGCGGCTGCCGACCATCCAGGCCCTGCGGACGGCGCTGACCGCGGTCACCGAACGCACCGGCGCATCGAGCGCCGAGATCTACGTCAAGGCCGGCGGCGGCGTTCAAGTCGAGATCGACCCCTGGCGGCCCGCCATCGCCTCGCCGGCGACGCCGGCGGATTGGCGGTCTCACGCACTCCACGTCGAGGAGAAGGGGTGGGCACTACGCGCCGGGGCCGAAGGCGGAGCCCTCTTCGTTGCCGAGTCCGGTTCCCTGCCCGCTCCCGGGGGCTGGCGCGGATTGAATCGCCACTCCCTCCGGCCGGGTTCACTCAGGCTGCCGTCCCCCAGCCGGCGCAAGGCGAGCATGGCCACCGCCAGAAAGCACCTCCCGGACGGCGACGCCGAGACACTTGGCCGGAACCTCGCCCACGGCATCCTGGAACGCACCAGGAGCGAACTCGCGGGCAGTTACCTGATCCGGGCCAGGCTGTACGACGGCGCCAGCGCGTCCGTACTCGCCAACAGCGAAGGCGTCACCGGGCGGACCTCGCTGCGCCTCGCAACGGTCGAGATGGAGTTCGCCGTCGAACGCAACGCCACCCGTGGCTCCTGCAGCCTCTATCGGGCTGCCCGTGACCTGAGGGACTTCGACGCGCCCACGATCGCCGCGGAAGTCGCGGACCGGCTGACTCTCGCCACCGCCGCACCCGAGACCGTGCTGCCTTCCGGCGAACTCGCGGTGTCGCCCGCCGTCGCCTCCAACCTGCTGGCCCTGCTCAGCCCTGTCCTGCGGGACCGCGACGGCTGGGAGACACTTCAGCGCCTGAGTTCCGGCTACTCCCTGGGACCGACGGACTTGACAGTCCTGGACGACGGCGCTCTGGAGACCGGGTGGATCCAGACTTCGGTTGATGACGAAGGCGTGCCGACGCGGGCGGTGACGCTGATCAGGGAGGGGGAACCCGGCGAGCCCCTGCTGCCCTGGGAGGATGACGGGTGGTCGGGCTTCTCCGCCACCGGCTGCAGGCGCCGGTCGGGCTGGCGGGCTCCACCCGAAATCAGTCACTCCCATCTCTACATTGCGCCCGGCCCTGAGCCCGCGGATCAGATCCGGACTGGAATCCGCCGCGGCTGCTACCTGCTGGACCGGGCTCCCGGCGGCCGTCTGGGCGCCACCTTCGGAGATTCCCACGGTGACGCGGAGGCGACCTTCGAGATCGATGTGACCGGCTTCGTCATCGAACACGACCGCATTCTCGGCGCCATTCCGAGAGCGCGGCTCGGAGGTTCGATCCGGCAGTTGTTGCGCGGAATCCGAGCCGTCGGTGACGACGTGAGGTTCCTCCCGGTGCCCGGAGCGGTGGGCGCGCCGACACTGCTGCTGACCGGGCTGCAGCTAGAGCCCGTTTAGAGCCGGGTCCGGCGCCGGGCGCCTGCGGCGCGCTAAGGCGCGGGGGCGGGGAGGCGCCGTATCGTCGTCTCGAGCTGAGCGCTGCTGCGGGAGGTTGGCTCGAAGCGCCCCCCACTCGAGCCGTCCAGCGTCCCGGGCGAAGGAAGGGACTCCGGCTGCCTGCCGCCCGGTCCGACCGGCGTCCCGACCTGGAGCGCACCGCGCCTCCCCGAAGCAGGGCTCGCCGACGGGGCCGGAGCGCCCACGGGCACCCTGGTAACGCCACCGGACGCAAGTGTGCGGCTCCGAAGGTCGTCCCGCGTGAAGACCCGCGGTTCCCGCTCGGCTGCGGTCTCGGCAGCGCGGGGCAGACCCGCCGGGAGGCTCGCCCTCTCATCTTCCGGCGAGGACACCGGGAGAGGGGAGGGGGCCGGCGCCGAAGGCTCGAGCCCTTCCGTCTCCGTTGTGGCCGGAACACGGGACCGGCTCACCCGGTCACCTCTCAGGCGATCCGATTCGTTCGCCTCCGTTACCTCGGCGGCCTCGGTCGTCTCGTCGGCAGCCGGTTCCGGGGCCCGCGCCGCCGGCGCCGGTATGAGCAGACCGCTGATCCGCCCGGGTTCCGAGTACGTCCTCGGCGGCAGTGCCCTGACGTTCGTGCGGTCCGCCCGGAGCAGGATCTCGGTGGCGTGGCGGTTCACCGCGAAGTGAGGATTCACGTCGTCGAAGGCCAGGCGCGAGTCCAGGCTCACGGCCCGCACATAGTGCCTGACTGCCTTCTCGGTTGCGCCCGCATCGTCCGCGATGCGGCCGAGCTGGTAGTGCGCCCAGGCATTCTCCGGCGCCAGTTCGACCGCCGTCGCAAGGTGGCTCGCCGCCAATTCCATGTCGCCGGTCGCGTAGGCGAGCAGGGCCAGGTTGTAGTGCGCCGGCGGCCAGGTTCCGTCCGCGGCGATGGCCGCGCGGTAGGACTCGAGGGCCTCCGCCACATCTCCCCGCAACTCCAGCAGATTGGCGAGATCGTTGAGGGCCGTCGCGCGGGCGGCCGGGCGACTCTGACCCTCCACCAGCCTGCGCTGCTCCTCGATGGCCCCTTCCAGGTCGGGATCCGGTCTCGCCACGGCGGCGCCGATCTGGGCCTCGAGAGCGGAGTCGCCGCTGCAGAGCGCCACGCCGCCAAGCAGAAGCAGGCAGGGAACGAGCGCCTTCGCTCTCGAGGGTGTGGTCTTGGCGTTCATGGCTCTCCGCGCCGTGGCTGCGAGGAATAGGATCAGCAGGCCGTGAGTCAACTGCGACGACTACCTGCAGTGGGACGTCTGCTGCAGGAGAGCCCGCTTGCCGAACTCACAGGATTATACGGAAGGCAAGCGACGAGGGTCCAAGCGGCGAGGGTCCTCGACCGGCTTCGCGGCGAAGTCCGGACGGGTATCGACGACGACGACCTGGACGACCTCATCCGCCGGATCCCCGAACTCGTCCGCGCCGCCCTGGAAGCTGAAGCGCCGCCGCTTCGGCGGGTGCTGAACGCGACGGGCATCTTCCTCCACACGAACCTGGGCCGGGCGCCGCTTCCCCGATCTGTCGCCCATGACCTCGAGACGCGCCTCGACGCCTACTGCGACCTGGAGATGGATCTTGCGACCGGACGCCGCACCGACCGCAGTCTTCGCGTCGAGAGTCTCCTCCGGACCCTGACCGGCGCCGAGGCGGCCCTGGTCGTCAACAACAACGCGGCCGCGCTGGTGCTGGCGCTCTCGACCCTGGCTTCCGGACGCGAAGTGCTTCTTTCCCGGAGTGAACTGGTCGAGATCGGCGGCTCGTTCCGCATTCCCGACATCCTCACCACAAGCGGCGCCCGGCTGGTCGAGGTCGGCACCACGAACCGGACGCGCCTGGCCGACTTCGAACGTGCGGTTCGGCCGGCCGCATCCCTGGTCCTGAAGGTCTTCTCGGGCAACTTCCGCATCCGCGGGTTCGTGGAGGAGGTTTCGGTAGCCGAACTCGCGGCCTTCGCGCATCGACACGAGCTGCCCCTCATGGTCGACGAGGGCAGCGGCGTCATCGAATCGCGCACGGCGCCGCCGCTCCGCCGGCACGAGAGTTTCCGGGACCTGATCGAAGCCGGCTGCGACCTGGTTTGTGGCAGCGGCGACAAGGTCCTCGGCGGACCGCAGGCCGGGCTGATCGCGGGACAGCGATCGATCGTGGACCGACTCCGGCAATCGCCGCTCTACCGCGCGCTCCGTCCGGGACGGCTGGTCCTGACCGCACTGGACGCGGTGCTCCGACGGCACCTGGCGGAGCAGAGCATGCCGATCGAGGCTCTCTGGAGCGACACCGGAGAATCCCGCCCCCGGCTCGACCGGATGGCGGCCAGACTGGGGGGACGGGTCGTCCGGGGCGACGCCTACCTGGGAGGCGGCTCCGCGCCGGACGAGGCGATCGAGGGCTGGGTCCTCGCTCTCGACGCTCCCGCGGAGACCGCCCGGCGGCTTCGGACCGGCGAGCCGCCGGTGGTCGGCTACCAGCGCGACGGGCGCCTCATTCTCGATCTGAGGACCGTGGATCCAGCCGACGACGAGGAGCTGGCCGCGGCGGTCGAGCGCGCTGTCGGCGAAAGCTCCTAGGCCCCGCCTTCGGTCCAGTCCGCCTCGATCCGGCAGACCGGGAGAACTGCCAGCCGGATCGGCGAACCGTCCGGGCCGGACCCGATGAGCCGAATGCGGCTGCCATCGAACCGGCATCGTTCCGGCATCTGAGCGCGGAGCGTCTGGAGTATCGCCAGTTCGTCGGACGGAAGCACCGGTGCGGCCGCACTTCCCGCATGGTCGATCTCGATCCGGGTCGGTGCTCCGAGGACGGACGCCGCCGACGAGGCGCTGCGGCCGACAAGCCGTGCACGGGCGCCGGCGCCCGCGGCATCGCCGGAGACGAGCTGAAGCGCGTACTTGTGGATCTCCCCGCCGTCCGGCCCGGTCGGGCGGAGGGTGAAGAAGGTCAGAAGCCCGCCGACGACCAGGGGCGCAGACGCGGGACGCTCCCCGGCGCCAAGAGCCAGGGACCACCCCTGCTCCCGGGGAGACAGCGCCGGCGAGAGCCGATCGACACCGCCGAGTGAATTCTCCTCATCGAGCCGAGGCAACTCATCCGCCCGATCGGAACCGCCCGAGACACCTTCCACGAACAGATGGAACCGGCCTGCCGCCGCTTCCTCGGACCCGGTGCCGGGATCGGCGCCGCCGGCGCCCAGGGCGAGCGCACGTGCACCGAGCGCAGGCACCGGGATCACCGCCGGCGGATGATGGATCGGCAGGCCGCCCGTGTCGAACACCCGTCGTGGATTCCAGGCACCGGGCGGAACCCTGCTGCCCTCGAGCTCCACCGCTCGCGACAGGTCAACCCGGTAGAGACTGCCCGCCGTCGTCCCGACGTACACCCGGTCCGCCAGTCCGTCGCCCCCCGTGTCCACCGCCGCCGGCGCGGCGACAACAGGCCCATCGAGCGGCCGCTTGTACAGCACCTCCCCACCGTCGATCGCCACGAAGTACAGCCAATTCCCCACGTCTCCCGGCCGCGCGGGGTCGAAGCCGCCGCCGAAGATCGCAACCGGGCGAACGCCGGCCCCGAACCTCAACGCCACGACCGACGGCTTCGACACCGTGTAGCCGAGATCAGTCTCGCCGTTGCCATCTTCATCCCCGTTGTCGGCAAACCGCCACAGGGGGCGGGGCTCCGGCGAGAGCTCGAAGGCGTAGAGAGAGCGACCGGCCAGGCCGAGTCCTCCGACCGTCACCGTCCGCGGCGGATCGATGTCCGGGCCGGCGAGCCTCTTGACCGTCAGCGGGGCATCCTCATCGTAGGCGCCGACTTCGGTCAAGGCGGCATCCCGGACCGTGTCTCGCGCCGCCCGCGCAGTTCCTTCGAGGTCCCAGCCGTCGCTCGCGCCCACCGGCCACGGCAGCAGGTCGACCACCGCGGTCAGCTCTCTTGTTGGAGGCGGCAGGCCATCCAGACGCGGTGGAGCCATAGCCGTCGCTCCGGCGACATGACTGACCCGTCCCAAACCCCCCAGCGAACTCAATGCTCCGTCCAGATTCGTCATGCAGAGGTGGCAGGCGCCGGCGGCCACCGAAAAGAAGCCCGTTACCTCGACCACGATCTCCGCTCCCGGCTTGCCGGTGACCAGGGTGCGACTGTAGGGGTCGGTGACGCCGGCGATACCACGCGCGATCGCAAGCTGCAGGCCGCCCTCGGCGGCAGCGAGAAGACGCGCCTGGAGCTTCTGCCCGGAGGCGATCAGCATCTGCGTCTGCGTCGTCACCAGAAGCGCGAGGCAGGAGCCGCTCAGCAGCAGGAGGATCAAGGTAACAAGCAGGGTCGAACTGCCTCGCGCTCCACACGACAGCCTCGCGGAATCGGACTTCATCGCAGGTTTCGCAGTTGAACCAGGGCGGCGGCCGATCGCTCCACCCGCAGCGCCGCCGCGGCCGGCTCGCCGATCCGCGCGGTCGTCAGCAGGGTCACGCTCGGTCCACCGTCTTCTCCCGTCTCCCGGAGCGCAACCTCGAGGTCGGCAATACCGTCCGCGATCACCTGAGTCAGGTTCGCGCTCCGTCGCCGCCAGGCCACCGCCGTTCCGGGGTACAGGCGCGCCATCGCCAGTTGCGGCCCGCGTGGCGATTCCGGGTCCGGCGGCCGGATGTAGAACCGCCACTCCTCCAGCACTCCGCCCCGGTCGACCCTGCTCATGTAGCCCGCCGGCCAGCTCCCGCCGCTCGACATCGAAAGAAAGCCGGCGGCGAGCGGACCCCGGGAGGCATCGGCGTGGAACTCGACCCGCAGTCTGCGGTGCCGGCCTCGGCCGCTCGCCGCCACGTCGACGATGGGGACCACCGCGTGAACCCCGGGGGTGTCACCCGAAACCAGTAGCAGGGCATCGTCACCGGCCTCGCCGGCCTGTCGCAGCATCTCGAGGGACTGGGCGGAGGCGTATGGGGTGCGCGCGTGTACCACGATCCAGCCGCGCCTCGCGGCCGGGTCGAACCCGTACTCGTCGACCCAGTAGAGCGGGCCGTTCATCACGCCGCGGACCACCAGCACGTCGGTGCCCTCGGCTGCGGTCCTGGAACCGACGGCGTGGCCCGCCCGCACGTGCTTCTCGACTTCGACCGCGAGTTCGGGGCGCGGCGTCTGGCCAGGCAACTGATAAGCCAGACCGCCGCGGCCGGCGGCCCGCAACGCTCGCCGCAGTTCGAGGTGCGCCGCCTGCTGCGCTTGCAACAGCGACGCCGTCTCGAGTTGCGCCCGCGCCAGTCGCTGATGAAGAACGAACAGGAAGAACGCCGCCGCCGAAACCGCCACGGTCAGGGAGAACGCGACCAGCGTCTCGATCAGGCTGGCCCCGCAGTCCGGCCGCGCCGTCAGGGCCCTCCCGGTGTCGCCCTTCACCGCACTTCCTTCGCGCGGAACGTGACGAAGCGGATCGTCCGCTCGCCTGCCGCACGACCCGCCTGCAGTGCGGTTACCTCGACCGTCACCTCCTCCACCTCCACGGACTCTCCACCACGAGCCGGCACCGCCACAGAAGCCAGGCGCACCGAACGGCGGAACCGCGGCGGCTCAGCACCGCAATCCTCCCGCCAGGCCGAGATCGAGGGACACCAGACGTGTTCCATGTCCTCCGCGTGCCCGATGTCCTCCAGGGAGGAACGCGCCATGGCCGCCAGGCTGTCGGCCCGAGACGCTTCGAGGTTGTTCAGGCCGGACCGAATCAGGAGCGACATCACCGTCGCGGCGGCAAGCCCGAGCAAGGCGCAGGAGACCAGCACCTCAACGAGGGTGAAGCCTCCGCAGTCTGTTCCGCGGGCGCCGGGACCCCGCAAGTCGCGCATACCGACCAGGACGGATCCGGGGCTCTGGTCTTCGCGCCGCTAGAGCAGGGAGGAGTAGGCCGCGATCAGACGCGGCCCGAAGAACAGCGCCACGACCGCACCGATCGACAGAAAGACCCCGAACGGCAGGCGCGAACCCCAGCCCAGCCGCCCGCGGACCATGAGCAGAAGCCCGAACACCGCGCCGAACAGGCAGGCCAGAAAGAGCGTGAGCAGCATCCCGTAGGGGCCCAGAAAGGCGCCGACACCGGCCAGCATCTTCACGTCGCCCAGGCCCATGCCCCGAACTCGCCGCAGCAGGTACCAGACCCCGATCAGGAGGAGTAGGGCCACGGCGCCGGCGGCGGCGCCGAGAACCGACCCCAGCGGTGTCGTCCAGGTGACCCCGAAGGACGCAGCCAGGCCGAGGCCCAAAGTCAGATACGTCAGCTGATCCGGAAGCAGGTAGTGGGCCGCGTCGATGGTCGCGAGCACCAGAAGGAGGCTCGAGAAGAGCGCGGCCGCCAGACCGTCAACGGTCGGCCCGAAGGTGAGCCAGGAGATGAGCCAGAGGAGCCCGGCGGTAGCCTCGACCACCGGATAGCGCCACGAGATCCGGGCGCCGCACATCCGGCAGCGGCCGCCGAGCAGAACGAAGCTCAGGACGGGCAGGTTGTCCCGGCCGGCGATCCTCCCGCCGCAGCCTGGGCAGCGGGACCGCGGCCGGACCACCGACTCGCCCCGCGGCAGGCGGTAGGCGACGACGTTCAGGAAACTGCCCACACACAGGCCGATGACCGCGGAATACACGGCGCCGAAGACCGCCATCGCCGGAGCCTCCTCGAACATCAGGGCTCGCCGCGACGTCTTCCGCCGACGGCAGACGGCAAGGAGTCGTCCTCCGCGAGGACGAGAGCGGCGACCACGCGCTTCATCGTCTCGCAACCCCGGAGGAAGCCCTCGACGGGTATCCGCTCGTCGGCGCCGTGGATGCCGCCCGCATCGTCGGCGGAGAGCGTGAAGGGCGAGAAGCCGTAGGCGTCCACACCGCGGCGGCGGAAGAAGCGCGAGTCCGTCGTGCCGGCAATCATCGTCGGCGCCACCGGGGCGTGCACGCCGAGTACGCCTTCCAGCGTCCTGTAGACGTGGCTGCTCGTGCTCGACGCCGGACTGCGGCCGGAACGCAGCAACTCCTCGACATGGATGCCACTGCCGAGTACTGTCTCCACCCGCCGCCGAAACCGGTCGACATCGGTGTCCGGCAGCAGGCGCGCGTCGATCAGCGCACTCGCCTCGCCCGGCGCCACGTTCACCGGACCTGCGCCGTTGTCGATCCGGGTGACCTGAACCGTGTCCCGAAAACTCGCCGACATGCCCGGCAGGAGAATCGGGTCAAGTGTCCCGTCCCGGATCCGCCTGTCGAGTTCAGCCTGCACGACGTCCAGGGGCTGATCGAAGACCTCGGCGAACTCGCCCTGACGGAACCCGGCCAGGGCGCGGTAGGACTGGTGCGCCGCGGCCGTGACCCGCCAGGGATGCTCGAGGTCAAGCACCCGGTTCAGAGCCCTCAGCAACCGATGCGTGGGGCTCGCGGGGTTGAATCCCGAGCCGTGGCCGCCCCGGCCGGCCGCGGTGACTCGCAACCACAGCACCTGTTTCTGGGCCGTCTCGATTCCCCACCACAGCAGCCGGTCGCCGGTCATCCGGTTGACGCCTGCTTCGTTCAGCACCGCCTCGGCGTCGCTGAACAGTTCCGGGTGCTCGTCCAGCAGCCAGGCGACACCCTCTTCGCCACCCGCTTCCTCATCGGCGCTGGCCACGAGAACCAGGTCCCGGCGCCGGGGGCGATCACTCTCGAGGAGGTGGAGCATGGCAACCAGATGCGCGACGCCGAGGCTCTTCGCGTCCAGCGCACCGCGACCCCAGATCCGCCCGCGGTGCAGCTCACCGCCGAACGGCGGCCGGCTCCAGCCCTCCCCCGCGGGCACGACGTCGAGGTGGTGCAGCAGAACCAGGCTGCGACCGGTCGCCTCGACCGTGTTGGCCGGCAACCGGGCGTAGAGGTTCGCGCGTCCGTCCGGGCTCAGCAGAATCCGGACTTCGATCTCTCCTCCCGGATCGCCCCGTTCGATCAGCGCGGCGAGGTACTCGGCGGCCGGGCGCTCGCCGCCGGGAGGGTTGCTCGTATCGAAGGAAACGTAGCGCCCCAGCCAACCCACGGGGTCGTCCGGTGGCGGCAGGTTCGCGGCCAGGGCGGCGGGATCGGCCGGCGGAGGGGACGCATCGAGCAGATCGCGCACGACCTGGGCGTACAACTCCACACCTTCGACGAAGGCGGGCAGAGCGATCTTCTCGTTCGGACCCCCCACGGTCAGCGTGTCGGCGGAGACGAGCCGGAAGGGAGTGAACCCGTAGGCGGCAATACCCTCGCTGCGGAAGAACCGGGCGTCGTTGGCATAGCGGGTGAGCAGATAGGGACCGACACGGCCCGGCTCGGCGCCGGTCCGCCAGAGCAGCGAGTCGATCAACTGAACATACGCCGGGTGGTCGAGGGGACTTCCCCGCACCGCACCCCGGCGCTCGTGAATCCGGATCTCGATTCCGTCGAGGAGACGGTCCGGTAGCAGCTCGATGGCCGCCGCGTCGGCATCGAGCCCGGGCAGTACGTGGAGCACGATCCGCAGCCGGTAGCCGCCCTCAGGCGCCGCTTCAACGGCGAACGGGTGCGCCTCGTTGCGGAACAGGGCCTTGAGCAGAGCCGGCAGACGCTCGAACAGCCCGGGCTCGCTCAGGACGCGTTCGGGCTCCGCCAGCGCGGCCCGGTAGTCCGGATGATGACGCGAGGGCGCGTAGGCCTTGGCGAACGCCTTCACCTCCGGCACCAGGGCGGTCGGCGGCGCGGAGCGGAGCGCCTCGAACAGCGCCGCCCGGAGCTGTTCCAGTCGCTGCGCCGACGCACTGGTGGCCGTCACCTCGAGGAACTGCTTCTGCGCGAACGACGTGCCCCAGTACTTGACCTCACCGACGGAGGGCGCCTCCAGCACGCCGCCCTCCGTGAGCACGGCCCAGAACCGGCGGGTCAGTTCCGGCCGGGTGGCGAGGATGTGGCGCGTACCCGGATCGCTCCCGGTCTCCTCGCTGCTGGTCGCGAGGAAGATCAGCGACCGCCGCGGACGCCGTCCCGTCTCGTCCATCCGCTCCTTCGCCGCCAGCATCGCGGCGAGCTGGGCAACGGTGACGCTCTTCATGTCGAAGACGCCTCGCCCGATGATCCAGGGCGGATCGAGCCGAGCCTCGAAGGGGGGCACGACCCAGTCTTCCGGACGGCGGATCGGGTCGACGTCGAGGTGGTTGTGAAGGACCAGCGCCTCTTGACTCTCTCCCTCGAGGATCGCCCACAGGTTCGCCTTGGCGCCCGGGTGCTCCTCGATCTCGACCGTGAGGCCGGCGTCCTGCAGGATCTCCGCGAGAAACCGGGCGGCGTCGATCTCACGGCCCGTATCCGGCGTGGTGTCGATCCGGACCAGGGCCTGAAGCCGCCGGACGTCCTCGTTCGCCTCGTAGTCGACCTCCGACCAGGCCGTCCCTGTGACCGGCGCCGGGGCACGCGGCAGTGACAGGTAGCCCACGACCACCACCACGAGCAGGGTCCCGTAGAGCGCGATGCGGGACGCCACGGGGTGGCGCGCGTGCAGTTTCGCGCTACTCGACATCAACGGAATCAGCTTAACGGTTCCACGGCGAACCGCACTCACGGCCGCCCCTGGTCGTGTACGGCTGCGAAGCTGCTACCGTCCATGCCGCCTCCCGTGCCGGTCCCTCGCCACCCTCCGAGCGCCGCCGACCCGACACAGCCCTTCCGCGGTATCGGGAGAGGTCTTCTTATCCTCCTCCTGCTCGGCATCATGACCTTCGCGGCTCTTGGCTTCGTCGGCGATTTCGACCAGATCCGCGATCTCATCGGGGGCTTCGACGGCGGCGTACTGACCCTTGTGCTGCTGCTGTCCGCGGTCAACTACGGTCTGCGCTTCCTCCGCTGGCAGTACTACCTCCATCGCCTCGATGTCCGACTCCCCATGGGTCGGAGCCTGGCGATCTTCCTTACCGGATTCCTGTTGGCGGTGACGCCGGGCAAGGCGGGCGAACTGGCGAAGGCCTGGATGGCGCGCGAGTTCGGCGCACACCGGGCCCGCCCCGTCGTCGCCGTCGTGGTCACCGAACGGCTTCTCGACGTCATCGCCGTCCTGCTGCTGCTGGCCTCCTCGGTGGTGGTCTTCACCGGACAGCATTCGTTCACCGCGACGATCGTTCTCGTGGCGGCCGCCGCGGTGATCGCCCTGGTCTACCGACCCCTCACGGACCGCCTCATGCCGATGCTGGCGAAGACACGCCTGGGGGCGGGACGCGCGGCGGTGCTGATCGACATTCACCAGGCGTTCAACCGTCTCCTCGAACCACGGACGCTCCTCGTCGGCCTGGTGCTCTCCACCACTGCCTGGGCGGCCGAGGGCATCGGTTGCGCGCTGGTCGTCCGGCACTACGAACCCGCGGTCCCGATGCTCGCGTCGGTGTTCGACTACGCCGCTTCCAGCATCGCCGGCGCCGCCTCCATGCTCCCCGGAGGTCTGCTGGCCGCCGAGGGCTCCCTGGTCCTGTTGCTGGAGCGTCAGGGAGTCGCTCTCGACGCCGCCATGGCGTCGACCGTCATCGTGCGCGCGGCGACACTCTGGTTCGCCGTCATCGTCGGCCTGCTGGCGTTGCCCTGGGTAGTGGTTCTACTCCGGCGAGCTGCTGACGTACAGGATCAGAAGCACAGTCAGGCTGTAGAGCCCGATGTTGACCAGGAACGGGACGTCGAACAACAGTAGCTCGGTCGGATTGCGCTGCTTCGGGTTCTCGGCCTGGTGGATCAGGTAGAGGTACCGGAAGATGCCGAACAGCACGAAGGGAACCGTCCACACCAGACTGTAGGCGCCGAAGCGGGCGACCGTCTCGTCCGCCGTCGTGTACAGGGCATAGGACAGCAGGGTCGACGCGGTCACGACGTTCATCATCTGATCGAGGAACGTCGGGCTGTAGTGCGTCAGGACCGCACGCTGCTCGCCCGCCTCGTCGGTGAGCAGCACGAGCTCGTGCCGCCGCTTGGAAAAGCCCATGAACAGCGCCAGAAAGACCGTACAGAGAATCAGCCAGGCGGACACCGCGGCGCCGACGGCGGCAGCGCCGGCCAGCACCCGGATCACGTAGCCGCTCGACAGCACCATCACGTCGAGGATGACGATCTCCTTCAACCACACGGTGTACAGGAGATTGACCGCAAGATAGACGAAAACGAGCAACGTCGTCTGGCCGTTCAGCGTCCACGCGGCGCCGCAGGCCACCAGGGCCAGAATCGCGGCGGCCACCGAAGCAGGCACCACGCCCAGGGCGCCGGAAGCCACCGGACGCAACTTCTTCCTGGGATGCCGCCGGTCTCGTTCGCGGTCGACCAGGTCGTTGAACAGATACACGGCGCTGGCGGCAGCGCAGAACGCCAGCGCAGCGACCACCGAGGCAGCGACCGTTTCCGGTTCCGTCAGGCCGCCGGCGAAGGTCGCCGGAGCAAGAACGAACACGTTCTTGCTCCACTGGGCGGGCCGAAGCGATCTGAGGAGCGGCGCGAACACTAGGTCCTGGTGGGCACCGGGATTCCGTACTCCCGGAGTGTCCCCTCCAGGGTCGGACGGCCCAGCCTGATCCGATTATCCGTCAACAGGTAGCAGAACAGGAAGCCACCGCCCAGCATCAGGATGCCGACCAGGAAGCAGTACATGACCGCCCGGTCCGGATAGACGTCCTTCAGGTAGCCCAGGTACACCGGACCGACGATTCCGGCCGCCGCCCAGGCGGTGAGCACGGCACCGTAGATCGCCGACATCTTCTTCGGCCCGAACACGTCGAGCACGAAGGGTGGCATCGTGGCGAAGCCGCCGCCAAAGCAGAGCAGGACGTAACAGACCAGCGCCGAGAAGATCCACGGGTTGGTTTCCGTCATCAGCACGCCGAAGACAACCATCTGGCTCGCGTGCAGAATGCGGAACACCCTGACCCGGCCGATCCGGTCCGAAAGCAGGCCCCAGAACAGCCGCCCCACGCCGTTGCACAGCGAACTGATCGCGATCAGGGTGGCGCCGTACTCGGCGAGCGTCGCCGGCTCGAGAGAGGGGTCGGAGAGTCCCCACACCTCCTGGAGCAGCTCCGACTGGAAGCTGATCACCGTGATCCCGGCCGCGATATTGAAGAAGAAGACGACCCACATGACCACGAACTGCTGGGAGTTCAGGTAGGTCCTCACCGCCAGGGACTCCTCCTCCGGCTCCTCCACCGCCGCGGCCCCTCCGGCCGGAGCAGAAGCCGCCGGCGCCGGCGGATCGCTCAGCAGGAGGCTGCAGGGAATCAGCAGGCAGGC
>WTGL01000064.1:0-9583 GCA_011523565.1 Acidobacteriota bacterium
CTTGACCACGGAGTGGATGTAGTAGCCCCAGGGGTCGTTGTCGACGAAGACGTAGAGCGGCAGGTCCAGCTCGTTGACCATGCGGTACAGCAGGCGCCTCACTCCGCGCGGGGGTTGGCCCTGGCCGGTGACCAGGAGGCAACTGTGGCGCTTCCAGAACTTGTCCTCGTTCAGGCGCGCCCAGACCGCCTCCTTCTCCACCAGGAGGATGAACTTGGCGCCGTGGCCGACGAAGCGGATCGTGTCCGGCTCGACGATGCCGGGGACCGACCAGCCGCCTGAACCCATCCGGGACAGGTCGATCACGTCACCGGCGTCGACCAGGGTCAGCGGGCCGACGACGGAGCCTCGCTTGGCCGCGAACAGGTGGAGTTCCTCACGCAGCGAGCCGAGCGTGACCTCCAGATCCTCGATGATCGGGTCCGATTCCTCCTGGCCCTCAAAGGTGTTCTCCTTGCCGTCGGCCAGGGTGTGCTTGCTCATGTAGTAGAGGTCGCGGATGCTCGTCGTCTTCTGTTCGTCCAGGAGTTGAGAGCAGCCGCGCGCGACCAGCAGAGTCTGCATGTACTTACGCGCCTGGTTCAGGTTGAAGAGCGACCGGCGCTGGGTCGCGTCGCCCATCTCGATGATCTTCCTGCGCTTCGAGAAGGCGACGTTGGAGAGCGTGCGCGACGGGATGTCGACGTAGGGGTCGACCTCCCCGCGGGCCATCGCCAACGTCCGTTTCGCCAGGTACTCGATCTTGCCCCGGGTATCCAGACGAGCGGGCACCTTGAATCGCGGCGCCGCCTCGTCGGCAGCCGGGGCCCCGCCGTTCTTCGCTTTCGCTCCGTTACCCGGATCCGCCACGTCAACGATCTCCAGGCGTCACACCAGCTCCAACTGCGACCCGCGATCCTGCTCGGGTTCCGCGGGCAGCGGCGGCGGCAGGTCGCCGAGCGGTTCCAGCCCCTCCTCGGGCAAGGCCTCGTCGGGGATCGGATCCGCCGGCGGCTCGTCCTCTCCGTTCGTCGGCGCCGCCGCTGCCGTGTCCGGAGCCGGCGGCTCCGCGTCGGGATCGACGACCAGCACGTTCTCACATGCCTCCAGGTCCTCGCCAGAGGCGCCCTTCTCCTCCTCGAGCATTCCCGCCAGCTCCGTCTTGCGCCGGCTGATCGCCAGCAGCCGGTCGCGGAACAGCTTCTGCTCCTTGCCTGTGATCGCCTCGACCGAGCTGACCACCTCATCGATGTAGAGGTTGAACACCTCGCGGCGCCGCGCCTCGCTCCTTGCCCGCGCCTTGCGCTTGACGTACTGGCCGAGCCGGCGGCCGCAGGTCTGGACGGCGAGCTTGATCTCCTTGCGGATCTCGTCGTAGTCGGCGACCGCGACCTTGCTCTCCGAGCTGAACGGCACCCACACCGAGGCGAGATGCACGAGTACGATGAGCGGCCCCGAAGGCAGCGCGCCGCGCGACTGGGTCAGACCGTAGGTGCGCCAGGAGACGTCCATCACCGCCTTCGTGATGCAGCAGGATCCGGCGTAGTACTGGAGCGGGACCCGGTTGGCGAATCGCAGCACCTTGGCCAGCTCGTCGCTGGCCAGATCACCGCCCCAGGCCAGGCCGACCTCGACCTGGAAGGGATTGCCGCGGTAGACGGCCGGCTTGCGCGTCTCCACGCCGTAGAACTCCGCCCGGACACCGCGGGTCAGGCCGGCGATAAGCTCCTGGACGCCGATCGGCGACAGGCAATCCGTCGAGGGCGGCCGGATGCGGGTCTTCGAGTCGTTGATCGCCTTGTAGAGCGCGTCGGCGGCCTGCCGGGCGACGGTGTTCGGCCGCGCCTTCGCCTTGATGCCGGCCCGCTTCGCCAGGCCGCCCGCGAGCTGCGGCGAGATGCGGCTGAAGTCCCGCGACAGGAACTGGGTGACCGTCTTGTGCCGGGTCGACTGCAGCATCTTCATCAGCACACCGAGTTCGACGCCGTGAGGATGCGGCTTGATCTCCCGCGGGGCGTCGGGGTTCTGCTCCACGGTGCGAGTCCAGGAGTCGGTGTCGCCGTTCGGGCTCCGGTAGTGCAGCGTCACGTGCGGGTTCGCGACCGCGACCTGGTGCAGGAACTCCTCGACTGACTGGCGGCCCTTGAGGTACTTCGCCTCCAGCTCCACCTCGACCAGCGTGCCGTGGTCGAGGTGCCAGTCAGGCAGATTCCGCCGACCGATCGCCTTCGGTTTGTTCGTGTTCGTGTCGATCATGACCTGCATCGCGTAGGCCGGCGCGTCCGGACCCGTACGCGACTCCACCGATACCGGCTTGCCGGTCGTCAACTGCCCGTACATCGCCGCCGCGGAGATACCGATTCCCTGCTGTCCCCGGCTCTGCTTCAGGCTGTGGAACTTCGACCCGTACAGGAGTTGACCGAAGATCCTCGGCGCCTGTTCCGGCACGATGCCGGGGCCGTTGTCCGTGACCCGCACGAGGTACCGGTTCGCCCCCCTGGCCGCCTCCAGTTCGACCCGGATCTCGGGCAGGATGCCGGCCTCCTCGCACGCGTCGAGCGAGTTGTCCACCGCCTCCTTGACCGTGGTCAGGAGCGCCTTGCGCAACGAGTCGAAGCCGAGCAGGTGCCGGTTCTTGGCGAAGAACTCCGAGACCGAGATCTCCCGCTGCTTGCGGGAGAGCGTTTCAGCGGTGACTCGGGCCATGGGCTCCCTTCGGGATCAGGGACTCAGGACGTGGCGCACCCCCAGGTGCACCATGCGCGGGGCGCCGACCGTGACCAGGCCGGTTCCCGAGATGCCGACCTGCACCTCCTCGTCGAGGAGGTTCTCGAGACCGGCGAAGACCAGCCAGCGGCCGCTCAGGGCGCGGGCGGCGCTCAGGTCCACGACCGCGAAGCTAGAGAGCGGCCGCGTGTTCAGGTCGTCCTCGAACTGCGAGCCGACGAAACGCACGCCGAGCCTGGCCTGGATCACCTCGGGGTTCGAGTACTCAAGCCCCAGGCTCGCCGACTGCTCGGGCGTCTGCGCCAGCCTCCTTCCCTCGAGTTCCGGGAAGTCGGCTGCGCTGTCCACTTCGGCGTTGCTGTAGAGGTAGGACAGGTCCAACCGCCAGACATCGCCGAGCCGCTGGCGGAGTTCGGCCTCGAGGCCCTGGATCCGTGTGCGGTCCAGGTTCAGCCGCTGGCGGCAGGAGCCGCCGCCGGGCACGAAACCGCAGGGCCGGAAGAAGCGGCCGCTCGGGATCGCCGCCAGGGTGACGTTGGCGATCGGGTTCTCGACCCGGTTGATGAAGGCGTTGAGCGACAGCCGCGAGCCCCCTTGGTAGCGCACGGCGCCGAACTCGACGCCACTGAGCCGTTCGGGCTCGAGCAGCTCGTTCGCCTCCGTGATGTCGTTGCGGACCCGGAACGGCCGGTACAGCTCGTTGACGGTCGGTGCCCGGAACGCACCGTAGACCGAGCCGCGGAGGCTCCAGCCGAAGTCGAGGGCGTAGAGGAAGCCGATCCGCGGCGACGCGGCCGTCTCGCTCCGGTCGTCGAAGGCGTCGCTGCGGCGGATCGAGCCGTCGGCCTTGTTCGTCTCCAGGCGGCTGCCCGAGTCGGTATCCCAGCGGTCGATGCGGGCGCCGAGTTCCAGGGTCAGGCGATCGCCGAAGTCGGCCCGGCGCTGGACGTAGGCGCCCGTGATCGCCTGGTCGCCGCCCGCCATCCGGCGCCGGTTGAACTGCGTGGTGTAGAAGAAGTCCTCGTTCGTCGCGCCATCGACACCGCGCGATTCGGCGCCGGCGACCCACAGGCCGGAGCCCACTTCCCCCTCCCACTGGACGCCGAAGCCCGCAGCCTCCGAGTCGACCAGCCACTGGTCGAGAGCCGGCCGCTCCGAGGAACGGTCGACCTGCTGCGCGCTGAACCGGCTGGCGAACTCCTGTTCGTGGGTGAAGCCGCGCACCGTCCAGGTGTCACCGCGGCCGCTCACGATGTCGGCGCTCAACCGGAACGAGGTCAACTCCGTGTCGTTGCCGGTCAGCGGCGTGCCGTTGCCGCGATCCTCCGACAGGGTGTCGCCGCCAACGCTGATCGACACCGAGTCGCTGGGAGAAAACGCCAGCCGGCCGGCGACCGTGGTCTGTTCCGAGAAGGCGTCCACGTCGATCGGACCACGCTGATCATCGCGCACCACCGGATACCCGTCGCTGTCGAACGTCCTTGCGGACAGGGTGAGCGCCCCGCGTTCGAAGCCCTGCCCGAACCAGGCGTCGCCCGAAACCACGCCGTGGTCTCCCGCCAGTGCCGACAGCCGCAACGAGCTACCCGATTCGGGCTGCGACGTGACGAGATGGATGACCCCGCCCAGGGCCGAGTTGCCCCACAGACTCGAACCGCCGCCGCGTACCACCTCGATCCGGTCCAGGCTCTCGCGTCCCACGCGGCCCCAGTAGATCCAGCCGCCGAAGGGGTCGTTCAGGGGCAACCCGTCGAGCAACACCAGCGTGCGGCTGACGCCGCTGGGGCCGATGCCGCGCAGCGAAACGCCCTGGCTGGTCGGGTGCGCGACCATCGAGCTGTTGCGCCGGAAGAGACTGAAGCCCGGCACCCGGCGCAACGTGTCGTCCAGGGTCACGGCCGCGCTGGCGCGGACTTCGTCGCCGGTGACGACGGAGACGCTCGACGTCACCTGCCCGAGTTCCTGCTCGGCCCGGGCCGCGGTGACGACGATCGTCTCGGCCAGCGCCGGATCCTCCACCGGCTCGGGGGCGTCGCCGTCCGAGGCGGCTGCCACCATCGAAGCCGCGAGAAGGAGGGCCGCTGACCAGGCGACCAGGGCGCTGCCACGTCGAAGAAAAGCGTCGAATGCCTTGCTTGTGGGATCGGAAGGCGTGGTTGGCATGCGCAAGCTCCTACAGAGCCGGACCCGGCGTCTCCGGGTCGGCGGGAGCGGGCATGGTAAACGAAGCGGGATCGATGTCCGCGCCGGCTTCAGCTTCCTGGATCCTCAACTCGGTGACGACCAGTCCCTCCACCGCGATCCGGATCTTCCCCGGCACCATCAAGCCCCCCGCGTCCGTGTAGTCGCCGATCGTCACTTCGATCTCTCCCGTCGACCCCAGGAACGACCCGTTGAAGACGATCCGGCGCTCCAGGAAATCCTCGCCACCGAGGTAGAGAGAGCGCGCCTCGCCGTCCTCGGTCACAAGGTCCAGCCGGTAGGCCTCGTCGCGCTCGACCTTCTCGATTCCCGCCAGCGACACGTCGACGCCGGCCTCCTCGCTGTCGGCGAGTCTCCCCCATATGAAGTCGGAGAGGATCCCCAGCGCCCCGATCGCCTCCTGCGGCAGCGGCGTCGGGTCGATGGCGCCCGTCATCGGCGACACGTTCCACGCCGTTTCCCCGTCGTAGGCGATGATCATCGGCAGGCCCTGCATGTCGATGTCGACGCGGAACGACTCGGGGCGTGCGAAGGCCACCGTCATCGGCACCTCGAAGCCGAGCATCACGACGGTGCCGGCGGCGCGGAGCGTCTGTACCTCGGCGGCCGAAGCCCCGCGGGTATTCCGGTAGCGCGACACGATCTCGTACAGGCCGAGTGCGGCGTTGGCCATCTGGCCCGGCATGAAGAAGATGTCGGGGTCGATCTCCGGGTTGATCTCGAAGGAGGCAAGGGTCAGGGGCATCTCGCCCATCGCACTGCCCATGATCTGCCGGTGCGCCAGCATCAGGCCGTCGACCTCCCGGTAGTCCTCGAAGCGGACGGTCGCCTCCTCGATGCCGAAGCCGAAGTCCGCCGGGTAGATCCTCTTCTTCTCGAGCCCGTCGTCCGCGCCGATGAAGACCTGGTGCGTTACGCCGCCGGGCGCGGTGACGAGGAGCTTCCAGGCTTCGCCGCTCTCGATCTCCTCGCTGCCGGCGAGTTCCACCTGGTAGCCAAGCTCCGTGTACTCGAACCAGGGGCTGCTCAGCGCGGAGTCGGCGGCCTGCGCCGCCGCCGGCTCCCCTTCGACGACGGTCGGCTTGGGCTGGCCGGGCTGCTGGACCCACGCCTGCTGGCCATCGAACGCCTGAATTAGAGCCATGCCGCCGAAGTCGCCTTCCACGCGACTTTGATTCGGCCGGCGCAGGTGAATCGTGAACGGGGCCTCCATGCCCTGCACCGACATCGTCCCGGTGGCCCTCACACTCTGAATCGAGCGCAGCTTCTCGAGACCGCCCCGGGCCTCGTGGTGCATGGCCAGCACGCGGTCGAGTTCGCTGACCTCCTCCTCCTCCTGAGCCCAGACCGCCACCGCCGCCAGGGCAAGCGCCACCACGGCGAGACACGCCCGGACTCGATCACTTCGCCGCCTGTGCCGTACGCCGCGCCCCGTTCCCGCGCGAGCTGTTGAGCCGATCGGTGCAGATCCCTTCATCTCATCCTCCGCTGGCCGTCCGCCGCGAGGCCCGCCGGTGACCAACAAGCCGGCTCGCTGCCCGAAATCTGTGCCGGCATGATACCCGAACGGGGTTGGCGAAGAACGGTGCGGACGGCAACCTCAAGGGCAGACTACACCCTCCCGGGCTTTACGCAAACTCTGGAAACAAAGAAGTTACGGTCAGCGACAAGGCACGGCTGGGGCGGCGCGGCGACGCGGTGGTGAACCATCTCGAGGCGATCCTCGCTCCACCGGCCCGGATCGCCGCGTTCCGGTCGCGAACAGCTCTCCACTACGATTCGCCGCGCACGGCCAATGAGCGGGGGAAACACAGGCGATGGGATCACGGAAGACGGCGAGTCCCGGACTCAGCGTCTGCGATTCACCGCCGACGGATGGGAGTACTTCCGGATCTGGATCGTCAACGTCGCGCTGACGCTCCTGACACTGGGCATCTACTCGGCATGGGCCAAGGTGCGGGCGCGGCGCTACCTGTACGGACACATCTGGCTCGGCGATACGGCTTTCGACTACACGGCGAACCCGGTCGCGATTCTGCGAGGGAGGATCCTGGTCGCCTTCGTCGCGGTCGCTCTGTGGTTCGCCAACCTCTTCTCCCTTTGGTACTACTACGCCGCGATTGCGGTGCTGGCGCCCCTCGTACCCTGGGTCGTGATTCGCGCTCGCACCTTCCAGCTCCGCAACTCCAGGTATCGCGGCATCGCCTTCGACTTCCAGGGACGGTTCTGGGACGCCGCGGTCTGGTACCCGCTGATGGCCGTTGCATCGTTCGTGACGTTCGGGCTGGCCTGGCCATTCAGGATCTTCGGACGCGACCGCTTCCTCGTCGCGGAGTCCCGTTTCGGCAGCAAACGGTTCCGCTTCATCGGCGAAGCCGGTCCCTACTACGGCGTCTACATCTTCGTCTGGGTGATGACCGTGGTCCTCTTCATCGGGAGTTGCATCGTCCTCGTCCTCCCGTCCCTGGGTTCCGATCCCGAATCCCCCTCTCCCACGGCAGCGTGGTTCCTTCCGGTCTTCGCAGTCCTGACCGGACTATTCTCGTTCGTCTACATCCGGGCTCGCCTGCTCAGCTACCGGTGGAGTTGCACTCAGCTCGGAGACAGCGACTTCGTTCTGCAGCTCTCCTTCGGAGCCATGTTGTGGCTCTACGCGAGCAATGCCGCCCTGATCGTCGCCACCTTCGGACTGTTCACGCCCTTCGCGAGGATCCGTGTGCTGCGCTACGTCGTGGACCAGTTTCTGGTCATGCAGCCCCTGGGCGAAGTCACCTTCGAGGCCGGCGAAGCCCAGCGGCTCGGCGCCACAGGCGCGGAGGCCGCCGGAGAGTTCGGGCTGGAGATCGGCATATGAACGGCCTGCCCTGCCGCTACTACGACGGTCGCACCTCGACACCGCGCGAAGCGGAAATGACGATCACCGCCGACGGCAACCTGATCGTCGCGATCGACGGCATCGAGAACCGTGAAGTTCACTCCCTGGCCGACGTACGGATTCCCCATCGCATCGCCGACACGCCACGGCATGTCCGCCTGCCGGGGGGCGCTTCGTGCGAAGTGCGGGACAACCACGCCCTGGACGCGATGCAGGTCCGCACCGAATCCGGTCGCCAACCCGTCGGCCGGCGTTTCGAGCGACTTCTCCACCGGCTCGACAGCACCTGGCGCGGAGCGGCGGCCGCCCTCGC
The DNA here is from genome assembly GCA_011523565.1 of Acidobacteriota bacterium. Taxonomy (GTDB): domain Bacteria; phylum Acidobacteriota; class Thermoanaerobaculia; order Multivoradales; family Multivoraceae; genus Multivorans. Next base: position 8,097 of record WTGL01000064.1, read on the forward strand.
GGTCACGGCCGCGATCCTGCTGTCCTTCACGAAGTGGGGCACGCCGGCCGTCGCCCGCCTGGTGGTCGCAGCTACGCCTCCAGAACTGGAGGCCGTCATCGGCGAAAACCTGATGACTCTGTTTCTCCAACTGGACGTCCTCACTCCCACCGAAGTCGACGAGGGCCGGCAGGCCGAGATTCTGCGGGCCTTCTACGAGATGAAGGACGACACCGGCGTCGAAGCCGCGGTCCTCGGCTTCTTCTCCTCAGCTCGTTTCGGCCCGAACGCCTTTGCCTTGCCGGGAGGCACCGTCGTCATAACTGACGAGCTGGTCGAGCTGGCCGACAACGACGAGGAGATCATCGCGGTTCTCGCCCACGAACTGGGCCATGTTGCGGGCCGGCACGTCCTGCGGCGCATCGCCGAGAGATCGTCCATGCTCGTCCTCTGGACCGCCTTTACGGGCGATGTGTCGGTTGCCGCGCTGTCGGTCCTGGGCCCGGACCAGTTGCTTGACCAGCGGTACTCGCGCGTCGCCGAGCGCGAAGCCGATCGCTTCGCGTTCGAGTATCTGCTTGGCGCCGACATCTCACCGACTCGCCTCGGCGAACTCCTGCGACGACTCGAGGGCACCCACGGTGCGGGAGGCGTCCCGAACTGGCTGGCCAGCCATCAGGGCGCGGACGAGCGCGCGCGCAATGCGGCAGAGGCGGCCGAAAGAGCGGGCGGCGCCGAAGCCATCGAATGACCGCCCGGCTGGCAGCGGCGTATGCTCAAACACCACCACCGGCACAGGCGCTATGGGTCGCGGCCGCCAACCGAACCCGCACCAGGAGACAACCGCCATGCAGCAACTGACCCGAGCCCAGCGCGAACAGTGGGCGATCGACGGCTACATCCGCGTCGAACGGGCGCTGTCACCGGGCCAGGTCGCGTTCTTCGACGCCGAACTCGACCGGATCCGGCAACTCCCGGGTTGGGAACCGAGTCCCGACGGGCCGCTGGGCCACTACGCCTGGCTCGACCACGCCGTCGACCGCGACCCGGAGGGCTTCATGGACCGCCGGGTCCTGCTCGGCTACGACCAGGCGTTCCTCGACCTGATGGACGCCTCCCCCGTCTTCGACCTGATCACCGACATCATGGGGCCCTACCTCGTGCTCAGCATGACCCAGGCGATCGTCCGGCCGTCGAACCCGCGCTGGCCCGGCTACACCCACACCGACGGCGGCGAGGCGCTCCGCCGCATCCGGGTCACCGAGACGAGCCTGCCGCTGGCGATGAAGGGGATGTACCTGCTCTCCGACATCACGGACGAAGACTCCGGCAACTTCACCGTCTTCCCCGGCAGCCACATGCGCCCGTTCCCCGATCGGCCCTACCCGGCGCCCGGTCCGAAGACGCCGGGTGCCGTCCAGCTCAAGGGCAAGGCCGGCGACTGCATCCTCTTCCCGCACTCGCTCTGGCACGGTCCGTCCGTCAACGCGTCGCCCCGCGCACGCAAG